>JBDLIX010000244.1:0-6039 GCA_039714655.1 Bacteroidota bacterium
GCTTTCATATTAGGAGCCTTTAGGCATTCTTACGATAAGTAGAAGATATTGTTTAGTTTACGGACCGGAAAGTACAAGGAAGTCAATTGAAGATTCCAGGAAGAGTGTGGAAAAACCGAAGCGTTGACCATCCTTTGCTAATGAGATGGATTAAAATTTAGAACTTACTTTGGGAGCAGGGGATCGTAAGTTCGAATCGAGGAGTAACGACGAGCTCATGAGACGAAGTCGAATAATCTTACTACCCCGACAGATTGATAATAAGGAGATTAGGCTTTGCTTTATCTCCTTTGTTTTTGTTGCGTGGTGAAACATGGGTGAAACAATTCAATTTTTCACTATACAATTCAGTGCAACCTCTTTCGCAGATTTTTCGTTAGATTAGTGCCGCCATCAACCCCAACGGTCTCTATGGCTGATCATAACCGAAAGGCTATTCTTCCATGTTTAGAATAAGGGTTTGGTATTTTCTATCTAATACTTGAAATACTATGATTCAAAGAACAATGCTTTTATTCCTGTTTTGTTTCACAGGGCTGACATCTGCTCAAGAGATAAAACAAAATATGACACTCTCCAATTCAATAAGTGAGTCTCATGTTCTGGTAAAGGGCACGAAAGTCAGTCTAATACCGCCTAATGGTTTTACGCCTGCATCTCAATTCAATGGATTCCAACAAGCTGGAAGTCAATCTTCGATAATGGTCGTGGAAATACCAGGTCCATTTAAAGAGGTACAATCCGGTTTAACAAAAGAAGCTCTCAAATCTCAAGGTGTTATGCTTAGGGAGAGAGTTGATCTATTTGTAAATGATATGTCCTCGATTTATATGGAAGGTGAACAGTTTGCTCAGGGCACAATGTTCTCCAAATATATGCTAATCTTTGGAAGGGATGAGTTCACAGTGATGGTCAATGCGATGTTCCCTAAAGAGTTTGTAGATGACCTTTCAGCAGACATGAGGAATGTCCTATTATCTGTTGTATATGAAAGCGAGCGAGAGGTTGATCTCTTTGAGAATTTACCCTATGAGCTTGATGTTACGGATACCAAATTGAAGTATGCCAATACTATATCGAATATGTTGATATACACGGTAGATGGCAACATTCCCACGCAATCAAATGATAAATCAACTATAGCTGTTGGTAGTTCTTTAGGAAGAGTGGAAATCGACGATACTAAGCAATATGCCATAAACCGGGTGAAACAATTCTCACAGTACTCTGATATTGAAATTCTCGAAATTAAAGGAATCGAAATTGATGATGTAGATGGTTACGAAATAACTGCAATAGGTATTCAGAAAGATGATTCCACAGAGGAGTTCATTTATCAAGTGATGCTATTCAGTGATAACCTATACTACATTATAATTGGATTCGCAGAGGAAGAATATGAGGGTAATTGCAAACTCTTTAGGTTGGTGGCTTCTACCTTTAAAAGGAAGTGAATTCGTAATTAACGATGGATCAGTAGATATATGGTATTGATCCTTGCAATTCTCCTTCATGCAATAGGAAGGCTTTTACCTACAATCAGGTGGTCACTTAGTCCGTTGTTTCCACACTATGGTAAACTAAAAGATTCAATTGTCTTTACAGGAGTCTTATGCAGAATAATTTTAATTAACGGCATTTTATTTCCCTAATGAAATGATAATTAGATGATAGTCTGATTCATTCAATGAACCTGGAAACAATTATGTAGTTCAATCGTAGAATCAAACCATATAATTGCACATGATCAACCTTAATCCCAATACCTGACAGCCCTAACAGGCTAACGAAATCTTTTAAAACAACCGTATATGGATCTCCGAAAACTCTTTGCATTATTCTTTAGCTTTTGGTGCATAATTGTGTTTGCACAGCAACAGGAAGTGATCTCTCCTTTAGGCAAGTCATACAACAACAACACCGGTTCCATCAGTTTTACCCTGGGGGAATTTATGAACAACACTTTTAGTTCACCTGACCTTATTTTGACACAGGGATTTCATCAATCAAAAATTGTCGTTGTTGGTAATCAGCCTCTCCTCCATCAGGGCATTGAAATACTTGCTTACCCTAATCCAGTGAAAGCGTATGTCATATTGAAAATAGAGAAATATCAGGATTTCTCCTATATGTTAATAGATATGACGGGAAAGATCATCGAAAAGAGGGAGGTTGTAAGCACGGAAACTGAGATAAATTTCAACTATCTGGAGCCTTCATTATATGTTCTCAAAGTATTGTGGAAAGAGGAGGATGTAAGGTCATTTAAAATCACAAAAAATTAGCGTCATGAAAAAAAGCAAAACTACCATTATTCGTATTACTACAATATTTTCAATGCTTTTATTGATAAGCGTAGCGTCTCTCTTTGGGCAGGCTCCCGGGATATTTAGCTATCAGGCAATCATTCGTGATGCCGATGGAGCTATTCGGGTTAACGAAAATGTAAGTGTTCAAATGGTGATTCACCAGGGCAGTGTAACAGGGACTGATGTATACTCTGAGGTGCACAATACCACGACCAACGCATTTGGACTGGTAAATCTGGAGGTTGGATCAGTTAGTCCGGAGGAGTTTTCATTAATCGACTGGTCAACCGGGTCTTATTTTCTGGAGATCATTGTAAATGGTACCACCATGGGTGCTTCCATGCTGTTAAGTGTACCATATGCCTTATATGCTGAAAGTGGAAATCCAGGACCCCAGGGTGAAAAGGGAGACAAAGGTGATACAGGTGATATTGGTCCGGAAGGGCCTGCAGGTACAACAACATGGAGTGGCATCACCGATAAACCGAATACTCTTTCCGGTTATGGTGTTACAGGTGTGGAAAATATAACATTACTGAATTCAACATGCAAATCCCTGGCTTCAGTAGGAAACACCTATGAAAAACTGACCGACATTGGGAGTTTTTCGAAGGAGAACGACGGCTCTTTTATTGAGGCAACTTTTAACGGACGTATTGCTGTGACTGGTAGTTTCGGAGGGAGCGGGGCAAGATTTGAACTGCGGATAGACGACGTTCCATCTTCTGTTGGACGGGCCCGGGCTTCTCTAAAGGCAAGTGAAGGAGGAAATGATGGAATTACTGTTTCAATAACGGGTATTTTTACCGGATTAACGGCAGGAACGCATACTGTAAGTATGTGGGTTGCGGGCACAAGTGGCACCACAACCAATCTAATGACTGACCCGGGTTGTTGGAGTAGTGATGTTGTTATCGTGCGGGAGTACAAGTAAGAAACTGAGCTTGTCTGGACTGTATTTCACTTAGTAATCTATTTCCAGTATTTCCTTCTTTTTGCAGCACGCATATTTTTTTTGCGCCGCTTGATGCTCTTTTTGCTTCTATAGAATCCGTTGTTTTTGTAGAAATGCTCCCCTCAAGCATTAGTAAACCAGCTCTCTGTTTTTCAAATAAGGTTGTATCATGGACATATAAGTGTTACCCCGCCGGTTGCGGACCATCTGTAATTATTACAATCGCTTCCTTCATCCTGTTAGTTTTCTATTCAACCTCCGTTCTAGGCTATACCTTGCTATTGGACTAAATATTACGAGGTCCTCAGAATCTGAGTTTATGTAAAACGAATACGCTTGATGAATGAGTTAAAAGCTGGAAATTATCCGGCATAGTGAAGTAGGTATATCTCTCCGAGTGTTCTCCAGTGGCCATCACAGAATCGCCCGAGACCTGGCAAGTACTTTTCTTACCGGAAAGCCGGGAGTCAATGCTTACAGTATAAACGATTTTCCATAACTTTGCCATATAATGGATAATCAGACTGATATAAGTCTTTTTCTCCTCCCTGGAATCAAAGTTCTTTTCCTGATCTTTCTGGGTTTATCAGGCTGTAAAAAAGGCACTGAAAATATTGAAAGTAATCATATGTACTATGAAATTCCCGGAGAACTAAAATTCCTGTTTGAAGAGGGAGCTAGCCTCTCTTATCAGTGTACCGATGGTTCAGTCCTGAGCTTTATGGTAAATGACATATCATACAGCTGGGCAACCGGAACCAGGCAAAACTTGTTTTACGATTCCAACGACATTTACTCCATTGAAATTTGCGAGATTGAATTCCTCTGCGAAAAGGATGACTGGGACAAGCACATAGGTATGGATTGTATATATGATATAAGCTATAAACTCATCTTTGATCAGAGGATCTTCACATGGGGTACATTTAATCCTCACTCTACAATAGAGCGCCTTTGTACTGATGGCAGAACATGGGATGTGGCGTTCTCCCCGCATGTAAGAGGCACTTATTTCGATACAGTGATAAACGAAATTGAATATCGAAATTGTTTCACCTACCAGATCCATCCGGACAGGATATCTGAAGATGACGATATTTACCGTTTCATCTGGAACATGAACTACGGAATCATTCAATTCGAAGTGATTGACGTCACACCAGAGCTCAGCTGGACCAGGATTCCTTAATATGTGTGAGTCCCGAACAGGGAGTTCGAATAAACTACCAGTTCCAGTATTATTGTTAACCAACAATAGCATGCTGACTGTTATTCCCCAAATATGACGAAGACCCCACAACCTGACCACTTTAGGGCGATTTTGGCTGACTCAGGAAATACCCTGATATTCTGAAGCAAAGAGCATGCGGAGGAGCATGGTCATCCATGCATCCTTCTCAATGGAAAATGGGGGCAATCCAGTCCCTCCCAATCTTACCCGATCACTTGTCCAGGCTACCAAAGACCTTTTCCAGCAACGGTGTGATGCGGGCAGATACGTTTGTTCTGATTTTTTTCTCTTCATCCTGCACCTTCAGGAACATGCCATCCAGTGCTTTGTTGGTCAGGTAATCGTCCAGATTGGTATTTACCGGTTCGAATCCGGCCAGTTTTCCCGCAATGGAGGTGGCAAATATGTTCCACTTTCCCGTAAGGGTCTCCCAGGACTCTTTGGTGGAAATCCCTCCCAGTATATCCTTTTCCGTTGATTGACTGATCTTTGGCCTGTACAGGTTGTAGAGATCGGTGCGGGTTGTATTGATGAGGTACTGCGTAGCCGCATTATCGGCCCCGTTAAGTATGCCAAAAGCATCGGCGATGGTCATCTGCTTGATGCTGTTGACAAAGACAGGCGCTACATCTTTGGCCGCATCTTCAGCTGCTCGGTTGATCCTGAGGACCACATCCTCAACCAGCTGATCTCCTCCCGGGATCTTGCCAAGGTTATCGACGATTACGGAAGCTTCTTCCGGCAGCAGGATTTTCACCAGTTCATCCCCGTAATAACCATCCACTGCTGAGAGGATGGATGAGGAGTTCTTTGAACCTACGATCAGGGCCTCTTTTAAGCCTTCTGCCACTTCCGCTTCCGTTAAGGGGACATCCACAGGGAGCGATTCAATGATCTTGTTCAGTTCTGCACATCCGGTTAGGAGGATGACAGAGAGGGCCAGGACGTATAATTTTCTTTTAATCATGGTAGTTTTGAATTAGCGGTTTTATGGATTGATTGCAATAATACAAACCTACTAATTTCTAAGCACTGTTTTAAAATGAATAGTTTCCCCCGGGTAAAGTTGACCTGCTCCAGATAGCATAAACTCTAAAAGGCAAGAAGAAGGATCTAACAAAGCAGATGCTAATTGAGTATTTGATAATTCGCGAACGGGATTCAGTTATCGTCGTGATGCACCGTTGCTCCGGCTACCTCCGCTATTTCGCCTACTACTGCTGCGCTGGTCCGAGCTCCGGCTGTTGCTTGGTTGGCTCCGTTTAACTGTACTGCTTCTGCTTCTGCTGTTGCTGGTACGCTGGACGGAAGGAGCGCTCTTTCTGCTGGTGGAGTTGCTGCGCTGGACCGAGCTCCTGTTACTTGGCTGGCTCCGTTGAACTGTACTGCTTCTGCTGTTGCTCCTGCTGTTACTGGCACGCTGGACGGAAGGAGTGCTCTTTCTACTGGTGGAGTTGCTGCGCTGGACCGAGCTCCTGTTACTTGGCTGGCTCCGTTGAACTGTACTGCTTCTGCTGTTGCGCTGTCCGGTTGTTGATACATTC
>JBDLIX010000245.1:0-5987 GCA_039714655.1 Bacteroidota bacterium
GGTTTTTGCATTATTGTCAAGTGATTCGTATATTTACGACACGTATATTTACGACACGTACTATTGCGTTATATATACCTGTATCATGCAAAAGCTTATAATAAATCCCTTTCAGTATGGAGTTGTCATTGATGACAAGGCTTTTTGTAACAGAAAAGAGGAATTATCCTATCTAAAGGCTCAGATAAAGAATGGGTATTCAACCTGGCTGTTTTCACCAAGGAGGTTTGGGAAAACTTCCCTGGTTGAAAAAGTTTTCAGGGAATTGAAAGATACAACATGCGTATATGTTGACCTATATAATATTAAGTCTAAAGATGATTTCAGCAGAAAATACGCTAAAGCAATTGCAGAAGAACTCTTTAACTGGAAGGTTGATATTAAGAAGCTAATACATAAACTCTCAACTGCTTTCAGCCATTTATCGCCAACGGTTTCGTTCGATGAGTCTGGGAGCCCAAGTTTCTCATTAAATATCCATAAAGTAGAAAAACAAGAAGATATAGAAACCATACTTGAAATTCCCAATAAGGTTTCATTAAGATCGTCAAAAAGAATATGCATAGCATTTGATGAATTTCAGGAGATAAAGAGGATCGATCCATTTCTGCTAAACTGGATGAGGTCATCTTTTCAAAGGCACAGAGACATTTCATACATTTTTTTAGGGAGCAAGCAATCTTTAATGGAGGAAATCTTCACTTCATTGAAGTCACCATTTTATGAGTTTGCTGCAAAAATGAACCTTTCCGTCATCAACAGGGATGAACTCTATACTTTCATAGCAGAAAACTTTAGCGTAAATGGCCTTCCCATTGAAGGGGATACCATTGATAATATATTGGAGAGATCCGAATGTCAACCTCATTTTACGCAATATTTTGCATCAGTTGTTTTTGATCTTGTAAGATCAGGTATTGATCAGAACGATCCTGGTTTTCCGGATCTCTGGATGAAAAAAATCATGATCTCTCAGATAGATGTTTTTTTAGATGTTTATGACCAGTTAACAAATTCCCAAAGAGTTACACTTCAAGCCATTGCAGGATTAGATGAAGAAGGTATATTTTCCGGATCAATCAGGCATAAGTATGACCTACCGGTAAGTTCTTCGTTGAATGAGGCAATAAGATCGTTGCAAAAGAAGGGACTCATCTATAAAACAGAGGCTGGTTACAAAATCACAAATCCAGTATTTAAAGAATGGTTGCTAAGCCTTGACTAATTCATCCTTAAGCAGGAAATTCAAACATAAGGTGCCAGAAAGGAATAAAAGCAATACGGGTAGGTCCTAAAATGATCTCGGTTGCATCCGACAGACTCACAACATAAGCTCTTGAAGGTTGATACTTATCAATAAAACTCCGGAAAGACCGGCTTATAGCTGGTTTTTTAGATTCTGAGAACTTTACCTCTACAGGGATGGCCTCACCCTTGTCATGAATAATGAAATCAACTTCTGCTTTATCTTTGGTCCGCCAATAATTGATCTTGCTAACACCTCTTTTGAACCTGTTCCTGAGCAATTGGAATATAAAGTTTTGAAACAGAAATCCATCTGATTCCGACACAGGAAGTCCATACCGGTTTCTTCCATAATTGCACATGCCCAGGTCATTAAAATAGACCGTTGGCGATTTTATAAGCTCTTTTTTTGAATTGGTGAAAAAGGGTTTAACATTTTCAATAACAAATGTTTGCTCGGCATACCACAGGTAATTCTTCACAGTGTCAACCGCAATTCCAACATCAGTTGCCAATTGTGCATAGTTAAGTACTCCTCCACACTGGACAGCCAGTAATTGAATAAGCCTTATGAATCTATCAGGCGATCTGACACCCAGCAGGTAGGTGATATCTTTGGTGATATAGGAAGAAAATATCTCTTCCATTACTTCATACTTCAACGCTGATGTGTCTGAAGTGATCACCTTTGGATATCCGCCAAAAGCCAAATATTCATCTAAGAACCCCATGACCTGTGATTTTTCTAACCGGCAATACTCATCTAACCGGTCAGAATAGGAGTATGCTGTTTTATAATCAACAAATTCATGGAAGCTTACAGGGTACATTTCGATCAGGTGTTTCCGTCCTGTTAGTGCCTCACTTATTTTTTCTTTAAGCTCAAGGCTGCCTGAGCCGGTGACTACAAACTTGCAGTTCAGCCGCATGTCGTATAATCCTTTTAAGAACCGTCCTGCATCTTTCTTATGCTGTATTTCATCGATAAAAACGTACCCGAAATTTTCCCCGAATTCTAACCGTATCCTTCTCACCAGGTAATCCTGTGTATCAAGCATCCTTGCATCTGATTCTATATCCATATTTAGAAAAAGTACACGTTCCCCATGTTGCCTCAGGGTATTCATTATGCTCTGAAGCAAAGTGGTTTTTCCTACTTGTCTCGCTCCAACCAGGATGGTAATTTCCTCTCGCTCCAGACTTTGATACAAAGGTTTGTCAATACTTCTGTGAATCATGACTGCAATGTACGAAAAATATACTATATTATATTTTTAATCGGGCTATAACACAACCATAGTCTCAAAATTATCGCATTAACTACACAGCCAGATTCTCATCAAACCACACGTAAGCTTCCTCCGGTTCTGTCGCATCTGTAGAATTGAAACTATAAATTCTTTAGTTCAGCGCAGAACTAAACAATGCATAAATGGATACAAAAGGTCATTGCTTTCCAAAATCAATTATCATTCAAGCAGTATATTTAAAATTACGATCAGATTATATAACAAAAGATCATTTACCAATATTGAAATCAGGCAATGTAAATACTTGAATAATAAAGTGGAACAGGACCATCGGTTTATAAAATGGCGCATTCAACAGGGCTTAGGGTTCAAGGAATTTGAGTCAGCGAGAAGAACCTTAACAGGAATAGAGATAGTCCATATGATCAAGAAGAATCAACTCAATACTCAAGAGAAAAGTATGTTTAAATCATTTTCTTCCTTAGCTGCATAGAACGGGATTTAAAGGAATATCTTAGTGAATGAATTAATAGATGCGACAGAACCCAGTAGAGAAAACTATAGAATTTTTCTTAAAAAACTAATTCTATATTTCTGAATTCAAGAGAACGGCTTCTAAAAACCTTGACATAAAACGAAAGCGATATCATTCACACAATTTTTATCAACTATGGAGAGTTCAAAAGATGCTGCAAGTGCTGGCAGGCGGAGATTTATAAAAACCACAGGCTTCACCGGCCTGGGACTTTTAGTCCTGCTATTTATTTCATCCACATGTACAGGACCTGGCGGTAAGCAACCGGTTGACTATGTCGATCCGCTGATTGACAGCTATAAATCGAGGTGGTTTTATTTCAGTTCGGCCTGCCGACCCTTCGGCCTGGTTAACCTGAGTCCCGATACCTGGGCCAAAGGGAGCTGGAACTCGGGTTATCTATATGATTCATTACATGTGCGCTGTTTCAGCCATTTGCATGCATGGCAGATGTCGGGCATACCTGTCATGCCCACAAGCGGTGAGTTCAGGGGGCACCTGGGCATGGAAGCCAATAAATCGGCGTTTTCACATGAGGATGAGATCGTGGCCCCGGGATACCATAAACTCTTTCTGAAAGATTATGGTATTACAGCCGAACTGACCTCAACAGTCAGAACAGGCTTCCACCGTTATACCTTCCCGGAAGGGGACGATGGTTATGTTCTTTTCGACGTGGGTGCCTACCTGGGGCACGGGCCGGTAACCACTGCGAAGATTTCGCAAGTAAGTGATACGGAAATCGAAGGTTATTCCCTGATGAGTAAAACCAGGCGCCGGCAAAATGACACTTATGTCTATTTTGTAACCCGTTTTGACCGTCCATTTGAAAATTTTGGTGGATGGAAGGATGGTGAGGTTCTTGAATCCTCCAGTATCGAAGGCCCCGGTACAGGTGGCTATGTTCAGTTTGCCAAAGGCCTGAAGGAACCGGTCCTGATGAAGGTTGGCATCTCCTACACAAGTATGGAGAATGCGCGTAAAAATATGGAAACAGAGCTGGCACACTGGGATTTTGACAGGGTCAGGCAAGAGTCGCGTGAAGAGTGGAACAGGTGGCTTTCAAGAATTGAGGTTGAAGGGGGTACCGAACCACAGCGGATCAAATTCTACACCGACCTGTGGCATTCATTGCTGGGCCGCAGGATTGTAAGCGATGTGGACGGATCTTATTGTGATATGACCGGGGATAAGCCGGTCATCCGTAAGGTCACAACGGACATCGAAGGAAAGCCGCAGTACAACCACCATAGCTCCGACAGCTTCTGGGGAAGCCACTGGACGATTAACATACTATGGTCATTTGCCTACCCGGAAGTTATGGATGAATTCTGCAATACGCTGCTGGAGATCTACAGGCACGGGGGACTCATTCCCCGGGGACCGGCCGGCGGAGATTATTCCTATGTGATGATGGGCGACCAGACCTCACCGTTTTTTGCAGCGGCATGGAATAAAGGGATACGCAACTATGATATTGACCTGGCCTGGGAGGGCTTATTGAAAAACACGGAAGTTGGAGGAATTCGCGACCATGCAGGTTATGAGTTTGAAAATCCTTCCACCGGAGGAGGAATGAAATATTATGTTAAAAGAGGGTATGTGCCGGAAGGTGTTGAAGGCAACGGCTGGGATAAGGACGGGGTAGCTATGACGCTTGAATATGCCTACCAGGACTGGTGTGTGGCCCAGGTGGCACTTACCCTGGGGAAAGAGGAGGATTACAATCGTTTGATGGAGCGCTCGAAGAATTACAGGAACATGTGGAACGATTCGGTCCGCTTCATGTACCCCCGTGACATGGATGGCAACTGGCTGAAAGAATTTGCCCCGGTGGGCGAGGGACCTACCGTCACAACAGGGTTTTGCGAGAGCAACTCTGCCATATATACCAATTTTGTTCCCCACGACATGCCGGGGTTGATGGAACTTTTCGGTGGCAGGGAGGCATATACAGAATTTCTGAACTCATCCTTTGAAAAGGCCTCTGCAAATAATTTCATTGCCGAACATGGCAACCATGGTTGGTCCTGGGTAGATTACGAGAACCAGCCAAGTACCCAGATGGCCCACCTTTTCAACTATTCAGGAGCACCCTGGCTCAGCCAGAAATGGGTCAGGGAAGTGCATGAGAAGGCATTCGGGGGCATCACTCCCTATTCGGGCTATAACGGGGATGAGGACCAGGGACAGATGGGCGCTCTGGGAGTATTGATGGCCATCGGGCTGTTTTCCGTAGACGGGGGGGCGGCAGTAGAACCGGTTTATGAGATCACCTCTCCGGTGTTTGACCGGATAATTATCCATCTTGATCCCAGGTATTATCCAGGGGGGAAGTTCGAAATTGTGACACGGAATAATTCGCCTGAGAACATGTATATCCAGTCTGCCCGTCTGAACAGAAAAGACCATAGGAAGTTCTGGTTCAGGCATGATGAACTGGCCGGAGGCGGAAAACTGGTAATTGACCTGGGGCCGGAACCAAATAAGAGTTGGGGGATAAGCCACGAATAGAAAATGCTTTGTGACCGGACTTTATCCTGGTTATTAACAGCATTCACATCAGCATTATCAAAAAAAATCTATTAGGATAGTTCTCCGCACACAGTAAGAGCTGCACCATTGTTACCAAATATTGTGCATTCTTAGTTACGCAAAACTATTATTACTGCCATTCTAGCATGTTATTTAAATGAAAAGAATCAATATTTGAAAGTGTTGGTAGCGTTTTTCCCCGGTGAGTCGTACCAGTTTTAAGGCAGCGGCTAAATTATTATAGAAATCGTATATTGGCAAGACTATCTGCTATGCCAAAAGAGGAGAAAGAGTATATCATCGAATTGAAAAATGGAAGCTTCTCTGCTTTCGATCATATTTTTTCGTCCTATAAGGAACGTCTGTATGCCTTTGCTGTCGGTTATCTCAAAGTTTCCGAAGATGCGCATGAACTGGTTCAG
>JBDLIX010000246.1:0-5906 GCA_039714655.1 Bacteroidota bacterium
GAGAGTGCCAGGGAGGTATACAATGCAGGTGCCGACATGATCGTGGTGGGAACTGTACTGGAGAAGCAGCCCGAAATGGTCAAAGAGTTCTCTCTTCTGCGGAAGGAAATCAATGGATGATTATTATTTTACAAGATCGGAAATCACCTTGCCCGACGCATTCTCGGGGATTGAGATCTCCAGGAAATAGGCAATGGTGGCTGCAATATCGGTGGGCGATACCTTATCCGGAATGGTTACGCGGTTCACCTTCCAGCCATAGAAGATCAGGGGTACATGGGGACCGAACTTGAATTCGGCAAATCCATTCCGCCCCACATTGGAGTGCTCCACCCAGCCGGGTGTCAAATTGATGATCACGTCCCCGGAACGTTTCTGATAATAGCTGTTCTGGATCCTTTCATGCACCCCATCGGTAAAGCTATTCCGCTGAAGCACATAGGCCTGAAGGGCGTTGGATACGCCCTCCATCTGGATCATAAACCTGGCCACCCGGTCCTGCACCTCCTCAAGTGACAACCGGGAATCTTCAATGAGCTGGTGGTTCAGGTAGATCTGTTGTGCATAGTAAAATGTTACCCAGTCGCCCTGACCATAAATGGCATTCAGATAGGATTTCAGCAGGGAGATGGTGGTCCGGTAGTTGAAAAAACCTGAAGGGATGCGGCTCTCTTCCAGATAACGGGGATCATCGGCCAGGGCATTTTCGGCGGTCACATACACCACTACATTCTCCAGTCCCAGCTGGTCATCCAGAAACCCCAGCAGGTGGGCGATATCCTGATCCAGGCGCAGGTAGGTGTCCTGCATCTCCACCGACCAGGTGCTGTAGTTATCTGCCAGGTACTTGGTGGCGTTGAACCCGATATGTAACATGTCACTCACTCCACGCTGTCCCAGTTCCTCATTGACGATGGCTGCAATGGCCAGGTCTTTGGTATAGGTATTCCCCCAGGGGGTGGTCATGAGCACCGAGTAATCGGTTTCTGTACGGTTCTTTGTACTGATCCTTGCCAGGTCATAGGGGAAGGTAATCTGTCCCTCAAACCCATTCTCATAGGGATTGTTGTCCAGCATGCTCTCACCGTACTCAGAAATAGGCAACACTGTTTCCCATGTTCTTTCAAGGTAAACATCCTGGTACCTCTTGTCATTGAAATCCCGTACCCACCCGGGCAGCGAATCCACATAATAACTGCTGGAAATCCATGAAGCAGTGGAGGGATCGATCCAGTATGCTGCGTTGGCGGTGTGACCGGCCATCAGCACTGCTGCCTGTGGATCCATGGAGATGCCGATGGATTTAGACTTGAAACGGCTGATGACACGCAATTCATCGGATATGGTCCGACTGTTCAGAGCCGCTGGTGAAAACATTCCGGTCCCATAGCTCCCTTCAATGGTGGTCTGCTTATCATCATCCAGGCTATAGGTAATCAGGTTGGAGAGACGCTCATACCAAAAATCGGATACAATGCCGTGAGCACTGGGCTTTGCCCCGGTGGCGATGGTTGCATAACCCACCGATGGTTCGGTGATCAGGTAGTTGTACCGTGCATTCTTACAATTGGCTCCCGTGGAGGCCATCTTTTTGAAACCATCGTCCCCGAACTTGTCCCAATAGACCGACAGGTAATCATAACGCATCCCCGAAATGGTAATGCCCACCACCAGCTTCGGCTTCTGGGATGGAATCTTCTGACCGGAGACCCCGAAGGTGCCTGTGGCCATGAGAAATAGAAAGAAAATGGTTCTCAACCTCATTATATATTAAACTAACTTCATATGTTAAACTAAACTCCTTTTGTTGTGCATTCGTGCATTTTCATTGATGATCACGGTAATAAGCGCAAGGAATAGAGAAATGACCAAAAAGGAAATCCCAATTCCGAAATTATCTGCGACAATGCCAAAGAGCAACGCAAGTATGGCTGTTATCACTGTCCTGATTAACGATTCTGCCGAAATAACCGACGTTAAGATTTCATTGGGTACCTGATCTGCAATAAAACCTGTCAATATAGGTTTTCTTATATTCTCCACAATGAATATTCCCACAAAAGCAATCAGTGAAATGATCCAAAAACCATGGATATATAAACCACCCGTTGCGATTCCAAAAATAAACCCAAAAAGTAAGGTGATAAAGGAAATACTCTTTTTGTTTTGCACAACGACTTTTGATGAAAGCTGTGATGCGCGAGAGGTTAACAGATAAATAAGAAAGTAAATCACTCCAATGATGATCCCGTTTTTCTTTTCTGCCTCAACGTGAAGCATGATGGGAATGAGAAGGGCAACATTTACCATCAGAGGTTGGATGTAATCTTTAACAGCCTTCAGATAAGCTGTATGAATGGCAGAGGCATTGACAATCTTTAGAACCTTCGGTTGTCGAATGATCCTGAAAAATGAAACCATGGTGAACCTGAGTCTGTGGCCACCCTTGTGATGCGACCGCTCAAAGGATCGGTTCAACTGCTCCGGATAGGATAGGATCAACAGCAGGTTTAACAGATAAGGTATGATGGAATAGAGAAAAATATTTTGATAGGTTCCGCTGTAAAATACGATGAGTCCTGCAATCAAGGCAGATATGGCAGAACCCATCTGAGACCATGAGCGGGTGTGCCCGTAGTAATTGATATTTTGTCCTTCCCATTGATGCATTTTCAGGTAATCCATGATCATGCCCTTATGGCTTCCTGAACGAAAAGCATCACCAATACCATATAAAACAAATGCCAGAAGAAATAACCAGAATCCCCCGGCCAGGTAAAAAATCACAAATGAGATGATGTAAAAAAGAAATGAACCTGTCAGGGATCTTTTTCTCCCATAGGTATCAGCAATAAGGCCGGATGGAATCTCGGAAATATTTATTACGATCTCGCGAACAGCATATAGAATTCCTATCTGCGTAAAAGGCAACCCTTTCTCAAGCAGGAAAAGGATAAAGAATGCATCAAAAAAACGTAGATTTTTTAAAAACCCGTAAAAACAAAATTTATAATATTGCCTGTTTTTGATTAGGTTATCCATTCAACCACTTGTCCGTATACATTCTCACCGGTGAAGCCCAGTTTCTCATCCAGCACTTTGTAAGGGGCCGAATAACCGAAACTCTCCAGTCCAAATACTTTTCCATTCGCTCCCACCAGTCCCTGCAGGGTCACCGGCAATCCGGCTGTCATTCCAAACAGAGGAACACCCGCCGGAATTACACGCTCCTGGTAGGCCTTCTCCTGGTCACGAAAAACCCCTTCGGAGATGGCGGATACGATTCTCACTTTCAGATTTTTCCTCTCCTGAAGCAGATCAGCTCCGGCAAGTAACGTAGCCACTTCGGATCCTGAGGCAACCATCACCACATCGGGTGTGCCTTCACAATCCCTTGCCACATAGGCACCTCTCTCTGCCTGAAGGGCATCGGTATACCTGTCTGAACCGGCAAGCGCCGGCACATCTGGAACTCCCTGCCTTGAGAGGATCAGGGCCGTGGGGGTGGTATCGTTCTCCAGGGCCATCTTCCAGGCCACTGTGCTCTCCGCCGCATCGGCCGGACGAAGGACCATCATAGAGCGTTTGCCCTGGTGGTTTTTCAGATGCTCCAGTAACCTGATCTGAGCCTCCTGCTCCACCGGCTGGTGTGTAGGTCCGTCTTCACCCACACGGAATGCATCGTGGGTCCAGACATACTTCACTGGCAGTTGCATCAGGGCAGCCATCCGAACTGCCGGTTTCATATAGTCGCTAAATACAAAGAATGTCCCGATGACCGGGATCACTCCACCATGAAGTGCCATTCCGTTGGCAATGGCAGCCATGGTAAGCTCACTTACTCCGGCCTGCAGAAAAGAGCCGCTGAAATCACCCCTGGCAAAAGCCGTGGTATTTTTCAGGTAACCATCGGTCTTGTCACTGTTGGAAAGATCGGCCGAAGCCACAATCAGGTTCTCCACAGTTCCTGCCAGACTGGCCAGTACAGCACCGGATGCACCACGGGTGGCAGCCCCGGATTTTTGCTCAATGGCAGCAAAATCAATCTCAGGAAGGGCTCCTTCCAGAAAACGTTGAAGTTTGGCAGCCAGCTGGGGATTGGACTTCTCCCATTGGGCCTGTAGTGCTTTCTTCTCCGCCGCCTGTTTGCGCTTTTGGTCCAGCACTTTTTCATAAGCTTCCTTTACCCCGGGGAAGATCACAAATGGATTCTCCGGATCGCCACCCAGATTGGCAATGCTCTTTTCAAAGGAAGCGCCTGCATCTGACAGGGGCATTCCGTGGGTGGAGGTCTGACTCTCAAAACTGGCACCTTGTTCATCCAAAGCACCTTTGCCCATAATGGTTTTTCCAATGATCAGGCTGGGGCGCTTGTTCTCCTCCCGGGCTGACTGCAGCGCATCGTTAATCTGTGCCGGGTCATTGCCGTTGATGGTGACCACATGCCAGTTCCAGGCTTCATATTTTTTTGCAGTATCCTCGGCCGAAACAGCCTCGGTGCGGGTGGAGAGCTGAATGTCGTTGGAATCGTAGAACATCACCAGGCTTGACAAACCCAGAAAACCGGCAATACGGCCCGCTCCCTGTGAGATCTCTTCCTGTACCCCTCCATCGGAGATGAACGCATAGGTCTTGTGCGCCATCCACTCACCAAACCGTGCCACCAGGAACCTTTCAGTGATGGCAGCTCCAACGGCCATGGTGTGTCCCTGACCCAGGGGACCCGAGGTGTTCTCCACACCCCTGTTTACATCCACTTCGGGATGACCGGGAGTGGGACTCCCCCACTGGCGGAAATTGCTCACCTCATCCATGGTGTAATTCCCGGTGAGGGCAAGAATGCCATAAAGCATGGGGGACATATGTCCGGGATCCAGAAAAAAGCGGTCACGCATGGGCCAGGCCATGTCATCGGGATCGAAGTTGAGGAATTGGGAGTAAAGTACCTCTACGAAATCGGCACCTCCCATGGCACCTCCGGGGTGACCCGATTTGGCCTTTTGGACCATGGCTGCTGAAAGTATGCGAATGTTATCTGCTGCTTGTGTGTGAATCTTGTTATCCATGCTGTTATAAAAAAATTGTGATGAGTTTAAAAAATTGAAGCCCAAAAATACCCATTAAAATATTATTTCTCACTTACAGTGATCAGATTCTTTTCCCTTAACTCTTTTACGCCATTTTCCCAGGCTCCCCCGGCTCCCCATAAATAGTATGTAAAATAGGTGGTGTTCATCTGATCAATAAAGAGCCATGGCTGGAATTCTGTATAATAGTGATGTGCTTCGCCGTTGCTGGGATGATTCATCCACATATGCAGAAAGAGGGGTTGATCCACCGGGAAAGCGCCCACAAAGGTAATATCTGATTCAGTATCATACCCTGCATTCCATCCCTCCTTCAGGTGGAATATGCGACCATAATACCTCTCGGGTTTCATCCGGTATTCATGCAATCCATCCAATTCAGGAACCGTGAAAACATCTTCTGTCCAGTGTTTCTCCCCCAGTTCCAGGATGGGCTGTGGTCCCAACATATTGGCTTCCGGATTTATAAAGGTGAGTGCAAACCGTACCTCCAGCAACGGGGAATTCCCATACAGGGTGAATGTCTTCTCCAATCGATTCCCAAAATAATCGGTCCACATTCTCACCCGTACATAGTCGCCCTCTTTTTGAACGATCTCGGCATCATACACCTGATGGGTCTCCATGCTGCCCTGTCCCAGAAAATCCTCGAATCCTCCATAGGGATAGTAACCCAGTTTCCGGTTAGGACGCTTGTCATCAACCGCCTTTTCAGGCCATAATTTGAAAAACAGATTGTCATTGCGGCTCTTGACGATGTACTCGATCACACGGGCGCCGGTGGCCAGCAGGGTAACCTGCACACTGTCGTTCTCCATG
>JBDLIX010000247.1:0-5793 GCA_039714655.1 Bacteroidota bacterium
ATGGGGCTATATTTTCAACTGAACACCCAGAAGGGATTGCTGAACATGAATCCAAATGATGACGACTCCGTTATGAGAAATGTCGGTTTCGGACTCTCCGTGGGATACCGTTTTTTATGATGAGGCCGGTGGCATCCACCAAACCGCGAAAGCCCCCGCTAGACCTAGTGTCTTCGGGGGCTTTCCAATTTATGTTGACAGGAGTGTTGATGGATTCTAAGTCGATCGCACCATACTCTCTCGCTGTACTCAGTTGGCCCAATCAGAACTCGATTTTGTAACTCAGGCTGGGAACAATCACTACTACCTCGTTTTTCTCAAGCTGATCCGTTCTGTAGTTGAAGGCATATCCATAGTTCTCCTCGGCCCCCAACAGGTTTAATACCTGAATGGCCCAGATGCTTGCATGCTTCTTTTTATTAATCCGGTAGGTAATGGAAGCATTCAGGTGAAATATATTTGGTTTTTGATCTTCAAATGGCCTGGAATAGTCGTAAACCACATCTCCCTGTGTTAAAGAGGAGGCTCTGTCCAGGGGGAATGCTCTTTGGCCACCCAGCATATTTAGTCTTGCATTGACACCCAAAAATTTGTTTTCTGAAATCCCCATGGTCCATTCTTTACCAACCAGCAGGTTCACGACATAATTGGAATTATACCTTGTACTTCTTTCAATTCCATCGCCCCCCACATATTTCGACTCAAATAATGAGGCTGTGAACAGATAGTAGAAACCGTCTTTAAGAAAACGTTCAAGGGTAAGATCAATCCCTAAATTCGTCCCGGTACCACGGTTGACCAATTTCTCTGTAAAGTACCAATCTGCTTCCATGTTGATTGTAGAGTAGCTGTTATCGGGTGATACAGGTATATCATAGAGATATTGAAAATAGGGTTCCACTTTCAACCTGACATTGGGGTTCAGGCTGATATCATAGGCAAGCACAAAATGGTGTGCTTTGGAGAGGGACAAAGTTTTGTTTGGGAATGTTACCTTATCGCCCTCCATAACACGTGCAAAATACAGACTTTGCGGTTCCAGCCGTGAGTGTTTCCCATAGGCCAGGCTAATGGATTGACGATTCGTGAGATGGTATGTGGCTCCCATTCTTGGCTCCAATACCACCTCTCTGTTCATATCAAAATATAGTCCATGCATTCCCAGGTTAAATACAAACCGGGAGGAGAGATTGAATTTGGATTGGCTATAGAGATGGATGAGGTTTGATGAACCATTCTCATCAGCCGCAGTCACCAGATTATCTCCAATTGAGGGTGCATATTTCAGCAAGTTGTTATAGTGCAGATTGTTTACAATGACTCCTGTCCGGTTGGTGTGTGCAGCGTTAAATTTATGGTTGAGTGTGGATGTCAGTGTATATTTTGTATTCAGGTTGTTAATGTATTGAGATGCATTTGGGGTGAGATCAAAATCAAGGTAGTCCAACTCAAACTCGGTGTAATCTCCCGTTAGGGCCAGGGAGGAATTTAAATATGTTTTACCTCCCAGAATATACCTGTGATTAAGACCAATGGCTGCCATTTTTTGTGTTGCATACCCAACTTCCTGATCATGAGCATAACTCCATACCGATGTATCCGCGTCTGCTTCAAATTTGATTTTATCGTCAGCTGCCAGTGCCCAAAGTGAAAAAATGCCCACTTTGTCAGTGGGCAGATTGATCTTAAAGCACAGGTCCTGATAAACCGGGATATTAGCTTCCTCCGGAAGAATTGGCTTGATCAATCCAAAAGTGGAGTACCTGTAGTTAAACAAATAGGATGCTCTGCTATTATTAGAAAAGGGCCCTTCTGAAGAGAGATCGAGACCCAGGGCTCCTAATTGTACTGCATGTTCGTGTTTCTCATTATTCCCGGTTCTTAATTTGATATCGAATACACCTGACATGGCATTTCCATATTCCGCAGGGAAAGCCCCGGTGAAGAAATCGGAGTTGGCAAGCATTAAGCTACTCAAAGCGGATACTCCTCCGCCACCAAAGGTTGACATATTTGCAAAGTGGTTAGGATTAGGGATCTCAATACCTTCCAGTCGCCAGAGCAATCCTTTGGGTGCATTGCCGCGAACGATAATTGCATTGTCATCAAGATATCCGGTGGATACACCCGCAAATGAGGAAGCCAGACGCGCAGGATCATCAAATCCGCCGGCGTACCTCTGTGCCTCCTCCACTGAAAAAGAGCGTGCACTAACTGTCGACATACTGTTCAACGGTTTATCCTTTTGGGTATATGCTTTCACTACTACTTCATCCATCATTTCGACCTTTTCTATCAACCCTATGTCAAGTACAACTTCTTTTCCTGATGTTATAAGAAGCTCTGGAATCACCCTCGGTTCATATCCCATAAAGGACACCTGAATATTGTGCCTTCCCACTGGTACTTTGTCCAGTCGGAATAAACCGTTATCATCTGATGTGGTTCCCATTACCGGGTCTAAGGTTAAAATGACAATCGTAGTAAAGGGCAATGGCATTTGTGACTCTTCATCAACTATCTTTCCCCGTACAACCTGAGTTATATCCTGACTAAATGTGGTGCCGGCTATTGTAAGAGCCAGCATAATTCCTGCTAATAATCTTTTTATATTCATCATGATTTATTTAATTGAGGTGTTTACTCTTAAAGACTGAAGAATACTTTGGACGTTGCAGAAATAGGATTTCTTGTACAGAAGCGGTATATTTATTTTCACTGATTATCAATATGTTAATATATGAAAGTAATATCGCTTAGCTTGTTTCTTCTCTCAATAGTCCAGTTTGCTCATTGTCAGATTGTGAATTGGCGAGGAATTAACCGTGATGGAAATTACGTTGAAGAAGGTCTTTTGAGAGTCTGGCCCGAAGAAGGACCTGAGTTGTTGTTTTCAGTTAAGGACATAGGTAATGGCTGGTCTTCTGCCGTAGCTTCTGGTAACAGGGTTTTTATTAGCGGGAAAATCGACAGCATGGAGTATTTATCAGCCATTGATACGGAAGGGAACATTGAATGGCAGACAGCCTACGGTCATGGCTGGGATCAGGCATATCCTGCTGCGAGAGGATCTGTAACTATTGATGATGAGCGTGTGTATGTTGTAAGTGGTGATGGAATGCTTGCCTGTCTCCATGCTGAGGACGGAGCTCTCCTCTGGAGTTTTGATGCTAATAAAGAGTTCAAGGCGAAGGTTTCTCCTTTCGGAACAGCTGAATCACCTCTGATCGTAGGCGACAAAGTATTATGTACACCTACCGGAGAATCAACCACAGTGGTAGCATTCGACAAGATAAGCGGAGACATTGCATGGAAGAGCGATGTTATAGAAGGCGAAAAGGCTTTTTGCACACCTGTATTGTACAGTTATAAGGACTTCAGATATGTTCTTGTTGGAACAACCACTCGTATTGCAGCATTGATCCCGGAGACAGGGGAAATTGCATGGCAATACTGTCATTATGATCCTCAGCGGGAGAAAGGTACTCCCGGTGACGGTGTATGCATGGTTAATAGTCCAATATACAAAGAGGATGAGATCTTTATTACAAAGGGCTATGAATATCCTGCAATCATGTTGAAGATGGACTCAGCTGGACGCAGTGTTTCAGAAAAATGGATCAGTTATACACTTGACAATGAACATGGAGGTGTTGTCCTGGTGGGTGATCATATATTTGGGGCAAATTATATAAATCCTTCAATGGGCAAGTGGGTATGCTTGAACTGGGATACCGGAGAGGTAACCTATGTCCATGAATGGAGCAATAAGGGATCAATTGTGACTGCAGACAATATGCTGTACATATATACACAGCGAAATGGGGATATTGCGCTAGTCAGGCCAAATCCGGATCATTTTGAAATGATAAGTACATTCCAAATTACAGAGGGAAAAGGACAGCATTGGGCACACTTGTCAATCTATGATGGTATTATGTATGCACGGCGGGGAGATATATTGATGGCTTTTTCTGTTAGGAAGTAGGAGCTTTTTCAGACATGTTCCAGCATCTCTGATCATAGTTACTATTATTTTGTGAATACTCACTCAGATTTTTGATGCCTACATAACAGCCTGTATAACAAGTTGATAAGCCTGTATTTCAATTCGGCCATGCTAGTTTCCAATGGAGCAGGTGGCATCCAACAAACCGCGAAAGCCCCCATTAGTCTTCGGACCGGCGGGGGCTTCGTTATTGATGTTGACGGGAGTATTGACGGATTATTCTACTGAAGATCTTGAATTATGCTCGCGCATTGGCTGCGCCGAGCTCGTAAACTCGGTTCCCCGTAGATTGCTGCGGGGTTAGCGAGCACAAATAAAATTAATAATCAATCGAAGATTCCTCGGAGCTTGCTCCGAGGAGCTTCAATTGTTTTCATCGCTTAATGATTTGAAAGGTTTGCAAAGGTTCATTTGTATTACGAGTCAGCCTGAGAATATACGTACCGCTGGCATATGGTGCGAAGTTTAACTTTGTTTTGGTTGAGTTAATTTCTTTTTTCTCCACCAGACTTCCCAGGCTATTATAAATTGCATAGCTCACTTCTTCAACGACTTCGCTGATATGAATGTGTACAAAATCCTCAGTTGGATTTGGAAATACTTTCAACTCAATTCCCGAAATATCAAACTCGTTAATTGAGGTAACTGTTAATTTTGTTTGATGAAATCCCTGTGTCAGTGTATTAGTTCCGTCAGAAACGGTCTCGATTACCGATTCTCCCAAAGTCCAGCAAATTTCGTAGCCGGCTGTTGTGCCTGTTTCACCTCCTGATGAAACCACCTCCTGAGCAGTCAATATAACGCAGCTCAAGATAAGAATGTTTAAAATGAATATTCTTTTCATGATACTAATATTATGTTATAACAACAAGGTTATTTATTCGGCTTTCATTAATATCATTCTGAAAGGTTTATTGTGCATGGTGGCATCGTCAGGATAATAAATTCTTATGGCAGTAGATTTTAAGGTACATGACACCTTATATTCGCTTGGTGATGATCCAAGATGTTGTCCCATAGAACACCACATTGCGTTAGCATACTTTACTTCCAGACTTAATACCCTTGTGTTTGTATATGTATATCCGCTTGGATAGCTTACCTCTATAGCATTCCCGGTGCCGGTTGTACCTGTAAACTCTCGAATTTCAGAAAAAACCACTCCTGAAGGGCCAAGTTTGGCAGATCCGCTCACATCCAGTTTTGCATCCGGGGTTGTAGTTCCAATTCCTACATCTCCATCCGAATTGATAATCATTCTGGCATTATTGTTAGTGCCAATATAAATTGGGCCATCTTCATAATTCCATAAATATGCATTATTTTTATATTCCCTTATTCCTAATAGTAATCCATTGTTTGCTCCTGTTCCTGATGTAGTATGATACAATTTTTGATAGGTAATATCACCACCCATTATTTCCATTGTATTAGTAGGATTTGATACTCCTATCCCGATTTTATTTCCGGTGCCCAGCAACAGATTATCCGAAAGGTTAACATCCCCGTCTATTTCAACTTCCAGCCCGTTTAAAACTGGATTTGTAGTTGAAATTTTATAACTGTTTGAACTCAACAACCCGGTGTAAAATGAATTGGCCCCACCGGTTTTGTAAATGGTACTTGCCATATCGCCCGAGGGAGCTCTTTCAATTACCATTGCAGCATTATTGGCAGTTGACTGAATTCTTGCATAAGCTGCTGTTGAGGCATCGACAATATCAAGTTCAAATGCCGGGTTAGTTGTTCCAATACCAACATTATTATCGTAATAAATTTCATCG
>JBDLIX010000248.1:0-5753 GCA_039714655.1 Bacteroidota bacterium
CTGAAACATTGTTTGCATGTTAGATATCCTGTTTGTAGTGAAGTGCGCTGAAAACTTGATTTTTATAGTTTCGGCCAATCCTCAGTTTTGCATTTTCCAGTTCAATGGTGGTGGCATTAAATGCCCTGATCCTGGGAATGGATACAATATACGATTTGTGGATCCGGATAAATTGCTCGGAGGGCAACTTGTTTTCGATGTTCTGAAGACTGCTCTTTACCACCACCCGCCTGTTGTCGGTATGGATCCTGATGTACTCATTCAGTCCCTCAATGAAATGGATCTCTTTCAGGAAGATCTTGATGACCTTTTTGTTTTCCTTGACATAAATAAAAGCATCATTATTCTTTCCATTTCCACCTTCCAATTCCACCGTTTCGGGTTGCCCCGATTGGAAATACTTATTCACGGCCTTAAAAAACCTCTCAAAGGTGACAGGTTTCATCAGGTAATCGACCACATCCAATTCAAATCCATCCAGGGCATACTGACTGTATGCTGTGGTGATGATCACCTTGGGTGGGCGTTTCAGGGTTTTGAGGAAGTCAATTCCTGTCATCTGGGGCATCTTGATGTCAAGGAACATCAAGTCGACAGTGTGGTTACGAAGTGCATCCATAGCTTTCATGGCATTGTCACACTCGTCTACTATTTCGAAATTTTCAAGCTTTATGATATGTCCCCTGATCAGTTCCCTGGCCAGCGGTTCATCATCAACAATCAGGCATCTTGTCTTCATGTATTTGTCATGTTACAGGTCTGTGTAGTCTAATGCATAGCCAACTGCGACCTGGTTAGGGTTAATAAGCAATAAACATGAAAACATTCTTACGAACTTTACGTCAACATAACAAATTTACGAGCTTTTCTTAAAACATTTCAGTAAAGTGCAATTAAAAAGCCCGCAACAGCCGATAACTATCAGTCAACAACTTTTACGCCTTGTTTTTCCCGGTTTACATACGATTGTGTTTGTCACGTTGATAATAAATGGTAATACAGCCTGGCATAGTTATTTTTAACTTATGTACAATTTTTTGATCAGTCAAAAGCTGTTTTATAGGGTTCTCCGGCATGTTACACTGTTTCTAATCATGGTCCTTCTGTTCTCCTGGGTTGCCCATTCACATTCAGACAATTCAACGAGCTTTTTGAATGGATTTATCCAGGTATTTATAAATGCCCTATTCTTTTTCGGTTATGCCTACCTTACTGTATACCTGCTTATTCCATTTTATCTGGTGAAAAGAAAGGTGCTTCTTTTTATAGTTCTGTTTCTGCTCACTGGAATCGGGTTGTCGCTGTTGAAATTTATTTTTTCTGATTTTATCTTTTATCAGGCTATTTCTCCGGAAAACACATTGTCAGGGAACACGGGTTCCCTTTCATCAATACTGGTTAACACCAAGGATATGACCTTTATCGTGGCCATATTTGCACTGGTTAAATATGCACGGGACCATTATCTTCTGGAATCAAATATCAGGGAGTTGCGAAGGAAAGGTCTGGAGGCTGAATTAAAACTGCTGGAGCACCAGATGGATCCTCATGTGATCTTTAACAACTTCAATAATCTATATTCTATTTCCATTTACAGGCCTGAGTTTCTGAAATCGACGGTGGAAAAATTGAAGTCCATATTGCACTATCTTTTTACTGAGAGTAAAAGGGACAAGGTGCTACTGACCACGGAAGTAAAGATGATAGAGAACTATATTGGACTTGAGAAGCTTCGGTACGGCGACCGGTTGAATATCTCCTTCAAGACCCAAGGGAATCTTGAGGGATTTGAAATTTCCCCGCTTATCCTTTATTCATTTGTTGAGAATTGTTTTGTTCACGGAGCAGGGGAGGATCCCCGAAAATCGTGGATCAACATTGAATTGGCCATCAAAGATTCCAGGCTCTTTTTTATGGCAGCAAACTCTGTATCGGAGCAACTGCAGGAGCCAAAGTCCAAGGGCAAGTCAAATGCCAATGAGAACAGTTTAAGAAGACTTGAATTGCAATACCCCAATAGCTATAGACTGGCCATCAGGGAGAAGCGGAATAAACATATTGTTGAATTAAATGTGAGCCTTTAGAATGATAAGAGATAGGTTGGTAGATATGGCAGATAGCAGGACGTGGAGGCATGTCCTCTTCTGGATTTGCTGGGTGGTGGGATTTACCTTTATCAAGAGTTTTGGTGAATCAGGAGATGTATATTTCGGATGGTTCTCTTACTATGTACTCACCCTTCCTATTTTTGTTACTCACACTTATGTTTTAGCTTATGGACTCATTCCAAAATTTTTTACCCACAAATACTACCCCATATTCATTCTACTTTTTATGGGACTGTTTTATGGGTTTTCGGTGCTCGAACTGCTCTTGAGCAACGAATATATATTTAAATGGTATCCTACTGGTTCTTCGGTCGCCAAGGATTACCTGGCACCTGGAAATGTGATTCGCAGTGGTCTCGGTAACCTCTATATTGTGATGGTATTCCTGGCATCAAGAACTGTCAGGAACTGGTACCTGGCTGATGTCATACAGAAAGAATTACAACAGTCGGAACTTCAACTTCAGATGGAGGATGCAATGACCAGGGTCCAACCCATGATGCTTCTTTTTGCTATTGACCAAATTGACTGGATGGTGGATCACTCCTCTTCTGATGTTACAAATGCCATTGCATTGACTTCTGAACTATTAAATGAGGTAATGATCTATCACGGGGAGGAACAACAACTCTTTTCGAAAGAGATTGAATTGGTAAAGAAACTTGTTTCCCTGGTGGCAATACTCAGGGAAAGTAAACCGGATGTAGAGTTTTTTATATCAGGCGATCCCGGACAAATTAACCTGCCACCCATGATCTTGTTCTCACTGGTGGACCTTATCTTCAGGAGATTCTCCCAAGAGCGGTCGATTCCTGAATTAAATATTGAGGCTTCAGGGTATTCCAATATGATTAGCATTCAGGTATTAAACAGTGGGTCAAAAAAGCTTGACGATCATATGGAGGAGTGTTTGAAAACCATAGCGCAATTGGAGTCGTGTTACCAGGGTAAAGTCACCATCACTCTTGAACCCCACAACTATGGATGCTCAGTTATTATCAGAAATGGTGATCCATCTGGTGTAAATACCTTTCACAAGCTACCAGATGCGGTTGGCATGGCATAATGGGTCGTAGGCAGAAAAAGTTTTTATAGCCGAGTTATGAGATATATTTTTGAATTGACTCTATGCACATCAATACAAACTTGCCGTCAGCTGTCTTATCAAAGTTTTAGGTTTAATAAGTAACTTCTTCGACGGCAAGTTTTTTTATTTCTACACCATTTCCTTCATGATATAATATAACATATGTGTCAATTATTGAAACATATGTGTTAGACTTTCTTCATATTCAAGTGTAACTTGTTGACACAAAAGTGCAGCATTAAGTTGTGATTTGACACAAAAGACCAGCATTCAGTTGTGATCAGAATCGTACCTATGCGCACATGGTTGTACAGAACCGAACGATTTTAACACAAATTAAAACCGAGCAATTATTATTAAGGATTACATAATCAGCGACTTGATCAATTTGGCACAGAACATGAGTTACTTTACCTGTAAGATAATGGATTGTACAGGGACGGTACAAAGGAGGAGGAATAAGAATGATCATAAATCAATATTTGGTTTCTCGGAATTACCATCAACAGGTAGCTAGCAAAAATAATCTTGAGCTATTCAAAAGCCTGTTGCAGCCACATTTTCTTTTCAATTCTCTGAATAACCTGTATGCTCTTTCCATTCGGAAGTCGGACCAAACCCCGGAAGCTATTGCCGGTTTATCGCAATTGCTGGAAAGGGTGGTCTCATATTCCAGAAAAGATATGATCCCATTATCGGAGGAGGTTGGACTGATTGAAGATTATATTGCACTGGAAAAGATCTGGCTTGGTGAGTGTTCTTTTATGATGGACTTTCAGGTGAAAGGTGATACCGAGGGTGTATCCATTCCACCTCTTGCCATATATACTCTGATCGAGAACGCTTTCAAACATGGGATCCGTAAGTGTGAGAATAATGGCTGGATCACCATCCACCTGGTGGTGAAAAATGATAAAATCCTTTTGAAAATTCGAAATTCAGTTCAGGCATGTTCCACTCCCACCCAAGATCCATCTGACTCACATACTGGTCTGGGCATTGAGGCTGTCCGAAAGCTTCTGGATAACTCTTTCAGAAAAAAGTATTACCTCAATGCACGTCCCATTGGTGATGTGTACGCAGTGGACCTTATCATAGGCCAGGTGGCAGCTTAAGTTCTGGCACTGTCGTTGGCACCATTTAACATGTAGTATATCTTCTCTTTCACGTAGTTGATTGATCTTATTTGAGACTCCCGGTTAATACCGATATTTTTAATAGTAGAATCAAAATTATTAACGCTATGAAGAAGGTTGGTTTGTTCAAAAGGGTGATGACCATTGTCGTCGCACTGTGTCTCTCAACCACATTTGCCTTTGCAGATGGGGAGATCACAGAAGTGTTCCTTACAGGTTCTTCAAATTCCCCTGCAGGAGAATATGTTGTCCAGGCAACGAGTGACATATTCCATTTCCAGGGGAGGGAGTATGAAGTCTTCAGGGTTTATTACGATGATCCTGATATGAACATGAAAATTGCAGTGAATATGGAAGGAAAGTGTACCTCATTTGTTGCATATAGCGGTGAGTTTATGTTTTTCTATAACTGCAATAAGCATGGTTTTGGCGTAAGAAAAGTGATGTTTTCAAATCCCTGGGCAAAAGATGCATTTGATGCCCAGCAATTTCATGATCAGACAGTCCTTATGAAGAAAAAGAGAGTTGAGAAGAAACAGGCTGTCGGTTTGATCGCTTCCTATGTACCCCAGTTAAAGGTGTAACCACTTGATCCAACCTTAAGTATAATAGTACGACTTCCTCCTATGGATGGGCCGGCGGATATCCGTCGGCCCATCTTGATATATAATACTCAGATTGTCAAAAAATTAACATTCGTTTACATTCATCCAGATTCGTACAATAGTGTTCATTTCCGGGCGGAATTAACAATTTTCAAAAACTCCCTAAAAGTATTGTAATAAACATATAATCAGGGCTATAAGCCCTTTGGCACGGCTATTGAAATATATTGGAAGAAGTCAACAAAAATAAAACACTGAAAAATCTAATATTATGAAAACAACACTCAATTATCTAAAGAGATTTGCAGCAGTTACAATTGCCCTCATGTTTGTTTCCACAGCACTGTTTGCAGATGGCGAAGCTTCTGAAGTTTATGTCAGCGGAACTACCAACACTGCTGCTGGTGATTTTGTCGTTACTGGTACCGATGATGTATATCATTACCAGGGCGAAGAGTACACAGTATATAATGTGTACTACGACAATCCCAAGCACAATATGAAGATTGCTGTCCTGGATGAGGGTTTCTGCAAGTCTTACATTGCTTTTACCAACAACTACTGGTTCAGGTATAACTGCACAAAGGATGGATTTGGTGTACGTAAAGCCATGTTTAACAGCGCCACCATTAGAGATGGATTCAACGCAGAGGAGTATCAAAATCAGACGATCCTTGTAAAAGCGCGAAAAATTGAGAAAGACCAGGCTGTTGGTTTAATTGCAGCATACCTACCCAAACTGCAGGGATAAAAGAACTATACAAAGGATCTCAGATCCTCCGTTTACTAATAAACGTCCACTTTGGTGGGCGTTTTT
>JBDLIX010000249.1:0-5688 GCA_039714655.1 Bacteroidota bacterium
AAAACCTGTATGAAGTTCCTGATCACCATCTCTTTGGTCATAATTACAATCTCTGTAAATGCACAAACCAAATCCAATCAAAGGTCTGCCCCCTTATCCGCAGCAGCCCCTGAAAGTGTGGGTATCTCTCCGGAAAGATTAAACCGGATTGATGCCATGTGCCAGGAATCTGTGAAAGACGGAGATCTGCCTGGCATTGTGGCACTGGTGGCACGAAATGGCAAGATTGTATTGCATGAAGCGTATGGGATGGCTGACAACCAATCAAACAGAAAGCTGAAGAAAGATGACATTTTTCGCATAGCCTCACAGAGCAAAGCCATCACTTCCACAGCCGTAATGATGCTCTGGGAAGAGGGGAAATTCAGGTTGGATGATCCCGTCTCAAAATACATTCCCGAATTCAAAGATCCCATGGTTTTGAAATCCTTCACATACAAAGACACCAGTTATTCCGCCGTACCTGCTGATAAAGAGATAACTGTACGGCATTTGCTCACCCATACATCGGGGCTTGGATATGGTGTGATCGACGGAGATGAGCGTATCAGGATGATCTATCAAAAAGCGGGGATCACTGATCTGTTTACCACTGAAAACATCAGTATTGGAGAGAGTGTGACGAAACTGGCAAAACTGCCTTTGCATCACAATCCAGGCGAGAAGTTTACCTACAGCGAAGGCCTTGATGTGTTAGGATATTTCATTGAAATGGTTTCAGGGATGCCTTTTGATAAGTTTTTAAGAGAGCGTTTGTTTGATCCTCTCGGCATGGACGACACCTGGTTTTACCTGCCCGGATCAAAAGCAGACCGGCTGGTTGCGGTGCAAAAAAAGGAAAAAGGGAGATGGGTTCGTTATCCGGTCACCTTTTACGATACAGATTATCCCATTAAGGGGGCAAAACGGTTCTTCTCCGGGGGAGCTGGCCTATCCAGTACAGCAAAAGATTATGCGACTTTTCTTCAAATGTATCTGAATGGCGGTGAGTTGAATGGAGTCAGAATCTTAAGCAGAACCACCATCCAATCCATCATGGGAAATCAGGTGGGTGAACTGTGGGGTGGAGAGTCGGAGTATTACGGATTGGCTTTTGGTGTAATTACCTCTGAAGGTGAGGATGCAGGAGGCCTGGGTAGTGAGGGTACATTCTCATGGGGTGGTTACTTCAATACCCAGTACTTTGCCGATCCTGCAGAACAGACCATTGGCATCCTCATGAAACAAACCCAGGGCCCTGTAAATGATGACACTGGTTGGAGATTCCAGTTGCTTGTCAACCAGGCCATTGATGATTAATACAATAACGGCTCAAATTTCATGAAAGCAAATGAAAAGCATCCTGCAGACTTTTCAAAAGTCATTTTGACAATTTTACGTCTATTGGTAGGATGGCATTTTCTATATGAAGGAGTATCGAAGCTCGCCTCACCCGGTTGGTCAAGCGCTTCCTATCTAATGGAATCAAAATGGCTCCTGTCAGGATTTTTCCATTGGATCATTTCCAATCCTGGAGCGTTGGCAGTTACTGATTTTATAAATATCTGGGGGTTGATACTGGTTGGACTGGGATTGTTTCTGGGCCTGTTCACAAGAGTTGCCAGTATTTCAGGAATCATCATCCTGCTTCTGTATTACATAGCGAATCCTCCTTTTATGGAGTCAAGCGTGCCCAGTCTGGGACAATATTTCATTATCAACCTGAATCTGGTGGAGGCCGGAATATTACTGCTCTTTGCATTTTTAAAGAGAGAGTACTTGTGGAGCCTTGACCGGTTTATGAAGCGGTTTTTTCAACGGCGGAAGGAGCGCCTGTTTCCTTCAAATGAGAACCATGAATCGGGTGTAACCACCCGGAGAGAACTGCTTAAAAATCTTGCTTCAGTACCCCTGTTGGGAATTGTATTTTTTGGAATGGCAAAAAAGAGCGGATGGTTAAGCTATGAGGAGGACAATTTAAAGCAGACCGATGCCACAACCAGCGCCACACAAATGCGTGCGAAAATGTGGGATATCAGCGAACTGAAGGGGAAAGTTCCCACTGGAAAAATCAAACATGTGGAGATAAGCAGGATGTTGCCTGGCGGGAACCTGGTGGCCGGTTTTGCCCATGCCCGGGACCTGATCTATGTATCAGAAATGATCAAGAATTACTTCACCGATGAAAAAGTGATAGAAACCCTGTGGCTGTATGAAGCGTGTGGTATAAATACAATCGTTTTCAGAACGGATGAGCAAACCATCAGAATATTGGAAAAGTATAGAAAAAGAGGGGGTAAGATTCAATGGTTAGCACAGACATATCCAAAGGATGATGACCTGACCAACATTCAGATGGCTATTGACGCGGGAGCTGTAGGCGCGTTTGTTATGGGTGGCATCGCTGATAAACTGGTGTACGAAAATCGTTTGGAATACCTGGCAAAGCCTATGGAATTTATCAGAAGTCAGGGTTTAATAGCCGGAACAGCAGGTCATGCGATCCAGGTCCCCATGGCATGTGTGGAGAATGGGATAGAATCTGATTTTTTTATGAAAACCTTTCATCACGACAAATATTGGTCAGCTACTCCCTCTGAAAACCGAAATGAATTTATGCATGATCTTCAATATGGCAGTCTGGACCGCAATCAATTTCATGATAATAGCTGGTGTGCCTCGTCGGAGGATGTAACCGCTTTTTTTAAGAAATGCACAACACCATGGATCGGCTATAAAGTACTTGCTGCAGGAGCCATTCACCCTGAAGATGGATTTAAATACGCCTTTGAAAATGGGGCAGACTTTATATGCGTGGGAATGTTTGATTTCCAGGTGATCCCCAATGCCAACACTGTTTATAACATCTTAAATTCCAATATAAACAGAGAAAGAAGCTGGTCATGATGAGGCTTCCCGCATCACTTTTAAGTGCTCCACCGGGGTATTCACCGTGATCTCACATCCTCCTGAGAGTATAAATCCACGACCCTCCTCCTTTTTACAGAGCTCCTCTGTATCTCGCCTGATCTCTTCAACGCCCTTGTCCTGGATCACTGAAACCGGATCCAGGTTCCCGCAACGCAAAACCTCATCCCCCAGAATTGCATGGGCTTCTTCCATATCCACCATCCAGTCTATATCAACTATATCGGGATTTACATCCCTGATATCATTCAGCAGGTGGGTAATATTCCCGCATATGTGCAACTTTACCTTTGCGCCCAATGACTGAATGAATTCAAACAGTTCCAGGTGTTTCTCTTTTACAAACTCTCTGTAGTTTTCATCAGAGACCTGGGAACAGATGGCATCCCCCACCCCGATGATATCACAGCCAGCTTCCACCTGCGCCCTGGCAAACTCCTTTGCGGTTACCATGCTCTTATCAATGATCCGTTTCACAAAATCCGGCTCCATAAATAGTTTCAGCAGCACTTCATTTACACCTGCCAGGTCACAGCTCTCGGCCAGCGGTCCCTCTACCCATCCAATGATGGGCACCGAAGATCCCACCTGTTTCCTTAACTGCTCACCCGCTTTGATCCGGTCCAATGTGCGTTCCGCCCTGTATATATCCGGAGATTTCAGGTTCTCAATATCTTCCATACTCCTGACCAGGATGTTCATGCAGCGAGGCACACCCTCAGCAGGAAATGTGATTTTGGCGCCAAAAGCGGAAGTTTCCCTGTAAGGATCAGAGATCAAACCCACCGCATCCATTTCAAAATCTTCCAGACACTTCATATTACTCTCCACCAGCGCCCGGTGGTTCGATGCAAATTCACCGTATGTATACCCTGAATGCCTCGCTGCAAAATGCATTAATATTGGATGAAAGATTGCTTTACTGGCCATTTGAATCCGAAGATATGAAAAATAGATCCGCTACTAAGATTAATTTAATAAATTGAAGCCTCGAAATCTAACATCAGAAAAATATGAAAAAACTACAAATCTCCATTCTCTTGCTGGCTCTGTTTACAGCGGGATTATTTGCTCAGCAAAAGAAATCTATCGATGGCATCTGGCTGGGAACCCTTAAGGTACAATCAATGGAACTTAGGCTGGCTTTCACCTTTACCGGTTCTGATGAAGGAAATCTGGAGGCTGTAATGACAAGCATCGACCAGGGTAGAGCTGAAGTTCCCATGGATAAGGCCATCCTTAAAGGGGATACATTGCTGGTTTCACATGTGGCAGCCGGAATTAAGATTAGGGGAGTTATCGATCCTGCAAAAAAAAGCTGGGAAACTGAGTTCACCCAGGGTCCTGTAATAGCACCTCTTTTATTTAATAAGGTGGAAAGCATCCCTGAATAGGTAGAATCACCTTTTCTTTAACGAAGAGCCCCTGATTACTAATTCATGCTCCATTACAATGGTTCTGGCGACCACAGGTTGATCCTGATTCATCATTTCGATTAGCATTGTTGCCGCCACTTTTCCCATTTCAACACCCGGATAGTGCATGGTGGTAAGCTCTGGCTCAACAACCCTCGAAATATGAACGTTGTTAAATCCAGCTACAGCAATTTCCCGGGGAACCATAATTCCAGCCTTCTTTAGCTCACAAATCACTGTCACTGCAGATATGTCATTGGCAGCAAAAACAGCATCGGGTCGCCGCTCCATGGCCTGGATTCGTTTTACAATCCGGGCACCTGACCCTTCATCCAGCGTGTCAATCACCACCAGATCCGGGTCAACTGTGAATCCATGTTCATTCAGCGCATCCTTATACCCATCATATCGCTCCGTATATACATTGCTCAGCAAATTATCACATACATGAAGTATCCGTTCACACCCCTGTTCAATCAGGTGATGGGTCACATCATAACCAGCTTTGCGGTTATCAATCACTACAGAAGTAGATTCGTAATCCGGATGCTCCTTCGTCCGGTCAAAAAGCACCAGGGGTATCCCTTTCTTCAAAAACAATTCCAGATGATCCAGGTTCTCTGCATCGGCTGCCAGCGAAAGCAGTAATCCATCCGCCCTGCTATCGTACATGGTTTTGATGTTAACTTTTTCCTTCTCTACAGACTCACCTGATTGGCTTATAAGCAGGTGATAACCATTTTTTGCGGCAACTTCTTCCATGCCGGATATTACAGCCGACTGGAAGCTACTACTAAGACGTGGCAGGATGACCCCAATGGTATTGGACCTGTTTCTCCTCAGGTTGCTTGCAAAAGTGTTTTGCTGGTACCCCATGGAATCGGCGGTCTCCTTGATTCTACGGACTGTTTCATCCTTGATGGCCGGATGACTTCTCAAACCACGGCTTATGGTTGAAGGTGAAAGTCCTAATTCACGGGCAATATCGTAAATTGTGACTTCTCTATTTACACTCATAAACTGAAATACTACTCATTGGAAATATTTTTTGAAATTAGGAATAATAAAAATAGATTGCAATCGATTGTAATTCACAATAGATAGACAAAGATAACTATGTGTCTAAGTAGATATAATTATCGGGTTTCGTTGGAAATCTCCTGATTAATGTATATCATTGCTGAGCTCTTTGAGGGCTAATTGATAACAAAGAACTAAGAGTTAAAATAGATATTAAAACCAACTTGCACCCCCCTTATAAACCAATTTATAAACCAATTTATAAACGAACTTCTTATTTAGTACTAACCCAAAACTACTTAACTATGCGTAATTCTACTTTGTGGAAAAGGGGCATTTTGTCGCT
>JBDLIX010000250.1:0-5667 GCA_039714655.1 Bacteroidota bacterium
ACCATGGCCCCGGCCATAGGCCCCGTTACAGCAAGAAAGCTTATTGAAGAGTTCGGATCAGCCCGTATCATCTTCGAACAAAAAAAATGGGAGTTATTTCAGCAGATCAAAGGGATTGGGCCCGGTCGGACGAAATCCTTTAATCCCAAAGCCCTGCTGGAACAGGCTGACCGGGAACTGAAATTCATTGAAAGTCATCGTATATGCGCACTTTATTCTGAGGATCCCGGCTATCCAAAACGCTTGTTGCAATGTCCCGATGCTCCCATCGTGCTCTTCACACGGGGCGATCAGGGTCTGCATTGCAGAAGAAGTCTCAGCGTGGTGGGAACCCGGCGAGCCTCCCCTTACGGAAGGGATTTATGCCGGAAGATTGTTTCCGGGCTTGCCTCCATGCTGGAGGACCTGGTGATAGTCAGCGGATTGGCCTACGGAATTGATGTGATTGCACACAGGACAGCACTTGAATCAGGCATCCCAACCGTTGCAGTACTGGGCCATGGCATGTCGACCATCTATCCATCTTCCCATCGTGAAACGGCAGTAAAAATCATAGAACAGGGTGCCCTGGTCACTGATTTTCACTCAGGAATGGGGCCCGAACCCAACAATTTCCTTCGCCGGAACCGGATCATTGCCGGACTGGCCAATGCTACCCTGGTGGTTGAATCGGCAAAAACGGGGGGAGCACTTATTACAGCAGGACTGGCATCTTCCTATGGAAGAGATGTGCTTGCGGTCCCGGGCCGGATTGATGATAAAAGGTCAAGAGGTTGCAATGCCCTGATTAAATCAAGCATTGCTGCCCTGGTGGAATCCCCGGAAGATGTGATCCACCACCTGAACTGGGACAGCGGGTGGACGGAAAGCATGCTCCAGCCACCCCGGAACCTGTCCTTTACACCCGATGAAAAGCAACTCCTCAGCCTGATAAGCGATCACCGGGGAATGGATCCCGGACAGTTGAGCTCTGCCTCCGGATTGCCCATCCAGAACGTACTAACCCTGCTGCTTGAAATGGAATTGAAGGATTGGATCCATGCCGAACCAGGAAACCGCTATCATCCCAGAATCACTCTATCCTGATCCGGAGTCCGTGTTTCTATGTTGTTAGATTATGTTTAATGACATATATTTCTTATGATAAAGGACATGTCAAACTGTATGAAATAATTCTAGTTTTACGTGCAGTTGAACCATTAAAAAACCGACATGGATCCAAAAGTTGAACAATTCATGGCCCAAATCAAGGCCAAAAACCAATCAGAACCCGAATTCCACCAGGCAGTGCACGAGGTGGCCGAATCACTGATCCCCTTTATAGAAGAAAACCCAAGGTACAAACATGCAAAGATCCTTGAGCGAATTGCAGAACCCGAGAGGGTCATCCTGTTCAGGGTTCCCTGGATCAATGACAAAGGAGAAGTTGAGATCAACCGGGGTTTCAGGATTGAAATGAATTCTGCCATTGGTCCCTATAAAGGTGGCCTTCGCTTTCACCCGACCGTCAACCTGGGTATTCTGAAATTTCTGGCCTTTGAACAGGTATTAAAGAACAGCCTGACCACCCTCCCCATGGGCGGAGGAAAAGGAGGTTCTGATTTTGATCCCAAAGGGAAATCGGATAATGAGGTAATGCGTTTCTGTCAGAGTTTCATGACCGAGTTATACAGGCATATTGGTCCGAATACAGATGTGCCAGCCGGTGATATAGGTGTAGGCGGACGTGAGATTGGCTTTTTGTTCGGACAATACAAACGCATCCGGAATGAGTTTACAGGTGTGCTTACCGGAAAAGGGCTCCAGTGGGGCGGTAGCCTGATCAGGCCGGAAGCCACCGGATACGGAGCTGTTTACTTTGCAGATGAGATGTTGAAGACCAAAGGTGATTCGCTAAAAGGCAAAGTGGCCGCTGTTTCCGGATCGGGGAATGTGGCCCAGTTCACCGTACAAAAATTGACTGAACTGGGAGGCAAAGCAGTCACTCTGTCCGATTCAGGAGGTTCCATTTATGATCCGGACGGGATTGACGCTAAGAAGCTTGCCTGGGTAATGGACCTGAAAAATATTCGCAGAGGCAGGATTAAAGAGTATGCTGAAAAGTATGGCTGTGAGTATTATGAAGGAAGGAGACCATGGCATGTTAAATGTGATGTGGCTTTCCCATCGGCTACTGAAAATGAGATTGATAAAGCAGATGCAAAAAACCTTCTGAAAAATGGTTGCACGGTAATCAGCGAAGGGGCTAACATGCCATCCACTCCTGAGGCCATTGAAGAATATCTGAATGCAAAAATCCTCTTTGGTCCCGGCAAAGCAGCCAATGCAGGCGGAGTTGCAGTATCAGGTCTTGAAATGACCCAGAACAGCATGCGCCTTCCCTGGTCAAGAGAAGAAGTGGACAGCCGTCTTCAGACCATTATGCAAAACATTCACCAGACCTGTGTGGACCACGGGAAAGAACCTGATGGCTATGTGAATTACGTGAATGGTGCCAACATAGGAGGATTTGTAAAAGTAGCCGACGCCATGTTAGCCCAGGGCGTGGTATAAATCCTTTCCTCTTTATATAGTACTGTGTATTTTTTTACTTTTGTAGCCCTGGTAAAAAATGTACACCGACTCACATACCCATCTCTATCTGGATGCCTTTAAAGAGGATCGCGACCGGATGATTGCCAGAGCCATTGAAGCCGGCGTGAATCGCATGTTCCTTCCCAACATCGATAGTTCGAGCATCAGGGCCATGTTCAGACTGGTGGATGCATACCCCTCCCATTGTTTCCCAATGATTGGACTCCACCCCACCTCGGTGAAGGAAAACTACCGGGACGAATTACGAACCATTGAGCAATATCTTGATAACAAACAAATCATTGCCATCGGTGAGTCGGGAATTGATCTCTACTGGGATACGGCTTTCCTTGCCCAGCAAGAAGCTGCTTTCAGAATCCAGATCAATTGGGCCAGGGAGCGAAAGCTGCCACTGGTTATTCATGCACGGGACTCATTCCCGGAGATATTCCGCATACTGGATGATGCCGGAGGAGAGGATCTGAGAGGAGTATTTCACAGTTTTACAGGAACAGGTGAAGAGTTGAATAAAGCACTGTCTTACAATTTCATGATAGGGATAAATGGAATTGTCACTTTTAAAAACTCGAGGCTGGAAGAAGTGGTCAAAGAAATTCCCACAGACCGGATCCTGCTGGAAACCGACGCCCCCTTTCTTGCACCTGTCCCATACAGGGGCAAAAGAAATGAAAGCAGTTATCTGCTGAAAACTGCGGTGAAAATAGCAGAAATTTATAACTTGACACTAGAAGAAATCGGGCAAATCACCACCCGAAATGCACTTCAATTGTTTCAGCCAACACCTCAACATGAGTCCTGATAAAGCATCTATACTAATAATATATACAGGCGGAACTATTGGTATGCTTGAGGATCCCTCCAACGGTTCCCTGAAGCCTTTAGATTTCAAAAAGATCATGCGTCAGATCCCCGAAATCAAAGGCCTGGGGTGTCATATTGAGACCTACAGCTTTGATCCTCCCATCGATTCTTCTGACATTGATACGTCTACCTGGTCCAAACTGGCCGGGATCATCGAAAAGAATTACAGGGATTTTGATGGCTTTGTGGTGCTGCATGGAACCGATACCATGGCTTACTCGGCTTCTGCATTAAGCTTTATGCTTGAAAACCTGAGCAAACCGGTCATATTCACAGGGGCACAACTCCCTATTGGAGCCCTTAGGACAGACGGGAAAGAAAACCTGATCACCTCCATTGTGATTGCCGGAGCCAAAGAATATGGGAAACCGGTGGTCCCTGAGGTATGTATCTATTTCGAAAGCAAACTTTCACGAGGAAACCGAACCACCAAAGTCAATGCTGAACATTTTAATGCATTTCAATCAGCTAACTATCCCTACCTGGCCAAAGCCGGGGTACACCTGGTGTACAATCGCGAACATGTCCGTTATCCCGGGAAATTCAGACAGCTGGTGGTTCACAAGGAGCTTAATAATCACATAGCCATACTTAAACTGTTTCCTGGAATCACCCCTGAATATCTGGATGCAATCCTGGAATATAAGGATCTGCGGGGATTGATCCTTGAAACCTATGGAGCTGGAAATGCTCCTACCGGTTCCTGGTTTCTGGACAGAATTAAAAAAGCAGTGGATAGAGGCATTATCATCCTGGATGTAACCCAATGCAGCAGAGGAAGCGTGGAAATGGGCAAATATGAAACCAGCAGGCATCTGCTAAATGCCGGGGTAATAAGTGGTTATGATATTACAACCGAGGCCGCAACTACAAAATTAATGGTGCTGCTGGCACAGAGTCTAAGGACTAACGAGGTTAAAATGCTTATAAATAAATCGCTTAAAGGCGAAATCACATTGCCATGAATGCTGGTATTAATATTTTTTTTTGTATTTTTCGCCGCTAAATTCAGCAGAGTTTATGTATAAACAAGCGCTGCAATGGTTCTTTTAAAATGCTGAAGACAAGAGAGTTTGAATGGAAGGGTAAGTGAAGCAAGATATATCGGAGAGGTGCAGGAGTGGTTGAACTGGCACGCCTGGAAAGCGTGTGTACCCCTAAAGGGTACCGAGGGTTCGAATCCCTCTCTCTCCGCAAAGTTCTTTGAACATTATACTAATAATATTAAGCTTTGACAGAGCTGGAGGAGGGTTCGAACCGAGCCCGTAGGGCAAGCTCATGAGGGACAGAATGTCCCGAATAATCCCTCTCTCTCCGCAATGTTTTTGTTTCACGCAACCATTCTTTTAATTGGAAAGCGTATCTTAGTGGAATCGTATTTAACTTAAGTAAAGAAATATTCACATTTAATTATAAAGTAAAACAAACAAACAACACCATGAAAAAATTATTTGCATTGATAGCCGTATTCGGGATGCTTTTTATGGGAGCATCGATCTTTGCGCAGGATGAAACCTCAGAAGCTCCTGCTGCAGAAGATACTACACAGGTTGCCGAGACTCCAGTTGCAGAACCCGCTGTTCCTGAAGTACCTGCCGAAGAAGAAGGTGGACTCACTGTATTGCACACCACCCTGAAGACAAAATTCATTGAAGGTGGTGCCGGCTTTATGGGCGCCGTTCTCCTGACCTTGATCTTTGGTCTGGCACTTGCATTTGAAAGGGTCATTTACCTGAATTTAGCTTCAACCAACACCGACAAGCTCCTGGGCGCAGTAGAAGACGCTCTTAGTGACGGTGGAGTGGAAGCAGCCAAAGAAGTATGCCGGAATACCCGGGGACCCGTTGCCAGTATATTCTACCAGGGACTCGACCGGGTGGATGAAGGCATCGATGTAGTTGAAAAATCGGTAGTTTCATATGGTAGCGTTCAAATGGGTCTTCTTGAGAAGAACCTTTCATGGATCTCCCTGTTTATCGCCATTGCTCCTATGCTTGGATTTATGGGTACGGTAATTGGTATGATCAAGGCCTTTGACACCATTCAGCAGGAAGGTGATATTTCTCCGGCAATTGTGGCTGGTGGTATCAAGATCGCCCTGATTACAACTGTTACAGGTCTGATGGTAGCTATCATCCTTCAGATTTTCTACAATTACCTGGTGTCACAGATTGACAATATCGTCAATAAGATGGAAGATGCTTCCATTTC
>JBDLIX010000251.1:0-5574 GCA_039714655.1 Bacteroidota bacterium
AACACAGACTGGCAGGATTTAATGTACAGGGATGCGGTTATCACAAGCCATAATCTGAGTGTGAGGGGAAGCAATGAAAAAACAGCATATTCCTTCTCTCTTGGGCATCTGAACCAGGACGGAATTGTACTGGGTACCAATACAAAGCAATATACCGCCAGATTAAACCTGGATACCAGGGTGACGGATAAGTTTAATTATTCCTTAAAGCTCTCCAGCAGGTATGACGATGTGAATCAGCCTGTGACAGGAGCTGGTACGATCGTTGGATGGATAGACAGAGGAACTCCAATTGATCCGGTATATACCGAAGAAGGCGAGTATGCTTACTCAAATTTGTACTTCGGGAAGAAGAATCCCGTAGCAGGAGCCAAAGAGGGTAAAAACAGATCCGGGTGGTATAATCTGATGGCTAGCCTGTCAGGTGAATATGAGTTCATTGAGGGACTCAAATTGACCGGTACCGCAGGTGTCAGAAATTACCATAACCTGCGAAAGGTGTTCAGGCCCCTGGTCGTAATGTATGATCCGGCAGATCCTGCATTAACCAAAAATTTGGATGTCGGAGGAACCCCGCTGTCGGCATACAATTCTTATCAAACTAATTTGGAACTGACTTTTGTAAGTACACTGAGTTACAATAAAACCTTCGGTGAGAACCATAATCTGGGGGTACTGGCAGGTTTTAACCAGGAAACCAGCACCTATAACTGGTTATCGGCCTCAAAAAACGGCCTCCCCAGCAATGCCCTCCAGGAGATAAATGCAGGCTCGGTAGATCCGACAGCATCAGGATATTCAGTTGATTTTGGGCTCCAGTCATACTTTGGAAGAATCACTTATAATTATGACAGTAAATATCTGTTCGAAGCCAATGCGCGTTATGATGGTTCCTCCAATTTTGCAGAAGGAAATAAATGGGGGCTTTTCCCTTCATTCTCTGGCGCCTGGAACATAGCAAGTGAAAGTTTCATGGAGAATATCACGGCGATCGATATGTTAAAACTCAGGGCTTCCTGGGGTCAGCTGGGTAACCAGCAAATCCCTCCTAACCAATACAATGCTTTTTTCACTCTTGGCCAATCATATTCCTATGGAGGAGCACTTGTGGGCGGAGCAGCCCAGACCAACTTGCCCAATCCCGATGTGACCTGGGAAACTTCAAACCAAACAGATGTTGGAATGAATTTAATCATGTGGGGTGGAAAAATGCAGTTGGAAACAGCCTATTATATTAAAGTGACAGACGATATCCTGCGCCCTGTCAATATCTCTACGACAATTGGTGCACTGAGTCCGCCAACTGTTAACCTGGCATCCGTTGAGAACAAAGGATGGGAAGTTTTCCTCACCCACAAGAACCGTATCGGTGATTTTTCATACACCGCAGGTTTTAACTTCACGACTAATAAAAACAAAGTCATTGCACTGCCCACGCCTGTTATTAACACATGGTCATGGCTTGAAGAGGGAAGGCCCATCGATGAGTTCTATGCTATAAAAATGTTGGGCATCTTCCAGGATGAAGAAGATGTGATAGCTCACGGAGCCCAGCCTACTGCCAAACCCGGTGATATTAAGTTTGAGGATTTTGACGGAGATGGGGATATAGACGGTGACGACAGGCAGCCAGCAGGCAACTCAATTCCGAATATAATTTATGGATTTGATCTTTCGGCGGAATACAAGGGATTTGACTTTTCCATGCTCTGGCAGGGAGTGGAAGGCAGTTATGCACGGACAGAAGAAGAACAGAAACCGTTTTTCAACTTTGCCGGTCTGCCCCAGTTCTGGCTCGATAATGCATGGACAGCGGAAAATCCCAATAATGAATACCCGAGATTGGTCAGGTCCAGTAATTATGTGAATAATATCTGGCGAAATGGCACTACTTTCCTGATAGAGGATGCTTCATTTCTAAGGCTGAAAAACGTCCAGTTGGGATATACATTGCCTAAAAGCCTGCTATCAAAGATCCGCATTGATCATCTCAGGATCTATGTAAATGCCTCCAATCCGTTGACATTTACGAAATACAGGGGCCTGGATCCTGAAAAAGGTGCTTTCCAGTCAAGGAGCAGTTATTCGAATGTCCAGGTATATACAATAGGTCTCAATGTTACTTTCTAACCATCTAAAAACCATATGACATGAAAACATATATAATCATATTCTTTACAGGCTTGATTATCCTTACAGGCTGTACAAAGGATGTCCTGGAGGTGGATTCTTCCACCAAGATCTCTTCGGAAACATTCTGGCAGACTGAAGAAGATGTACATTTAGCCCTGAATGGCCTTTACAGTGCTTTGGCCGATCAGGGACAAAACCATATATATCATGATGTTATGTCGGACAACGCTTATAATAACTATCCATGGGAGGGATTTAAAGCAATCGCCGACGGAACACATACGCCTGAGCAACCATGGGCCATTGGGGGATTTTGGAGAAATTGTTTCAAAGGTATTGGAAGGGCCAATGTCCTTCTGGATAATTTTGGACTCGTTGAAGACTTAGACAGCGATTTTAAAGAATCTGTGGAAGGAGAAGCCCTGTTCATGAGAGCATATTTCTACTTTACCTTAACCGATCATTATGGCGGGGTTCCCATATTTCTGGAAAGTCCGGTCATGGAGCATGGTCAAATGCCGCGAAACACCAAGGAAGAAGTAATAACCCAGGTCCTGGCGGATCTTGACAGGGCCATCACCCTGCTGCCTGCAAGCCAGGCAGAAGTTGGCAAGGTCACTTTGGGTGCAGCAAAGGCTTTGAAAGCAAGGGTGCTTCTTTTTAATGAAAGATGGTCGGAGGCTGCAACTGTGGCCAATGAGGTAATTAATATGGGTTACTCCCTGTATCCCAGTTACCGTGATCTGTTTCGTGAAGCTAATGAGAACAACGAGGAAGTTATTTTTGATGTTCAATATATATCTCCTGAACGGGGAAATTTCATGGAGCTCTACATCGGGAGTTTCAGTATCGGAGGATGGTCCTCTGTTGTTCCCCTGCAGGACCTGGTTGATGAATATGAGATGACCGATGGATTGTCTATTGATGATTCGCCATTATATGATATTGACGCTCCGTATGACAACAGGGACCCGAGATTGAAACAGACGATTTTTGTGCCGGGTGTTACGGCCAATGGCATACCGGACCATGAGGGTGAGTATGGCGGATATACGTTTAAAAAATACACGGAATATGATGAAGCGGGTGTAATTACCCCGACACCATATCCCACACGCACCGGACTGAATACCATAATCTTTAGATTGGGAGGTATGCTGTTAACCTATGCCGAGGCCCAGAACGAAGCTGTTGGTCCGGATCAATCCGTGTATGATGCAGTTAACGCTGTCAGAACCCGTACGACTGTGGAGATGCCTCCTCTGCCCGCCGGATTAACTCAGGCGGAGATGCGTGATGCCATATGGCACGAACGCCGTGTTGAATTGGCCCTGGAAGGAACAAGGTATTCAGATCTCAAACGCTGGAAAATTGCCGAGCAGGAATTGGATGGACTGGTCGATGCGGGAGGTACAAGGGTGTTTGATCCGAATAAAGACTACCTGTGGCCAATTCCCAGGAGTGAATTTGATATTGAAGGGACTGCCTTGGTGCAAAATCCCAACTGGGACTAATAAAAAGGTTAGTCCTATAGATAATACATAATCAATAACCTCTGGCTTTCTCAGTCAGAGGTTATTTTTAATACTTTCATTTCAATATTATGAGAGCATTTATAATCATGGTCCTCGTACTGGTTCTTTTTTCCTGCAGTGAAAAATCAAGTACAGATCAAGTGCTCTCATCTGATTCGGTCGGCCGGGAAGATATCAGGCTGTTCGATATTCTGAGCCCGGCTGAAACCGGTATTATTTTTAAAAATGAGCTTACCGAATCCCTTGCCATGAACGGCTTAACGTATGAATACTATTACAACGGCGGAGGTCTGGCCGTGGCCGATTTCAACAATGATGGAATGCAGGATCTCTATTTTATATCCAATCTTCACCAGAATAAGCTATATGTTAACGAAGGAAGCCTCTCATTTAAAGATGTTTCAATTGAATCGGGTACTGCACAGGTTTCCGGCTACCCTACTGGGGTGACAACGGTTGATATCAATGCGGACGGTTGGGTTGACATGTATATTTCATGCTCCGGGAAGTTCAACGATCCGGATAAACGAAGAAACAAACTTCTTGTTAACCAGGGATTAAATGATTCAGGGATTCCTACATTCAAAGAGGAGGGAGCGAAATATGGTCTGGACCTGGCTCATTTCTCCACTCAGGCTGCATTTTTTGATTATGACCGTGACAACGACCTGGATATGGTTTTAATCAACCATTTTCCCGATATGTATACTTTAAATAACCTGGAGAAATTGATGGATACTGAAAGTCCGTATTCGGGCGACAAGTTATTTCAAAACAGGAACGGGAAGTATGTGGATGTATCAAAGGAGGCGGGATTTGTTAATAATCGCTTAAGTTACGCGTTGGGAATTGGAATAAGCGATTTGAATAACGATGGCTGGCCCGATATTTTTGTAAGTAATGATTATTCCGGGAAGGATTATTTGTACATGAACAACAGGGACGGAAGTTTCTCGGAAAGTGTGGACAGATCACTCAGTCATATGTCGTTCGCTTCCATGGGGAACAATATTGCCGATTATAACAATGACGGCTGGATGGATATTTTCACCCTTGATATGATGGCTGAAGATAACTATGGAATTAAAACAAGCCTGGGTGAAATGCACCCTGAGCGCTTTCAGATATTGACAGATGCCGGCCTGCATTATCAATATATGTATAATACACTGCAATTGAACCAGGGTGTTCATTCAGACAGCCAGTTACCGTTTTTTTCGGACGTCGCTCAGATTGGAGGGATAATGAGCACTGACTGGAGCTGGGGCCCTTTGGTTTTCGATATGGACAACGACGGTTACAAGGATCTGTTTGTGGGCAATGGTATTAAAGGTGATTTTGTCAACAACGATTTTGTGGAGTATATAAAAATAAGGCAGAAAGAGATTATGGAATCCGGGAGAATGAATACCAAGGAGTATGTCACCAGTGTCCTGTCGCGTATTCCCCCCCGGATGAGAAATAATTGTTTTTACAGGAACTTGGGGGATTTGACATTCGAGAAAAAGAACCGGATCTGGGCAGATGATATGCCCACCTGTTCCAATGGTTCTGCCTATGCGGATCTTGACAATGATGGTGATATGGATATCATTGTAAATAATTCAGATTCGGAATCTTTTATCTACAGAAACAATGCCCGGGATATCCAATCAGGTAACTTCCTGCAATTCCAAATGGAAGGACCGGAGAAAAATCCCCGTGGCATCGGCACAAAGATTCTTCTTAAACAGGTAGATCAAATTCAGGTGCTGGATCAATATTTAAGCCGGGGTTTCCAGTCCTCAATAAGTTCCGTTTTACATTTTGGGTTGGGTAAGGATACGGTGGTGCCGGAAGTAGAGGTCATCTGGCCCGATGGGAAAAAACAGGTACTTAAACGGGTCTCTTCCAACCAGACCATCCG
>JBDLIX010000252.1:0-5571 GCA_039714655.1 Bacteroidota bacterium
CCAGGCAATGTCCGGGGCACCTGGACCTCCAGTTCCTTTTCTTTTTATTTGTCCGGTTACAACTGTCATTGGGTTAAGTTTTCCGTCTTCATAAATCCGCTCCCCAAATCTAAATCGTATCGTGTCACCTATATTGCCAGATAATCTGATTCTATAAGTTCCGGTAAAATTTACTCCCATATCAACAGTATAAATTCCTTCCTCAGGAGAAAAAATACTTATCGGAGTTATTTGCTCCGTTATCTGAACTGAAGGGAAGAATGCTTTTTCAAGCTGACCCCCCGGACTTGTTCCTAAACTGGCATTAACCCACGATTTGTCATTAAACCCAACTGTGTTCCACCCTTCTATCTCTTTTCCAGCATCATAAGTTACCCCCAGGTAAACACTATTTCGTATGGTTGGCCCGGAAGTATATTTCCAGGTTTCGCCTGAAACAAACTCTTCGGTTTTACCATTTTCATATTTGAGAACAAGCTTTGCCAGAAATACGGGTTTACCGACCTTCAGGTCTTCCCTTAAATTGTATCGTCCCCACATTCGAAGCGGCAGTGGATTGTAAAAGCCATTTCCCAGCTCAACACCCAGGCAATTTTCACCTTTCGTAATCATTGAAGTAACATCGTAATCAGAATAATAAATGCGTTTGCTATAATCTGTCCAGGCTGGATTGAGCGAGCTGCTTCCAATGACTTTCCCGTTTAATGAAAATTTATAATAGCCAGCTGCTGTAATAAAAAACCTTGCATTTTCAATCTTGTTCTCGACCGCAATCTCCTTCCGAAATAATGGTGCCGGATAGTCGAGATAATATAAGGAATCATTAGCAGGGAGAGGTTGTCCATCCCCGATCCATTGAGGAGTTCTATTTTCAAAGAAAACATTCCTTTCATTTTTATCCTGCATCCTGCCACAGGAAACAGTCAGTAATACAAAAAAAACGATGCCAGCATTTATTAATTTCATCACATTTTTTTCATCAAACTTTGGTAGTGTTCCATCGAGTGTGTCTGGCTAGGATTGCTTTCTCGTATTAGAAAGTATCAGAGTGCTTATTGTTTATCTACTATATATTGAATGAAATATAATCCCTCATTATTCAATGCTGGTTTATATGCTCCCAATTCTGTTACAGTTCTTCCGGCAGGGAGGCTCACATTCCTGTACACTTTTTTATCAATCTCCTTCCCATTGAAATGTTCCTTAATTACAACAGTAAGCTTAACAAGCCTTCCTTCCCCAAGATTAAGAACCATTGGGACAATGGTATCGTCAGGACCGTAAACGACATCTACGTTATTGCTTCCGGCCAGAATCGGTTGAAACGTTGTTTTGTGGATATGATAAGCCAGTTTGGCATGCCCGAGGAAATCAATGACCGGCTTCTTGTATGTAACAGCATTTGCACCTCCGTGAAGGCAGCACCAGGAAAACCCGTCGTAGTCAATTTGCCTTAATTTTTTCGTGGCTTCATAAGCCGAAAAAGCCTGCCAGGCCTGACTTTCTCTCCATTCATTATGTTGCAATTTCCTTCCTATACTGCCTTCGTCATATATCCATTCATATGATTGAAGCCTGTACCAGGGTTTGCCTTTGCACAGGTTCCAGTTAGGTTGTCCGATGGACTCCTGATGTTCAAAATTAAAATAGGCCCGCGCTTTGCTGTCAAGAAATCCCTGCCGGTAGGCTCCCGGCCAAGTTCGTAGTGTGCTCCACTCCGATCCATAGCCTGTTGGGGCATCCTGGTTGCCACGGGTCACCATAGGAGCGGTCCATGCTTTGGAAGATTCAATGGAATCACCTGAGAATTCAGCTTTCGTACCGTAGCTTGTCATTGCGTCCTGGTTGCCAATGTCAGCCCTTTCTGATTCCAGGGAAAGTATATCATCCCCTCCCTGGTCCATTGTTCCTGCATCATTTCCATAGTGCAAATGCCCGATATGAGAGGTGAACGAGATAAGTCTGCTTGGATCAAAAGGATAGACTGCCCTGTAAGATGCTTCACTAAACAGATCGCTCTCGACTGTTTCGTGTTGTTTCAGGGTGTTTGGATGGTTGGAAACCTCCCACATAACGATGCTGGGATGGTTCTGCACCTGTTTCATGTACTTGTGATAACCATCAAAATCGATCTGTCCCCAATCTCCTTCCCTTATCCAGGCAGGAGGAGAAACAATAAGCATTATTCCCATCTGATCAGCCAGCTCACAATACCTGGCATCATTAACTCCAACAGCCTTCTCTTTCCATCCATGTATATGCATTCTGAGCATATTACTGTTCATCTTCTTAACCATCAGCATTTCTTTGGCCACCCACCAGTCAGGAGGGCAACGAAGCCATGTGATCATTTTCTCTATTGGGCCTCTGAATCCCATGATTTGGACACCATTAAGCATGGCCGGTTTACCATTCAGGTGGAATGTGCCATCTTTTTGTGATATAGTTCTGATCCCTGTAGTAAAGACATAATCATCAATAATAGTTCCCTCTTCATTCATCACCTCGATTAAAACTTTATATAATGCAGGAGATTCGGGGAACCACAACGCTGGATTATTGATTGAGAACTCGGATTCAAGATTGATTATTCCCGGACCAACAAGCAGTGCTTTCTCAGCAACTATTTCCATTTCTGAGGATTCATTTCTGGTCCAGATGCCCATTTTCACCTGAACTTTACCCTTGAAGCCTAGTGTGCCCTTATGCTCCAGGTCAATCTTTGCATGTACAACCGCCTTGTCAGTTTCTATGGATTTTGTGTACAGAAACGCATCGTTCACAAAGGTTTCTCCGACAAGATCAAGCGATACACGCCCCACAAACCATCCGGCATTATTATCAAGGTATGTATGTTGCGCCATGTCCCCTTCCCGCGGATTGAGATAGAAGTGATATACCCTCAGGGCAATATGGTTATCTGCAAACGGTTTCAAGTATTTGGTGATATCAAGTCTTATGGGATATCGGTCATGAATAACAGATACCATTTTGCCGTTCACCCATACTTCACCCCCCGGGTCCAGCGTCTCGATATTAAGGTATGCTCTTTGAAAATCCTCTATAGTGATCTTTTTCCTTAAATAAAGGTCTTCTCCGCTGTGTCTTTCAGAACCTTGGGCCAGAGGAAGATTTGTGGAGGTCCATTTACTATCATAATAAGTACTGGCCTGCCACCCTTCAATAGAAGGTATAACATCAAAACTCTCATCAAGAAAAGTCTGTGGATAATAGGGGTACCGTGCTTCAGTTGTTTGGTGATATCCTACCCCGTAAAGATCATCAACCTCGATCCCCGAGGCTTTTTCCTTAAAACCATTCACCTGAGAAACTGTTTCATAGGCAGGGACATAATCCCCCACCAGTTTGCCGTTCACAAACAAGTTGTAATGCTGGCGGCCATCGATCAAAGCCATATCTGCTTCGATTTTTATATGATGCCACACCCCGGGTTCGCATTTTACAGCCAATGTTTCTTTATTTTTTGAAAAAATGAAACATGAATGTTCACGGATTCCGATTTTTGCAAATGTTTTTCCTGAACTGTTGTCCAGGATAGAGAACTCAGCGTGGGAACTATTGTCCGGGATCCTTATCCGCCAACTCATGGAATAGCGCCAGGTCTGAACCGGAAAAACCCACTTCCATTCAGCAGGTCCCGTAAAACATAATGAACCATCTCTGATGACAATATTGTCAGCTCCGAGATATTTATCTCTTTCCCACTGACTGGTCTCATGTTGGCCCGGTTTGTAACTTAACCATTTCCAGCGATCTAACATCATCTTTCTTCTTACCTCTGGCAAGGGTTGAGCTTTCATTGTGCTTAAAAAATCCATCGCCTCCTGATCCGTAACAACTTCTCTATTCAAACCCGGATCATCATAGTAAGAAGATACCTCATCAGCGAAGTATTTCAAAAATCCAAGACGTTTCTCATTATTTAAAGTTGACGTTTCTCCTTTGAAGTCTGTCTCACCATTGGCTTTGGGGTCTTTTGAAAAGTACCTAACTTCATATCCAGCTGATAAATGCTGGCCAACTAATGAAACCCCCTGGAAAACAGTAAGTTGAAAAATAACAACCCAGAACCATAAATACCTGTTTCTTATCATCTGTTTTAAATATTAGCAATTACCGCAAAAATAACAAGCCTTAATGCTTAGAAATAACATCCTTAATAACCATCAGAACCAGCTGACGATGTAGTGTCCCACTTTGTATGTCTGGCTAGGGTTGCCATCTTCTCTCTGCTTGCATCAAAAAATATACATTTTTGTTCAATCATCAGCTCCATGAGCTCTTGTAGTCCTTTTTCCCGGTTTAAATGCTTGATAAATACATCAGATAGCTGTTCCTTTGTGAAATTTATGGTCTTCTTGGTGTTAAGTTTTACATAGTTGTGGTTGATTATGCAAAACTAAGCCAAGAAGACTTTATCCAAATACCTACGCTAGACACACTTTTTGAAACACTATCGTAGTGTCCGATTAAAATAATATAGAAAAGAGAAGGGTACTCCCCGGAGGTTTCCCCTTCATGTTGTAGTTTTGTTTTAGCCAAACTTAACCACAACATGAGTAAAAATACGGAAATAAAATTTATCGGACAGCCGAACCTTCGGTCTGACCTTCAAAGAGGTTCTTTTGATCGATTCTACCACCATACGCCTATTCATTCAGTGACATACTCAATGGAGTTGGTCGCAACCCCAAAGGGGACGGGAAGAAAAAAGGTGGATTGAAAGTTCATATGCTGATCGATGCAGTTCAATCGGTTGGACGGTTTATTAAAATCACAGCGGCAAGAGTCCAGGATCAGGACTTTCTGAAGAGCCTGGAGTTGATATCCCACAGCATGATTGTATTCGACCGGGCTTACAACAATTACAATCAGTATGCAATGTGGAGCACCCAACAAGTATTCTTTGTCACCCGTTTGAAAAAGGATGCGGTATATACTGTTATTGAGCTTAAACGTAAGGGTTACCGCAAGAAAGGGCAGGCAAAGGTATTGAGGGATGAAAAGAACCGGTATTATGAGTTCCTGACCAACAGTTTTGATATCGCTGCAGAGGAGGTCGCTTTCCTTTATAAAAAGAGGTGGGGCATCGAGCTGCTTTTTAAGAAAATGAAGCAAAATTTCCAGTTGCACTACTTCTATAGTGAAAACGAGAACGCCAACAGAACCCAGGTCTGGTGTACGCTGATAGCCCAGACTAAGAAGGCTTTTTCAGTGGTAGCAGCACTTGTGAGGATGCATCTGATCAACATGCTGGATGTGAGCGAGCTACTCAGGAGTACAAATCGTGACTATCAAACAGCCAGAGGTTCACCAGATGGCTCAGTACAATTGGCCCTATTTGGGATGAGAACAGGGGGAGGTCATTTTGGAATCTGAAACAATGATGCACTGTTTATGGGCTATACAGAAGAAAAATTACCGACTTGAGATATTAGTCGGATAACAGTGATTTCGAATAGAAACTATCTTCAATACTGGCAATTTAGCCTTGACTACTTAATACAATTTTTAAATATTAGGCTTGTATTTTTAATGTTTTATGTATAT
>JBDLIX010000253.1:0-5512 GCA_039714655.1 Bacteroidota bacterium
GAGCACCCGGAGCTTTATAAACCATTCGACCGCTACGTATATAAAAAAAAGGTGCAATATGGCACCAGGGTCGCCAACAGGATCATTGCAGTAAGTGAACAAACAAAACAGGATATCATACGCTTTCTGGGAGTGGAGGAATCAAGGATCCGGGTAGTATACCAGGGCTGTCACAGACAGTTTTATAGCAAAGTCAGTGAAGAATTACTTCAATACACGCGCCAACAATTTGCACTCCCGGCAGAGTACTTATTATATGTAGGCACCATTGAAGAACGAAAGAACTTATTAAGAATCATAAAGGCCATGAACAGAGGAAAGATTGAATTTCCTCTGGTAGTTGTGGGCCGAAAGACTGCCTATTTCAATCAGGTAAAAAGCTACATCGAAAAGAACAAAATAGGGAACATTCACTTTCTTGACCAGGTGCAGGTCTCTGATTTACCGGCCATCTACCAGGGGTCCCGTGCATTCATATACCCCTCTGCATACGAAGGTTTCGGCATACCTGTGCTTGAAGCTTTAAATTCGGGCACACCTGTAATTACTTCGCGGGGAGGTTGCCTTGAAGAAACAGCAGGGAAGGGAGGTTTGCTCATCAATCCACAAGACCAGGAGGAGATGATTCATGCCATCAGACAGGTCCTGGAGGATTCAGCGTTGAGAGACAGGCTAATCAGAGAAGGAGGTGCCCATGCCCTGAAATTCAGAGAAGAGCAAACCATCCCCTCGCTTTATAATGTATATCTTGAATGCCTGAATGATGGTTGATGAGGTCAAAAAGGCAGCAGAGGTGATCCGTTCCGGGGGAGTGCTCTTATATCCCACCGATACGATATGGGGAATCGGTTGCGATGCCTCCAATCCACAGGCTGTGGAGCGGATCTACCAAATTAAACAGCGCTCCGACAGCAAGAGCATGCTGGTCCTGATGAATGACCTTTCAATGCTGGAGGAGTATGTAGAAAGAGTTCCGGAACAAGCACTTGAGATACTGAAGCTAGCCAAAAAACCAACCACCATCATATACCCTGAAGGACGACACCTTGCACCTAATCTGCTGGCAGAAGATGGTTCCATTGGGATTCGCATCACATCTGATCCATTCTGTAAAAAATTGATTGAGACTACAGGTAAGCCGATAGTCTCCACTTCCGCAAACTTCTCAGGAGAACCGCCACCTGATGTGTACTCCAAAATTGAACCTGGAATCAAAGAAGCAGTAGACCTTGTGGTCAACTGGAAACAGGATGCTAACAATCCATCCATACCATCTGCAATTCTAAGATTAAATTCAAATGGTACAATAAAGGTTCTAAGACCGTAGTTCTTACATAGAATAATTCTCAAAATCATTTACTTCCATGAAACCCCAGCATCTTTTGATTGTTAAGCTCACAGCTTCCTGTTTCTGGCATTGGGATACCCTGGCCGTTTCTTAGCTGCCAACCACAGCCTTCTATGATCACTTTAAGAACAGTTCTGCTCAATCCTTCTTGCTCAGCCCTTTACACTATAGCCAATTATAAAAAAACCTGGTAGTCGATTTTTGTGTTTTTTGAAAGTCACCTCCTGGTGAGTTTTTCTCAAAGTTGTGACTTTATACTTCTCAGCTTATATTTTGAAGCCTTTTATATACCATTATAAATGAGATAATTAGGGTGGTTAGATGTTGAGGTTAAATTCTTGGGGAAGTAACAAAATCCTAAAAACTCACTACTTGGTGACTTACTGTTTTCGCGAAACGGGACACCATAGAAAGCCGAAGTCAGAGTCTTACTTCGTAGTTTATCAATATGTTAAGAAATTCCTCAGGAGAGCGTGACGAAAACAGGTGTTACGACCCTAACAATTTCGCAGGGAATAAAACAGGCTGCCTGAAAAACAGACAGCCTGAAGGAGGTTGCATCATACAACCGCTCCTGTAATCCCCTTCCTCTTTGAGTAAGGGGCGCTCCGTATCTTATAATGCGATTACCTTTCCTGAGCCTGAAGAGATGCTGTTAACCTGTGGATCACCATGATAATATACTTTGCAGCTTCCGGACATTCTCGCATCCAGTTCATCATGGGCAGTGATCCTGACACTTCCGGATCCACTAAGGGTGGCAGAACATTCAGAAACTACAAATTCTTCCGCCTTTAATTTGCCCGATCCACTAATCTTTACATCAAGCTCATCGGCATTCCCTCCTGCCAGTTCAACAACACCCGAACCTGAAATTTTCATCCCTATTTCATCCGAAACAAGTTTGTTGAATAGAACTCCTCCACTTCCTGATATTGCCATATCAATTTCATCGGAAGTTACTGGCCTGTCAGCCTTAAAATGGGCTGAACCAGAAATTTTCACATCCTCAAGCTCCTTTGATGTGATGTGTATGGTAAGTTTAGATCGATTAAATCTATTGTTCTCATATTTCACCTGTAAGAAACCATCTTTTACTTTGGTTATAAGATCATTAACATCTCTATCGGGTCCTTCAATCCTGATCTCATGTGAGTTACCCTGGGTGTAAAAGACATCCGCACTGACACTTATTCCAATCCCATCAAATGAGTCCAGTTTTCGAACATCCTCTGCGGCTCTATCCGCAATAATAAAACTGCTAACCAGCAACATGACCAGTAATGCAGTTATGGAGAAAACAACTTTTTTCATATTAAATACGCTTTAGTGAAGTATTGATTCTGACTAAAGACGATAATGGATTGGGATTGTTACAATGTGGTTAATCCTTCAGGAAGATGAAAGTAGATGGATCGTTCTTTGTGGTTGATTTGTTGGATAAGCTCATCAACAGCTGGCACCATTAACTCCTTACCTTTGTAATCAACCATTAGTACAGGGTTCATATCATGCTGGATAAAATCAGTTATCTTTCCAAGGTAACCCACATCCTGATCAAAAGCATCATATCCCACTGCAGCACTATAATCCTTCATGCCACTCTTTGAAGCTGATTTTTGTGATGGATCAAGATAGACTTCGCAACCACTTACCTCTCTTGCCTCCTCCACACTATTTATAAATTCGAACTTAACAATAGCCTGATCCAATGACACCGGTTCGAAATCTTCCACAAAAAAAGGAACCCGCTGCCCATCAATATTGATGAACAACGGGTTATCAATTTCAATATGTTTCCCGGCTTCGGGGTCAAGTATCATATTCACTCTACCCTGGAGTCCATACGGCTTGGAAATCTTTCCAGCCTTTGCACCTCCTGGAACCGGCATCGTGAGAGAATTTTATTCTTCTTTCTTCGCCTCCGGCTTCAGTTCCTCCGGTTGCTTCTTCTCAGCCTCTTCTTTAGGCTCTTCCTTTGGTTCTTCCTTAGGTTCTTCAGCTTTTGGCTCTTCCTTTGGTTCTTCCTTAGCTTCTTCAGCTTTAGGCTCTACCGGTTGTGGCTCTTCCTTAGCTTCCTCAGCTTGTGGCTCTTCCTTTGGTTCTTCCTTAGGTTCTTCAGCTTTTGGCTCTTCCTTTGGTTCTTCCTTAGGTTCTTCAGCTTTAGGTTCCTCTTTAGGCTCCTCAGTTTTAGGCTCTTCTGTCACCTCTTCAGTCACCTCTTCAGTCACCTCTTCTGTCACCTCTTCAGTCACCTCTTCAGCTTCCACAAGGTCAGACCTCTTCTTCGCAATCTCCTCCGCCCTGGCCTCTTTGATTTTGGATTCTTCCTCCAAACGGCTCTTCTCAATTTTGTCCTTTGAGGACTTGATCTGATCCTTCTTGGCCTGAACCTTCTGTTCCTTTTCGGTCATCCAGGACTGGAACCTTTTCTCTGCTTCCGCTTCGTCAAAAGCTCCTTTTTTTACACCCTCCAACAGGTGTTTCTTGTACAATACTCCTTTGTAAGATAAGATAGCTCTACATGTATCGGTAGGTTGAGCGCCTTTCTGCAGCCATTCTAAGGCTCGGTTGAAATCCAAAACAATGGTAGCAGGATTGGTATTGGGATTATACTGTCCCAATGATTCAATAAATTTACCATCACGTGGCGCCCTGCTATCAGCAACTACAATAGAGTAGATCGCCTTAAACTTGCGACCCTGTCTTTGTAATCTGATTTTTGCTGGCATACTCTTTTAATTAAATTAATAAAACCTACAATTTTAGCGCCTGCAAAGGTAGCATTAATCAGATAACATGCAAAGAATTATGGGATTTTAAGAGATTGGAAATATTGGGGTGAAAGGGCTTGATTATCGAATGATGATTTTTTTGGTAAGTGTACTTATCCCTATCTCGATCCGGAGGAAATAAATTCCGGTACGTGGTGCCGTCAGGTCCACATTGGCTGTGATTGAGGAATCACCAACCACCAAATCCTCAGATATATCCTGGATCAATTTACCTGTGATGTCAAAAACTTTTGCAGTAATTTTCTCCTTCCCAACATATTCCAGATTTAGCTGAAATCTTCCATCTGACGGATTTGGAAATATTTTCATCTTCTCTGAAAGCAGGCCACTATTTATAATCTTATGATCAGGATTATTCACTGACTGTGAAAATGCCGGGTAAGAAATCAACACTCCAACCATCAACATACCTGTGATATATATTGAGAATTTTTTCATGCTCTATTAGTATGCAAAAATCCTGCCAATAAATTATTAACATGAGTAGATCGGTGCACTATTTCTCCTAACTTTACATAAGAGATATCTCACCTGGTAGCTGCTTGCTTTTCCTTGTTATACTGGTTTTAACAGAAAATATTTCAGGGTAATCTTGGTATATGCTGCCCGTAAAATAGTAGAACATTCGCTGATTGGATTGAATATGTTTTTGATTTTTGACACTGAAACCACTGGATTACCTAAAAGGGATAATGCGCCCATCTCCGATGTTGATAATTGGCCAAGGATCGTACAGATTGCATGGCAAATGCATGATGAATCCGGTGAACTAATTGATCATCAGAATGTGTTGATCCAGCCCGATGGTTTTGAAATCCCCTATTCAGCCGAAAAGGTCCATGGTATTTCTACGGAAAAAGCACTCAAGCAAGGGGTTTCTCTCAGGGAAGGATTGCTCCGATTCAATAAATCAGTGGAACGGGCCGGATTTCTAATCGGGCATAATATCCGGTTCGATATCAATGCCCTGGGAGCAGAATTTGTCAGAAGCGGAATCGAAACAGCATTTCTGGAAAAGAAACAGGTTTGTACCATGTGGTCGAGTACCGAACATATGAAACTCCCTGGCGGCAGGGGAGGAAAGTTCAAACCTCCCAAATTAATAGAGCTCTATGAATACCTGTTCGAGGAGCAGTTTCAAGAAGCCCATAATGCTGCAGCAGATGTGGAGGCAACTGCCATGTGTTTTTTTGAATTACTCAGGCGCAAGGTAATACTCCCCGAAACCCTTCATCTTACCTCGGATCAATACAGGCTCTTCATATCTAAAAATCAGGGAAAAGTAAAGGGTTACGGTTTATCACATCAATCGAACCGGGAGAGCACCCAACCACAACCGCAGGATCTGAGCCCAGAGGCGAAGAACGAG
>JBDLIX010000254.1:0-5479 GCA_039714655.1 Bacteroidota bacterium
TATCCTGGGGCAGGCCCTCGGGTTTTTTAGCTTAATTCCGTTTTCATAAACCGGAGGTTGGGGTAATGTCCACGATTTTCCCCCGTCGGTAGAGTACGATTCCGCGGGATAGCCTGAAATTGTACGTTCCATGCAATAGATTGTACCATTGTTCATCTGAAAAATATTGTGTTCAGCATTGATGGGTCCCAAAGCCGGGTTTTTTATCCCGTCATCCGACTCTGGCAACATCGTCCATTCAAGCTTATCGGGCTCTTTTTCTGTGTTGATATTGCAACATTTAAAAAACCACCCTTCACTGTAATCAAGCATATATTCCCCAACCTTGGTGAAAGCAAACATCATCCCATTGTCAACATCAATCGGTTTGCCAATACCCCACATTATCTGCACCTCCCCTTTCCAGTCATTATTCAGATCGACCGCTCTGTTAGGTATATCCAACCGGTATCTTTTCGACCATGTTTTACCTTCGTTGTCTGAATACTTATAACAATACCACCCGATCATATCTTCCCGGATATTGATGTTCCCGTTCAGATCGTGTATCTTATCTCCGTTGTAACTATAGAATGCATATACGCGGCCATATTTAGTGAGATATGGCATTGCCCATGAAGCCGACTCTTTTCCGGGCTTCTCAATCTTCACCGGCTCTGACCATGTTTTTCCCTGGTCCTCACTGGTGCAACTGACAATGTGTTGCCCCTTGCTTCCTTCATGGCCTATGTTGGTAGTAAAAACACACAACCATTTGCCATTATCCAGCACTACAACATACGGCTGGTCGCAGTAACCATTTGTATAAATTGGTGAGCCATTTTTTACATTTCTCCAGTCATTGTTTTGGGGAAAGAGTGAAGTTGTTGAAAACGCCAGTATTGTAACCGTTGCAATGAATACGCTCGTTCGTATGCTCATCTCTATCTTTTTTTCAGGATTATTTCATATTGCGGGATTAATTCAATTTTCTTTACCCCCTGGTTGTTACTGGCTGCAATCTTTTCCCGGATATCATCTTCAAAATAGATTTCACGCTCAGCGGTTAAAGGGACCACCTGGAGTAACATTTTATATGGTTCAGAACCATCTCCAAATCGTTTTAACCCGATGGTCAGGGGAAGTCCAAGGTAAAAATCGTCGGCAACCAGGATTCCTTTTAAATAAGCTGCCCACGTATCGCCTGTGTAATCAACCATTAAGAAAGCATCGTTAATATGTTTACCCGACCAGGGCGGCAAACCAATTTCGTAATACTTTGAGCCTTCTACAGGTTCGAAATTGGTTTGATATTGTGCCCCGGGACTTTTGGGATCCGGCTGGTTTTTTCTGTTATCGGCAGGCACTTTCTTTTCAGGAACATACGTATCGACTTTGGTTACCTCTTTGAATGTAACGTTTAACTTTTGTAGCGGAAGCCGGGTTGAATAGCGTGTAAAGATCCCATCCTCAACCATATCTGTTTTTCCCCTGTCATCAAATGCCAGTCCGGCCACATCAGGATAAACGGCCACACTGATATCGTGCTCCCCGGTACTTTGTACCCTGACACCATCTCCCGGGAAGGTCAGTTCCTGTGATGAAAGAAACAGGTGGTCAGAACCAAATACTTCGTCCTGCCAGCTATCCAGGGCTTGCCGGCGGGTAAGGGTCAGGATGTTGACCTTTCGCCCATCAGTTAATGTTATAACAGTTAAACAACCGGTGCCGGGAATGGTGCTTTTCACCAGGTAAACTCCATCATTTTTCGCCAATTCTGCCTGTTTTACATCAATGTCTCTTATATTTTCATGGTCAATTGCATATTCAGGTTGTATCCCGTCAGGCGCAAAAAAGACGTACATCTCCTTATCCCCATTCAGCTTACACAGTGGCTGGGCCGTGGCATACTTCAAGGTTACACCTGACAGGTCCATGTTAAAGGGGAAGATCATTTGTGCATTTTTACGGATCGTTACCGGTGTCTGGGGGAATTTCAATATGCCCCCCTCCTTTAACTTCAGGTCAAACTGTGCTTGTTCAATATCGTTCATCTCAAGTTGCCGCTGATAGTTGTTAATAAAAACAAACCCCCGTTGATTGTCCGAACGGACCGAAAAGCGGAGCGTGCTGTTGTCGTCAGTCCCCGAAGGCTGCCTGTCGGGGAAGGAAGGGCGGTACGTGCTGACCAGGTGTCCAAAATTGTTCAGGAAACTGTGCAGTATTTTAAACTCCTGGTACGAAGGCCTAAGCTGCCCCCATTCCCCAATAGGAGCCGTAAAATCGTAGCTGATTACCGGGTAATCGTTGGGGTAATTCGTGGCTTTTGATTCCTGCAGTGTGGATAACCTGCCAATGGAATGGCTGCCCCCATGGAACATGTAGTACCCCATCAGGTTGGCACCCACACCTACCCTTGTATAGTGCAATCCCATTAAGTCTTCCGGAACGATTATGGGACGGCGGTGATATGTAGCCTGCATGCCCCCACCCATCTCGGCCGTGGCATAAGGGTACAGAGAAGTATGTTTTATTTCTACTTCCTCGCTTTCGCCCAACAGGTCGGTACCGATGTTTTTGGCGATTTTTAGCGGCTCAAACAAATAGAAGTCAAAAAGCGGTAATTTGTTTATATGCTGCTCCCAGGGGGCTTCAGGATAACCGCCCCTAACTATTAGATAATCTTTTTGTTCCAGGTCAGCTCCCTGCCAACCGGTGGCGGTATAGTAAGGTGCATCAAAGCCCACCTCCCTGGCCATTTTTTTTAAAGTAAGCATATGTTCCAGGCCTTCCGGGTTATTAAAACGGAATTCATTCTCGATCTGAATCCCAATAACCGGTCCGCCTTCTTTAAAAAAACGGCCTGTTACCTGTTTATATACCTGTTCCCAGAATATCTTTACATCACTTAAATACTCAGGATTGTTCTGCCGGGTATTGCCTTTCTTCACTATCCAGTCGGGGAATCCTCCGTTGCGGGCCTCGCCATGTACCCAGGGACCGATCCGCAGATGGACATACAGTCCGTGCCGGGCACACAGATCCACAAACCTGCCCACATCCTGCTGTCCACTGAAATCAAATATTCCCTCTTCCTCTTCATGGTAGATCCAGAACACATAGGAGGCAATCACCGTGATGCCTGCGGCCTTCATCTTTAATATTGCATCTTCCCACTGCCAGTCCGGAACACGTGAATAGTGGATTTCGCCCATAACAGGGTACCACGGCCTGTTGTTGCGGGTAAAGTAATAGCTGGTTGCATCCAGCACATCACCTCCGGGAGATACATTCGTTCCCAGGTTTAAATGTCCTGTCAGGATTTGTTGAGGCTCACGTACTGTATTGATGCTGTAAACATTTTCAGGAGTCTGGTTTACCGAGCAGGATACCATAACACTTGTCAACAGGCATAATGCTAACAACCTGGCTCTTATTGTTTTGAACATCACAATAAAATTTAAAAAATAGTTATATAACCGGAATCTCATATTACTTGAACTGATTCATATACTCTTTTGGCGTTTTTCCCAGCAGTAATTTGAACCGCCGGTTAAAATTCGCCAGGTTATTATATCCTGATGCATATGCACATTCCGCCACATTCAGATTGCCTTCCATCAACAGTTTACAGGCAAATCCTGTCCGGATCTCATTCAGGTACCTGACCGGAGTTTTATCGGCACATTTTTTAAAATAGCGGCAAAAAGAGTTGGTGGACATGCTCACTACTGCCGCCATATCGTCCAGCGTAATATCGTTCTTAAAGTTGTTGGCGATGAATTTATAAACCTCATTGATGCGGTAGTCTTTCGATCTTTCATAGGATGCTACAAGTTCCCGGCTGGCCAGTAATTTGTTACCCTGCGCTGTAGCAATGAGTTCCAGAATCGAAATGAACTTAATAATCCTTTCAGCACCTTTAAGATTTACCAATTGGTTTAACAGCCGGTGTATCTTCTTTCTGGCCCCAACATCGACAATACTTATTCCGGGAGATGCACTATTTAGTAACCTGCTAACATTTTCCATTTCAGGCAGGTCGAAAAATGTCAACCCTGCAAAATCTCTTTCAAAGTGCACAGCAAGACTGCGGGTTGAATAGTCCGCCTTCAGGTCACCCTTAAAGTCGCTTCTCCATTCATGAGGAACATTGGATCCAAGCAGTACCAGGTCATTATCATTATATTGTTCAATATGGTCCCCTATGAACCGTGTTCCGCAGCCTTTCTCAATATAAGTGATCTCAAATACTTCATGGAAGTGCCACGAATTATGAACATATGGCCTGGCATTTCGCCAGGTTTTGAAAGTGGTATTCTCCCCGGGCTTATGTTTAATAAGCAAAGGCTGCATATTGTACTATATTAATTAGAATATCAGCTAATATACAAATAAAGGGTAATATAATACTATTAATAGAAAGATCTTTTCAGATCAATTGTCATTGATACAGCCATGAATGTACTTACGGCTTTTTCGCCTGAAAATTCCGGTGGTTCCCGATAAGCTCAGTGTTCATCAGTGGACTGTTGTAGATTCTTAGATTTGTCAACTTTCCCAATTGGCCTAATCCTTCGCTAATTAATTCTCCGATTTCAATTTGACTAAAATCAATATCCTTTACATTGGTGTCAAAATGGGTCCACCCGTACTGGCGGAAATCCCTTCCGTTACTGACTACCCCGTCGACAATAAACTGGATTATACCGGGGCCATTGTCAACCGTTACTGCAACGCAATGCTCTCTATAGGCTTTGATCAGTCCCGGGTCAGAATTCCATCTGGTAGTTTGATGCCCATTGTTTAAAATAATTTCGATGGAACCATACTCTCCGGTTTGTAATTTAACCGTTTTTCCATTTTCACCTGTTGCGGATAAAATCAGCTGGCCGGGAGAGAGATCCCCCATTTTAATCATGAAGTCGATGGTGAATCCATCCTGAAACAAATTCTGACTGTTTTGGGGTATCTTTAACAGTGTATCGGGCTTCAGGGCACTTTCATTCCATTCGTGTATCAGGTATTCCCTGGTTACTGTATCTATATCAAATTGCGACCAGATTTTTTCAAGAAAGTCTTCAGGAATGGCATGACACCTGGCATCTTCTTTATTGGTCTCCGTTATCCAGTATTTACCCTCCTGCTCAATTAAATCAGGATAGCTCATCCTAACATCAGTTTTCTCTTCATATAATAATATTTCCGGTTGGCTCCATACTATTTTGCCATCTTTTTCTATCCCCCCGCTTATCCAGGCCGGGTTTCTTGAAGCAAAACTCCATCCCCCGTGATTATGGTACCAGAACAGGTATTTCCCATTTTGGCACTTCCAAACTCTGGGACAAGCCCTCGGGTTCTTTAACTTAATCCCGTTTTCATAAACCGGGGGCCGGGGAAGGGTCCATGATTTTCCCCCGTCAGCAGAATAGGATTCTGCAGGATAACCGGAGATAGTTCTGTGCATACAATATATAGTGCCGTTGTTCAGTTGAAAGAT
>JBDLIX010000255.1:0-5429 GCA_039714655.1 Bacteroidota bacterium
TTCCAGTCAAAGGATGAACAGAGGATCGCCTCCATAAAGTCACCATTGGGAAAATGGTCGGTCCACTGACGCTGACCCTGGAATCCGGCAGCAATGGCATTGTGGCCCATGGCCTCTTCTCCAAATCCCAGCTCCTTCAACCTTGGATTTCCCACCATCAGGTCCCTGCCAATCAGCGCCATCTTGGCTACAAATTCCCAATCCTTCTGTTTCTCATCTCCTGATTTTTGTGTCTCTTCAGGATTATAGTCCTTTCCCTCAACACAATTCTTCCCGATCCAGGCCATTGCCTTCGAAAACTCCTCCGGATCATAAACCTCCCGTTCAATTCTTCTAGCAAACTCCGACATATCCACATACTCACAACGCATGCCCAGATACTCCTCAAAGAAGTTGGCATCCACAATGGAACCGGCAATTCCCATGGAGACACTTCCCATGGAGAGGTACGATTTACCTTTCATGGTGGCCACGGCCAGACCGGCTTTTACAAACGTCAGGATCTTCTCCTTTACATCATCCGGAATAGCAGTATCGTCCGAATCCTGCACATCCTTTCCATAAATACCGAATGCCGGCAATCCTTTCTGGTTATGTCCTGCCAGCGCTGCAGCCAGATAGACAGCTCCTGGACGCTCTGTTCCATTGAATCCCCAGATGGCTTTTGGAATCATAGGATCCATATCAATGGTTTCACTCCCATAACACCAGCAGGGTGTGACTGTCAGACTGACTCCCACCCCTTTCCGGGCAAATTGATCTGCAGTGGCTGCCGCTTCAGCCACACCCCCGATGCAGCTGTCAGCAATTACACATTCCACTTGCGATCCGTCCGGATGCTTCAGGTTTGATTCGATCAATTTTGCAGCATTTTTTGCCATCTGCATGGTCTGCTCTTCCAGGGACTCTCTTACGCCTTCCTGCCTTCCGTCAATGGTGGGTCTGATCCCCACTTTGGGGGCCTGTCCGATTAATCTTTCTGTTGTCATACTATTCTATTGATTTTTAAAGTTCTTTCAAGTTCAAGAATTTCTCATACCGCTCCTTTGCGCCAGTTGGCTCCTTTTTCGGATGATACGTTTTGAGTGGAAAGGAGCGCCTTACAAGATCTCTTCCCTCCTGGAGGGTTTCAATTTTTCCCATGGCCATGGCCTGGATCAGGATGTTTCCAAGGGTAGCTCCTTCCACCGGTCCCGACACCACCTTCCTGCTACAAATGGTGGCAATCCTCTGGTTCAGATAATCTGACTGGCTCCCACCTCCCACCAGGTGTATTATTTCAATTTTTCCACCCGAAAGCTCTTCCAGCTTTTCAATATGATACCTGAAGGAGAAACAAAGACTGTCATAGGCGCACAACAAATAGGCACCAAAAAATGCAGGAATGGCCTGACTGGTCTTCCTGAAATAGGCATCAAAGGCCTGCTTCATATCCTCAGGATTGTAGAATCCGGGGTCATCGGGATCTATCACCTGCAGGATGGCTCCTCCTTCCTGTGTCATCTTTTCCATATCTAAATAGGAGGTATTTTCAGGAAGGTGTTTCTTTAATCCCTGCAATAACCAGAGTCCAACAATATTTTTCAGGGTACGGAAGGTGTTATTGTAACCCCTTTCATTGGACAGACCGAGACGCAATGCCTCTTCACTAACCATAGGACGGTCGGATTCCATACCCAGAAGACACCATGTACCGGCCGATATGAAGGCATAATTGGGATTCTCAACGGGGATTGCAGCCACCACACAAGCCGTGTCGTGTCCGCAAACAGCGATACTCTCCATGCCTGTACCTTCCGCTTCAGGAATCGAAACCGGTCCCAGGCGGGTTCCGGGAGAAATAACCTCTCCAAGCAGATCCTTCTCCATGTGTAACTTCTCCAGAATCTCATCATCCCACTCATCACCCTGGATGTCCAGCAGCTGGGAAGTAGATGAGATGGAAAGTTCATTATGGGCCTGACCCGATAAAAGGTAGTTAACATAGCATGGCATAAACAGGATCCGGGCGGTTTTTTTTAAAACTTCAGAATCTTTCAGAGAGAGCAACTGGAACAGGGTATTGAAAATATAAAAATTAATCCCTGTGCGCCGGAAAGTCTCCATCTCAGGCATCATGGTCTTCCACTTCTCCTGCATTCCTTCTGTGCGACTATCCCTGTATGCAACCGGAGTCTCTACCAGTTCACCCCGATCATCCAAAAGGACAAAATCCACACCCCATGAATCGACCCCGATACTTTCCGGAGCATCCTGTGATAATTCAATGGCTTTTGAGATACCGATTCTTATTTCCCGGTCAATCCGCTCTATCTCCCAACGGTCATGTCCGTCACTTACAATGATCTCATTGGTGATCCGGTGGATCTCGCTGTAGGATATACCCTCCTTATCAACCATACCAAGCATCACCCGGATACTACCGGCTCCCATATCCACTGCGATGCATTTAAAACGTCCCTGTTGTAAACTCATCAGGCGATGGTTTGTTTGCAAATGCAAGATATGGAGGAAAGCAGTTCCGGGAAATGGAAAAATCTCTTAGATTTGTGTACAAAATAAACAATTACTCAAATGTTCAGGTTCCAGGAAATACCCGCTGACGGGGATCCCTCCAGCCGGATTCAGGAATTCCAGGAGGTGCTCCCAAGGCTTCTCTGCTGCCGGTACTGGTGGATGGCTGAATGGAAAAGCCAGCAAATGTCCTTCCCATACTGGAGATTCTACTGGAACAGATCAGGCAGGGCGTGGATTGTGTACAATAAGACAATATACCTGGAACCGGATAAGATGATCCTGATCCCTCCAAATACTCCATTTGCCTCTGATATTGATGGAGTCTCGGATGACAGAGATCAGCTCTATTCCCTGAAAGGGGGCCGGGTGGAGAGCAGAAAAATGGAGCAGGAGATGATTGAATCCGGGAGCGTACTCCACATGTTCATTCACTTCACGCTGGGTTATCCATTCGACACCATATCCCCTGATATTTTTGTTTTTGATATGAATAAGGATCAGAAAAAACTTATTCGTTCCCTCACAGACCAGCTTATTGAGGGCAGGGTAATGTTTGAACAGGCTGGAAGCCTTGAACTATATTCCCTGCTGTTTTCACTTCTTCATCAAATCCCTGGCGATGCATGGAGGAACAGGATCCTGGATTCCAGAGTAATAAACGGAATCCGGCATATGGAAAAAAACATCCGTCAGATTGAGATATCAAACAAAATGCTGGCTGAAAAGGGTGGAATGTCGGTCAATGCCTATGCCCGGCTTTTTAAAGAACAAACGGGTTATCCCCCGCGAAAATATCTATTAAGAATGCGCATTGAAAAAGCCTGTAACCAATTACATCACAGTGACCTGACCATTGATCAGATCGCGTCTGCATGTGGATTTTCAGACAGGTACTACTTCACCCGGATCTTTTCACGAACCATGCATGTTTCACCGGGAATGTACCGGCGGAATGGAGTTTTGATCACTTGAATATGTTTGGTTTTTCAAATGAGTCCTTCATTTGTCGGGGAAGAGCATATACATCTCCTGCACGATTACAGAAATAGAGGTTTGATCCAGATGGTTCTCTTCCATGCCCGTCAGCCCAAAAAGCGTAAAAATCAGGGTGGGCATTGAGAGATCTGCGTGCGTAATTATGATTGTGCTTGCTGGTATGTGTGATCTGTTTGAGTCGCTTCCAACTCAACCCTTTGTCATTGCTGCTCCAGATAGCCATCTCGCCTCCTGGATTGTATGACTGAGGACCTGTCTCGGTCGGACCAATGATACTCCAGGTGCCATCCTCCTCTATAAAAAGAGATCCCATATCATAATTGTTATCAGATGTAGTAACCGGCTGTATGTTCCACCGTTTACCGGTCCAGTGAGCGATGGTCCAGGTACGAGGATCATTCCCCGGGCCTGCCTCATATCCTTTACTGGTAATGAAAAGAATGATGGGATTTCCATCCTGGTCGAAACGGAGATCCTTCAGATAGACCTTTAGCCCCTGGGATTCATAGTCCCGAATCAGTGCCGTGTTATTGCTGCTTGTAAGAGGCAACTGTAGTTTTTGTCCGTTCGCATTGCTCCAGGATTCACCAAGATCATCTGTTTCAACGTAATAGAGATTGGTCCGATAATTCAATCCACCTTGTTCCGGGTGATAATTAAACGCCGAAGCTGCTTTACTTTTTGTCACGCCACTGATCTGATAATGACCATTGGCGATGGTCGCAATCCTTTGCCAGGGGGACCATTTGACACCATCCGGGCTCGTCATGAAACAGATGGTTCGATGGGAACCCCATCCGTATTTTGTGAAGAAGCAGACAAATCCTTGTTGCGGGAGATGCCACGCCTGTAAATATGAAAAATTTGTGATAGGAACTTCCTTACTATCCTCAACTCTTGTGGCATCAATGAGTTCAAAAGCATCTATATTGTATGGTTTCTTGCTTCGATGGATATAGGAGGGTCTGTCTGTTCCATGTGAAGTTGAAAAAATCCAAATATAACCCTTGTCATCCACCGAAATAACAGGGTTATCATGAGCGTCGTCGGTTTTCTTATCCAGAAGAATCGTTGGTTGGGGAACCCTCTTCTTCTTATGATCATAGTAGGAGACCATGTGTATCAGTTGACGGTTGCTACCTTTGGTTGTACCTCCATAGCAAAAGAACGTTTTCCCGACCTTGTCACAATAGATCGCAAAAGGTTTATGTTTTGCGCAGTATGTACCGAGGCCTCCACTATATTTGTACTTGTAGACACTCTTCAGGGGTTGGTTCATGTACCAAATTCCGCGATAACCATCATCCTTTTCGTTGGGCGAACCTTCTTTTTCCAGGCAGGAGCTCAATGAAAGCATAAGCAGGAATCCTGATAATATGATGCCTGATATGATGGGAGGATGCCTTTTCATTTTTTGTTCTTAAGTCTCTCCAGTGCCTGCTTCTCATGAGCGCTGAGTCGGGCCAGTTCCTCATAAGGCAAATCAGTAACGCTCGCCGAAATGGTTATATTCCTCTCCGGAAATTCACGTTCAAACAGGAACCGGGCTCTTTCCTCATGGAAATCCGAAGTCACAACAATCAAATCGGCTTCCGGATAAGAAGCGAGAATTGGACGCGACAGGCTTGCATCCTCTATGGTATTTGAACTCTCAGCAAATGGAAGAAAGGCGTGGTCGGGAATCCCGCGAGCCGACAGTTCCTGACGGATGTAGTGTCCATGGGGCTTTTCCGTGGTATTAAAGTGCTGACCCCAGCCGCCAGTAGGTAGAACTGCGTATTCCGGGTTTCTCTGGAACTCTGCAAAAGCCTGTGTGCACCTTTCAATCGCAATGCTCAATAGGCGACCCTGATCGTCGTTAGGGGAGCCCAGAACCAGAATTACACCTGATATCATATTCGTCCTCATTTTTCCTG
>JBDLIX010000256.1:0-5413 GCA_039714655.1 Bacteroidota bacterium
GTGGAAGATATGCCCATGTTTCCCGGTGGCAAAGCGGCGTTGAAGTCCTATATCTATTCACACTTAGAATACCCGGAATCATTGAAAAAGAAAGGAATTAGCGGGGAGGTCAATGTACAATTCCTGGTCACCACTTCAGGTAAACTGGAGGAAATCAAAATAGCCAGCAGTACCCATAAAGAGTTTGATAAACCTGCCTTGGAGGTTTTTAAAGAGATGCCTGACTGGAATCCCGGAACACAGCGGGGCAAACCGGTCAATGTGCAAGTAGTTGTTCCCGTCAGTTTTAATGCCGGCGAGGAATAATCCTGGATAAATAAGCCAATTCAGAAAAGGGGTCATCTCAAAAGGATGGCCTCTTTTGCATAATATTCTGAATGATATTCATTCGGGCATCAATGAACACTTCAAACCATCACAGTAAAAGAGTTTCGACTTTACTGACTTTTGACTTTACTGACTTCGACTTACAGACTTATTTCATTAACTTTACCGACTAAATGATGCAGAATGGGAATACCCAGGTTTATTAAGCTCCCGGGCCATAAGCAGTTTAATTACTCTCCAAGGTACTGGGATCCTGAGAAGGAAGAGCGGGATGAGCGGGTCAGAAGGATCAAGCAAGAGATGGGATATGATATGCCATCGGATTCCAATCGTAGCACCATCAGAAGGGGTTCCTTCAGGCAAGCTACCCAGAAAACAAAAGTAAAAGCAACCCGAAGTTCCAATATTCGACTCCTTGTCATTCTTGTGTTGTTGTTTTTGCTTGCATATCTCTTATTTTTCAGGTAGATGTCAGATATCATCCAATTGTTGAGTGATGCGGTGGCCAACCAGATCGCAGCAGGTGAAGTGATCCAGCGACCAGCTTCTGTGGTCAAAGAGCTTATGGAGAACGCAGTAGATTCAGGAGCAACTTCTATTAAGGTCATGGTAAAGGATGCCGGAAAGACCATGATACAGGTAGTGGACAATGGTTGCGGGATGTCTGAAGCTGATGCGCGAATCTGTTTTGAGAGACATGCAACTTCCAAGATCAGTAGAGCTGAGGATCTTTTTGCCATAAAGAGCTGTGGATTCCGGGGAGAAGCACTGGCATCCATGGCTGCGGTGGCTGAAGTTTCGCTAAAAACCTGCAGACCGAATGATGAACTTGGTACACATCTTCGCATAGCCGGATCCAGGTTTGAATCCCAGGAGCCGGTTCAAACAACTCCTGGAACCAATATCCAGGTAAAGAACCTTTTTTTCAATATCCCAGCCCGAAGGAAATTTTTAAAAGGTGACCATACCGAGCTGCGTCATATCATCAATGAGTTTAATCATGTGGCACTCACCCACCTCGAAGTGGAATTTACCCTGATCCATAACCAAACCGAAATTTTACATCTACCTCCGGCAAATCTTAGACAACGTATCATTGGTGTTTTCGGTAAAGCCGTCACTTCTTATCTGATCCCCCTGGAAACTGAAACATCTCTCATAAAGATTACCGGATTTATTGGCAAACCTGAACACGCCAGGAAAACATATGGTGAGCAATTCTTTTTTGTAAACAACCGTTTTATCAAGCATCCCTATTTTCACAAAGCAGTAATGAGTGGTTACGATCAGATACTGGCCCCCCAGCATATCCCTTCCTATTTCATTTTCTTCGACACCGATTCTTCAAAGATTGATGTGAATGTCCACCCTTCAAAAACAGAAGTCAAGTTTGAAGATGAGAAATCCATATGGCAGATATTGCTTGCATCGGTACGGGAGGCAATTGGAAGATACAACCTCTCTCCATCATTAGATTTCCAAAAGGAGGGAGTAATTGATATACCGGTACTGACTAAAGAAACTGAGGTTCGTATTCCAAACATCGACACCAATCCCGAGTATAATCCCTTTGAGGGCGAAAAAACCTATGAGAGAGAAAAAAAGAGCACTCCCTATCTGGATGACAGATTTGAAGGTTGGGAGCGGCTTTTTGAACCTGTCTCTGATACAAAAGTCTCTACAAACAGAAATTTACAAGTAAAGAACAAATACATTCTTTCACCTGTTAAATCCGGAGTGATGGTAATTGATCAGAAAAGGGCGCATGAGCGGATCCTTTATGAAAAGTTGCTCGAATCTCAGGAAAATAAAGTACCACTGGCACAACAATCCCTGTTTCCTGAGACCATCAAGTTGAATGCTGCCGATTACCAAGTTTGTCTCGATATGATTGATGGGCTTGATAAAGTGGGATTTGATATCAGGGACTTTGGCAACAACAATGTTGTAGTGCATGGATTCCCTTCAGAGATGTCTGCCACCGGTGTTGGAAACAAGTTGGAGCTGATGATTGAACAGTATAAATCTCTGCAGGGGAATATCGATTTTGGAGTTTCTGAACGGATTGCCAGGTCTGCTGCTCGTGCCTCTGCCATCAACTACGGAAATTCGTTAACAGATTTGGAGATTCAGGAACTTGTTGATCAACTTTTTTCCTGTAGCAATCCCAATCATTCCCCGTCCGGAAAGCTTATCGTGAAAATCATTGAGCTGGAGGAACTGGACAACCATTTTAAAGATTAAAGTTATGAGTCGATTATTTAGTGGAAGATTTGGCAATACTCCCCCGGTTACTAAGAACCTGATTATAATCAATGTGGTATTATGGCTGGCAACATTCCTCTTCATTCGGATGTTTCGAGTCAACCTCAATTTTCACCTGGGGCTATTCTATATCCAGTCGCCGATGTTTAAACCTTGGCAAATTGTTACCCATATGTTCATGCACGACAGCACCAGGATTTTTCACCTCTTTTTTAATATGTGGGCGCTCTGGATGTTTGGAAAAGTTCTCGAGAACGTATGGGGAAGCAAAAGGTTTTTAATCTATTATATCATCACAGGTTTGGGTGCGGCACTGGTACATATACTTGTAAACTATATCCAGTTAGCACCCGATATAGCTGCACTGAAAGCTTCCTATTCTGTGGATCGTATCAATGTGACACTGCTCAATGAGATCCTTCAGCCTGGAAATCCCTATTATCAGCTTGGTCGGGAGTTGATGCGTCCCACTGTGGGTGCCTCCGGAGCAGTGTATGGTGTTTTACTTGCTTTCGGAATGTTGTTTCCAAACACTCCGCTTTTCATAATACCTATCCCATTTCCAATCAAAGCAAAGTGGCTTATTATTGGAGCTGGAGTGGTTTCGCTTTACCTTGGATTATCAGGTCAGGGAGGTAATGTGGCACATTTTGCACACCTGGGTGGTATGATTTTTGGGTTTATATTGATCAAATACTGGAACAGATTCACTCGAAACTTCTATTAACAATTTGGTTATATGAGTATTACAGATGAAATAAAGGAGTCCTTCCGGAAGGGATCTACCCTTCATAAGCTGATATACCTGAATCTTGGCCTGTTTCTTGTCGTACAAATTGTCAGGATCATTCTTTTCCTGTCAAATTCCTATGACCTGTTTGATGAATTCCTGAATACTCTTGCCGTTCCTTCGAATCTGGATGTTCTTGCCAGACGTCCATGGACTCTGGTGACTTACATGTTTCTGCACGTGGATTTCATCCACATTCTTTTCAATCTGTTGTGGCTTTTCTGGTTTGGTACGGTCTTTATCCAGGAACTTGGACTCAAAAAACTACTCAGCACCTATTTAATGGGTGGACTGGCCGGTGGCATTCTTTATGTACTCTTTTATAACATTTTTCCGGTCTTCAGTCAGGTCAGAGAAAGCTCCGTTGCACTGGGTGCCTCTGCATCGGTTATGTCAGTAGTTGTTGCAACTGCCACTTACCAGCCGGAAAGGAGGATGCACCTGATTTTGATAGGGCCTATCAAGATTGTGTACATCGCACTGGTCATGTTTATATTTACATCCCTGGTTGACTTTTCCGTAAATACAGGCGGTAAAATAGCCCATATCGGAGGTGCGCTGATGGGTTTTCTCTTTGCCTACTATTATAAGCAGGGGAAGGATATTTCCAAAGGATTCGATCGCATGATGGACCGCATGGCATCCTGGTTTAAACCGGGGAAACAGAAGATGACAGTTACCCACAAACGCCCCTCCAACGACATCGATTATAAAAAGCAAAAGTCTGAGGAGCAGAAAGAAATTGATCAGATCCTGGATAAAATCTCCAAAGCAGGATATGATAGTTTGTCTGCCAAAGAGAAAGAGCTGTTGTTCAAAATGAGCGATCATAAAAAATAGTGCCATGAAAAAGTTCGCAGACAGAATTGTCCTGGTTCTGAATGCACTGGCAGCAGCCGGCTTGCTTATGGCTTATCTGGCACCGGTTGTGAATCCCTCAAAAGTCATCCTTCCTGCATTGTTCGGACTGGCATACCCATTTCTGTTGATCCTGAACCTGATTTTTCTCTGCTACTGGCTCATACAACTGAAAAAGGAGATACTGATATCGCTTATTGTCATTCTGCTGGGGTTGAATCATCTGAACAGTTTATTGCCTCTGAATTTCAAAGACGCAAAAATCCCCCAGACTTCCTCCCCAGACCGATTGTTCAAAACACTCTCATACAATGTTAGGGGATTCGATATTTATCATTGGACCAGTGATCCCGGGATAAAAGAAGAGATATTTGGTTTTATTGAGCAGCAGGAGCCTGATATTCTGTGCTTTCAGGAGTATCATACTTCTACCCGGAAAGGAGAATCACATGCCGATTTATCAAAAGAGTTGAAATTCCTTCCGGAAAGTGCCGTTTTCTACACAGCTGATCAGACCAACAGGAATGGATTCGGGATCGCCACATTCAGCAGATACCCAATTATCAAAAAGAGCCGCATTCCTTTCAATACCTCTTTCAATGCAGCCATGTATACAGATATTCTGTTCCAATCCGACACGGTAAGGATTTTTAATATTCATCTGCAATCCATCAATTTCAGGCAGGAAGACTACGCCTTTCTGGATACCGTTCGCCTCAAATACACCCATCAACAGATACGTGGCATCAGAAATATCGGATTCCAGCTAAAGAAGGCTTTTGCATTGCGGGCTGAACAGTCGGCAATGATTGCCAGTTACATCAAGGATTCTCCTCATCCGGTAGTTGTTATGGGAGACTTTAATGACACTCCCCAATCCTATGCCTATCGAAAGATCAAGAAGGGCATGCATGATGCATTCAGGGTCGCTGGGAGAGGATTTGGCAATACCTATGCAGGAGAGTTGCCATCACTGAGAATTGACTATATCATGTACAACAATCCCATGATCTCCCATCAGTTCAAACGCATAAAAACCGACTATTCTGATCATTATCCAATCACAACCTGGTTGTATTTACCCAGAGAGACCGCTGCCAAATAATTCCTGTTAGCGTTGTATCACCAACTTTCCTGTATAAGTCCACTCCACAGCTTGAATGGAATATACTT
>JBDLIX010000257.1:0-5400 GCA_039714655.1 Bacteroidota bacterium
TCTAAAGTAATTTCAGGAACATCTTTTTGAAGAAAAACGCCTGCTTTTTGAGTTCCCTTGTCCGTATCACGAATAGTATTATCCTTAATGACCAGGTCTTGCGGGGTACTGTAAACAGCAAAACCGTAGCCCTCTCCGTCCTGACCGTTATTTTCGATGAGATTATTTAAAAATGTATTGCGATGAGGTGAATTTCGTGAATTTTCACCCCGAAGATTGATTCCATCACTGCCATTTTCGAAAATATGATTCTCCTCAAAAACAACATCGCTGTCTTTATGGCCCGTACATATTCCATACCTGCCATTGTGGTGAAATTGATTGCCCTTTACAATGCTGTGATGAACACGCCAGCAAATAAACATGCCGTCCACAGCGTTGTGATGGCTGTTATTATTCAGAATCCTCGATTTGGGAGATCCAGTACCCGGATGCATACCCATATTGGCAGAGCCCTCGATCTCACAATTCTGTACCGTAACATTTTCAGTGATCTGCCAGGTGATACCCTCGCCGTTAAAATCTTTTACATGAATGTTGTCAATGGTAATATTTTGTGATTTGAAAACTGCCACCCCACCTCCATTGCATCCGTCCACCTGTTCATGATGTTCTTTATTTCCATCGATGACAAGGTTTGTTACCACCACATTTTCAGCCTCTTTTATTAAAACTCCTGAACCGGCATTAGAAACCCACCCACCCCGGTCGGCTCGATAATCCCTGATCAGGTAGCTGTCAATATAAAGTATATTGTCTACAATGTCGGTAATTGTTCCAACAGATACATCCCAACAGGATGACTGGGGCTCATCCCAGATTTGCACGCTCATCCCGGGCTCAAACCCGGAAGCATCCTCCACCATTAGTTTAAGTTCACCGTAATCAGCATCATCAATCAATCTTGACCTGAAACCCTCAGCCCGTTTTAAAACAGTAGAAGCACCCGATCCAATCAACTTCACATTCGAGCGGAGATGTACGGCATCTTTCAGTTCGAAAATTCCATCATTGAGTTGTACAATACCACCCTCTGCCGGCAGCGCATTCACGGCTAACTGAATAGCTTTATTTGAAAATCCATCTACATCAGCCTGTTCTCCTCCCACAGTAATAGTGATTCCTTGAACCTGTGGAGTGACGAGTGCATCAATTTTATACTCATCATACTGTGCGTAAATAAGATTCGGCAACACAAACAAAATAAAAATCAGCTTTCTCATTTTTTTTGAATAAAGAATTAAACCTGCCTTTTAAGATTAATTTTCAGTGAAAGCTCTTCGAGCTGATCCTCTGAAATGGTTGAAGGAGTGTCGATCATTACATCACGTCCCGAATTATTCTTGGGAAATGCGATCACATCCCTGATCGATTCGATACCGGCGAACAGGGCCACCCATCGGTCAAATCCAAAGGCAATACCCCCGTGGGGCGGTGCTCCAAATTGGAATGCATTCATCAGGAAACCAAACTGCTTGTTGGCCTCCTCTTCGGTAAATCCCAGGTTATCAAACATCTGTTTCTGCAATCCTTCGTCATGGATCCTGATGGAGCCACCACCAATCTCCACTCCATTGATTACCAGGTCGTAGGCCCGTGCCCTTACTTTTCCGGGATCGGTCCGGAACAGCTCCATATCCTCCTCGTATGGACTGGTGAAAGGATGGTGCATGGCATGGAACCGGCTTGTCTCCTCGTTCCACTCCAACAGCGGAAAATCCACCACCCATAAGGGTTTGAAGATATTGGAATCGCGGAGGCCCAGCCGGTTGCCCATTTCAAGCCTGAGTTCGCTCAACGCTTTAAGTGTCAGTTCGTGGTCACCTGCAAGAGTCAGAATCAGATCGCCCGGTTTTGCATCAAGCAGTTCCACCCACTGTTTCAGGGCCGTTTCATCGTAGAACTTATCCACAGACGATTTCAGGCTGCCATCTTCGTTATATTTCAGATAAACGAGGCCCTTCATTCCGATCTGTGGCCGTTTCACAAAGTCCGTCAATGCATCCAACTGCTTTCTGCTGTAACCGGCACAACCGGCTGCACAGATCCCGCCAATGTATTCCACCGAATCAAATACCTGAAAACCTTTGCCTTTGACAAGGTCAGTCATCTCGCTGATCTCCATGCCAAAACGGAGATCAGGTTTGTCATTGCCATACCGGCTCATGGCTTCTGTATAGTCCATTTTCGGAAATTCTCCATCGATCTCCACTCCTTTGATAGAACGGAACAGGTGCTTTGCCAATCCCTCGAATGCATCCAGCACATCATCCCTTTCAACAAATGACATTTCACAATCGATCTGGGTGAATTCGGGCTGACGATCGGCCCTCAGATCCTCGTCCCTGAAACACTTCACAATCTGGAAATACTTATCGAATCCAGCCACCATCAGGAGTTGCTTGAAGGTCTGTGGCGACTGTGGTAATGCATAGAATTCACCTGAATTCATCCTGGAAGGGACCACGAAATCCCGTGCCCCTTCAGGGGTTGATTTGATCAATACCGGAGTTTCTACCTCAAGAAAACCCTGTTCGCTCATATATTTGCGGATCTCGATGGCCATGCGGTGACGCAACTGAAGATTCTCTCTCACAACCGATCTACGCAAGTCCAGGTAACGGTATTTCATCCGGAGGTCATCTCCCCCGTCTGTATTCTCTTCAATGGTAAACGGCGGTGTAATTGAGCTGTTCAGTATCTCCAGCTTCTCCACCATGATCTCGATATCCCCGGTAGCAATCTGGGGATTTTTATTGCTTCTTTCAGCCACTTTACCCTCAGCCCTGATCACGAATTCACGACCCAGTTTACGTGCTTCACCGCAGAGAGCGGAATCGGTTTCCATATTGAATACCAGCTGCGTAATTCCATAACGGTCACGCAGATCCACAAAAGTCATCCCTCCCAAATCCCTTGATTTCTGAACCCATCCGGAAAGGATCACCCCTTTTCCGATATTTTCCATGGTTAACTCTCCGCAATTGTGTGTCCTGTACATTTTCTTCAATTTTATGTGAGATACCCTCTCGTTTCTTATTTTTGTAATGTGATGTGGTGCAAATTTAGCAACTTTTAAAGAGGAAAAGTAAAGAAACTTGACCTATATGATATATCCGGTTTTCTCAGATGAATATTTTATGAATGAGGCACTTAAAGAGGCGCAAAAGGCTTTTGAAAAAGAAGAGGTGCCGGTGGGCGCGGTCATTGTAAATCAGAACCGCATCATTGCGCGTGCCCATAACATGACCCAGCAGCTGAATGATGTGACTGCCCATGCCGAAATGATCGCCACTACCTCCGCTTCCAATTTCCTGGGGGCAAAATACCTGGTGGATTGCACACTGTATGTCACCCTGGAACCTTGTGTCATGTGTGCTGCAGCCCTGAAATGGGCACAGGTGGACCGGGTGGTTTATGCCGCGTCAGACCCCCGGGAAGGCTTTACTCGTATCGAAGCGCCCCTCCTGCATAAAAAAACAGAAGTGATCCCCGGAATACTGGAGAACTCCTCCTCAACCCTGCTCAAACAGTTTTTTCTGAACCATAGGGATATGAAAAATTAAACACCGCAAGCTATGAATGTACTGGTATTGGGTGCTGGAGTTTCGGGACATACAGCAGCCGCATTTCTAAAAAGAAAGTTGGGTAAAAAACACAACGTAATTGTTGTCTCTCCAAGTGCTTATTATCAATGGATTCCATCCAATATCTGGGTGGGTGTCGGCCGAATGACCATTGATAATGTCCGGTTTAAACTGGCCAGGGTATATAGAAGATGGGGGATAGATTTCAGGCAGGCAAAAGCTTTATCCATACATCCGGAGGGTGACGGATCTTCTTTAAGGGGATTTGTTACCATAGAATATACATCTCCTGATAACAGCGGATCGAAGGAAAATATAGAATACGATTACCTTGTCAATGCCACCGGTCCGAAATTAAACTTTGAGAAAACACCAGGGCTGGGACCCGGTAACAATACCACCGTCTCGGTCTGTTCGTATGATCATGCAGCACATGCCTGGGAAGAACTGCAAAAAGTAATTGAAAAATTAAAGAGAGGCGAAAAGCAGAAGATTGTAATTGGGACGGGCCATGCAATGGCTACCTGTCAGGGTGCAGCATTTGAATATGCCATGAACATCTCATTTGAACTGAGGAAGCAAAAGTTGTTACATCTTGCTGAAATTACGTGGCTCACCAACGAGTATGAAGTTGGAGATTTTGGCATGGGAGGTGCATTTATCAAGCGTGGGGGTTATGTTACTTCCACGAAGATTTTTGCCGAGTCGGTCCTTGCCGAGAATAGTATTAATTGGATTAAAAGGGCAGGAGTTCAAAAAGTGGATCAGGGCAAGATCCATTATGAAACACTTGCCGGGGATTACAAAACCATTGATTATGATTTTGCAATGTTGATCCCGGCATTTTCCGGACATGGAATAGGCGCCTTTGATCGCACAGGGAATGATATAACCTCCAGGTTATTCGCAGGAAACGGATTGATGTTGGTGGATGCCGATTATCAAGCCAGACCTTTTGAGGAGTGGACCATTGAAGACTGGCCTACAACCTATCAAAATCCCAACTATGATAACATTTATGCTGCAGGGATTGCTTTTGCCCCACCTCATTCTATTTCAAAGCCCATGAAAAGCAGAAATGGAACAGATATTTATCCAACTCCGCCACGTACGGGGATGCCTTCAGGAGTTATTGGCAAGGTGGTGGCTCAAAACATAGCTCACAGGATCAGGCATCAGACCGATACACATAAGCATACAGCAAGTATGGGCAGGATGGGGGCTGCCTGTATCATCTCTGTGGGATACGGTATAAGAAAAGGTATGGGAGCTACCATGACAGTGTCGCCCATCGTACAGGATTGGGAGAAATATCCAAAATGGGGCAGGGACATCAATGCCACAGTTGGTGAAATCGGACTTGCTGGCCACTGGATTAAACTGTTTCTACATTATATGTTCCTCCATAAAGCAAAGGGATATCCATTCTGGTGGTTGCTGCCAGAATAGTCGAAAGTCTGTAAAGTCGAAAACTATGAAAGATCTACATATATCAAGAGGTTATAAGGATGAGTTCTATCCTCCGATGCCCACACGAATTACCAAACACTTACGTACCAATTTTCTGGTTCAACTTTACAAGTTTTTCAGGTTGAACTATAAAATTATGAGGATCGTGATCAAAGGTCATTCCTAGCCTGTTGGCATTTTACAGTGCAGGGATGCTGTCAAAGCGGGGCAATCCCAAATCCCGCCTTTTCCAGATCATTCCAATAACCTGGGTAGGATTTGGTTACCACCATGGGATCGTCAATAATGATAGAACTGAATGGGATGGCCAGCGGTGCAAATGCCATGGCCATTCGGTGGTCAT
>JBDLIX010000258.1:0-5263 GCA_039714655.1 Bacteroidota bacterium
ACCTGGGATGACTTTCTTTTGAATAAATCGTATACACATACCTGGATGACCTACGCCCCGTTGTTACCCCGGTACCTGGACTTTCCCGAGATCCTTGGATTGCGTGTGCCATTACCAGCCCTGATCCTGAACAATTCCGATGATGAACTTTATACCCTGGACGGAATGAACCGGGCCGACGAGATCCTAAAAGAGTTATATGATAAGGCAGGAGCCGGCGATCATTATAAAACCAGTTTTTACCCTGGGCCCCATAAATTGGATGCCCCAATGCAGCAGGAGGCATTTGACTGGTATGACAGGTGGTTGAAATAGGGATCACAGGTTGATGTCAGTCATCCTGTTTACTCTTCATCCATCTGATGTTGTTCGTTCATATATTTCTCTCCCTCCAGTGTGAGGAAGAAATCAAACCAGATATAGGCCAGTTTCTCCCCTTCTGATACCGATACAGCATGGGTTGAACCCAGTGGGATATGTAACATCATGTTTTCTGACAAATTGGTCTCTTCATGATCTGCATAACAGGTACAATTGCAGCCCGGCAATCCGTAAAACAGCTGGTCCAGCATGGGATGTTCATGTGCCGCAACCTCGTCCGGTCCCTGTGTCTCAACTGACCCCATACAGAAGCGGGGGACCATCCCCTCCGGCAGGATCATTCTGTTGACGGTCTGATCGCTTTTAATATCTTCCGAATACTCCGGACATTCATTGAGTGCCTTGATATACAACGTTTCATGATTTGCGGGATGACAAGTAATATGGTGGATATCTTTGTCATCCAGCAATTTTCTGATTCTCAGAAAGTGAAATTCCTGATCCTTTTCTGTCCCAATTGTGTACTGTTCATTATAAGGTATTCTGGCAATATGGCTTGAACCAATATTAACACTTCTACCAGTTGTCTGAATAGTCCCTGCCCCACCAAGAGAGAGCAGGAGATCATAGAATCCGGACTGTGCGGGTTCATGCATCTTAGAGGGCCCCTTGATTGAAATGTACTCCACAGAGACACCCGCAATTTCACCTGTCAGAACCCCGGTATGCACCATCTGACCTGCCGGCTTCCCTTTCAGCCTGTGGGTGGATAAAACTTCTGTTCTGATTTTCATATGCTCATCATTGATTTGCTCTTTTACGTTTCTGCTTTCGGTCTGATCAACAGCAGGATCAATCCTGATAGCAGAACCCCCGCTGCCGATATCTGGAAAACAACCGCAAGTGAAATACCGGCATCTTTCAATGCACCACCCAGATAGATCATAATGGCACCTGCAATTACACTGAAGAAACTCATAATTCCATAGCCGGTAGCCCTGTAACGCTCATCGACAACCTGACAAATGACAGGCATGAAATTAGCATCATGAAATCCTTTGGCCAAACCGAATATCACTATACTTGCAATGGCTATTCCAAAGACCAGCGTGGAGGACATCAGAAAAAGAAACGGACCTCCAACTATAAAACCGAGGGCCATGATATAGACCCTGCCCTTAAGATTTTTCCTAGACCAGCGATCGGCGATGATGCCTCCCGTGATCACACCAATAAAAGAGGCTGCCTGGATAAATGCAGTGGCAGAAATGCCGGCTTCTCCAAGTGAGAGGTTAAAACCATCTTTAAAATAGGTGGGCAGCCATGCATATATTACCCAGAAAGTCATTCCCAGCAGGCTCCCGTATATGAGGATTATCCGGTAGGAAAAGGAGCTGAACAGCGTTTTGAGCATCGCAAAAACAGGCATCTTATGATCACGCTTATGGTTGGATGTTTTATCTTTCAGTTGGACGTTTTCAGGCTGATTCCTGGGAGCATCCTTAAGGAAAAACATAAGGATAATTGCATACAAAATTCCCAGGCTGCCAAACAGGTGAAATCCAAAGCGCCAGCCCCACATCTCCGCAATGTATCCACCAGCCCCTCCCAGGGCCATACCGGCGTACAATCCGCTCATAAGGATGCCGGAAGCGAGAGACCTGGTGGGCCCCTTGTGATAATCTATGATCAGGGCAACAGCTGCCGGGATGTAACAGGCTTCACTGATACCCATAATTGCGCGGGCTGTAAGCATCTCTGAGAATGAATGCACGAAACCTGTCCAGAGTGTGACAGCGGACCAGACCAGGAGGCTAATTACAATCACCTTCTTTCTGCTGTACCGGTCGGCGAAGTAGCCTCCGAAAGGACTCAGAAACCCATATACCAGTAGAAAAACTGAGGTAAGCAACCCGAATTGGGCATCGGTCATTGGAATACTCTCTTTTATAGGATCGCGCATGGATGCAATCAATAACCTGTCGAGGTAATTCAATAATGAAACCACCCAAAGGATACCTACAACTGTCCACGCGTAGTATTTGTTACTTTTCGTCATTGTATATTACTTATCAGATTCTCGTATGTATTCAATTTTTCCCTGTATAATGGTTTTGTGTATATTAAAATCCTGATCCAGGATCAGAATATCAGCATCCTTGCCCTTCTCCAGGCTTCCTTTCTGATCATCCACTCCAATGATCCGGGCAGGAGTTAGGGTGGCCATCTGCAAGGCATCTTTCAGGGATAGGTCCATCTGTTCCACCCCATTTTTCAAACAGAGATCCATGGTGGTCACACTTCCTGCGTAGGCGGAGTGATCAGGCAAACGTGCAATCCCATCTTCAACAATGGCATCAACCCCACCAATCTGATATTTTCCGGGGGGCAACCCGGTGGCTGGCATGGCATCCGTCACAAAGCACACTTTTTCTATGCTCTTTACTTTCACAGCAAGTTTCATCAGCTGAGGTCCCAGGTGCCAGCCGTCTGCAATAAGCTCTGCAGCAACTCTGTCATCATACAATAAAGTCTCGGCAGCACCTGCCACTCTTTTCAGCCTGTCCCTTCGGAAATGGGACATGTTGCAATAGAGGTGAGTGGCCAGGCTGATCCCGGCATCAATGGCTGGGTTCATCTCGGAATAGATACCATTTGTATGACCGGCAGAAGCAACAATTCCTCTTTGCTTCAGCTCTTCCACAAGTTGCACTGCTCCATCCAGCTCAGGAGCCAGGGTCACTATTTTCAATACCTCTTCATACTCAAGAAATGGCCGGTAATTGTCAGGTTTTGGCAGAGCGAGAAGCGATCTTGGATGAGCACCACTTTGTTCTGTGCTAAGAAACGGACCCTCCATGTGCACTCCAAGAAGCCTGGCTCCTTCCATTTGTCCGCTTTTAAGCACTCCGCGAACATGGTCCAGGACATCTAAGAATATGTTTTCAGGACTCGTAATAGCTGTAGCAACATAAGAGGTGACACCATGCTGTGCGAAGAAATTACCCATCACTGAGAATGTGTCGGGTTTGATCTTTGTCACATCCGCGCCCATGGCCCCATTCACATGAATATCAATCATCCCTGGAACAATATAATGACCGGAGGCATCTATAACTTCCGCATCCGGTGGCTCGTCCACTGTACCCCGTTGGCCAACTGCCACAATCTTCTTCTCCCGAAGGATTACAACACCCTCTTTTATTTCACGGTCCGGTGTCAGTATTGTACCGTTACGAATAACCAGGTATGGTGGATGCGACATCTTCTATCAGGGATTTTTACGGGTTCAGGCTTTTAAGAATATTTTTCTCCGATACAAAAACCAGAGGAACAGCCATTTTATCATCAATATGCTTAATGTGAGGAAAACGGGTGCTATCACGCCAAGGTACCGGGAAAAACCAAGGAACAGTGCATGGGCAGAAAATTCAAAATCTATGAGCCGCTGGCCCACCCAGATGGTGATGGCATTCATCCCGATTACCACAAGGAAGAAAGTCCATTTTTTGTATCCCCTCACATCAATGACCCAATAGAACAGAGCCAGCAACAAAAAGCACCAACCGGCGGAATAAAGTACAAATGAGCTTGTCCAAACATTCCTGCTGATAAAGAAAAACTGTCCCCATATCCAGCCGGCTGCCAGGGTTACCACTCCGGCAATAATGAATCCCAGGGTCTTTTGGGTCATGGTTCTTTCTGAGCGTAACCAGTGTCCCGCAAGCACTCCTGTTAAAGTGGTGGATAGTGCGGTAAAGGTGGAAAGTACTCCCTGCCGGTCATACAAACCCAGTCCCAGTGTACCCGGAATCAGTTTTTGGTCCAGCCAGGTGGTCAGACATCCTTCCGGGGTAAGCACACCCGGACCATAGCCCGGAACAGGAATAAACATCACAGCTGCCCAATATCCGATCAGGATTACAAGCACAATTATGGCCTGGATTCGCCAGCTTGTATGGATTACAAGCAGTGATGCAAGAAAATAGCAGATCCCGATACGGCCCAGTACACTTGACCAACGCATTGTCCCCCAGTCAAAACGCAACAGTCCATAATTCACCAGTCCGAGAAAGATCAGAACCACTGTTCGTTTTGTGAGATGCCCGTATAGTTTTCGGAGACTCATGCCCTTTTCCATGCGTCCAAGAATGACAAATGGTAACAACAGACCCACCAGGAACAGAAAGAGAGGAAAGATCAGATCCATGAAATAGAAACCCTCCCATCCGGCATGTTCCATGTTTCTTGCCAGTGCCTTGGTAAAAGAGTTGGGCCATGCCTGATAGAAACTGGCTACAAATCCGCCACCCCCGATGATGAACACCATGGTGAAACCCCTTAAGGCATCGATGGAGACCATCCTTTTTGCCGGGGAGACAGGCCTGTTTCCCATATTTCCTTCTTATTAAATATTACAAATTAGTCTAATATTGAACCACCGCCTCCCGAAGCAACCGGACAACCTCTTCCCGGGAGAGGTCAAAGGCCAGATAGCGCCGATCATCCACCGGGACAACAGTGCCATCCTCCGTATCTTCCAGTGGAAGTTCTCTGCCCAATTCCTCAAATAGCTGGATCTTATCCGGACCCACCGGGAGGGTAATCGCTGCTTCACCCCTGCAATGCCAGTAGACAACCCACACCCTTTCATTGCGGGTAAACAGAAAGGCCCGGATATCCGGATCTTCACCTGCAACATTCAAGAGTTGCTGGTACGGGACAAGTTCAAAATTTCCCGTCTCATTAATCAATAATATATGTTCCTGGTCCGGATCCTGAAGATTCAGCTTCTGCTGCTCACTCAGAAAATCCATTAACCGCACCTCCTCCCACCTGCGAATCACTTCAAGGTTATCAGCAGTTCTGGGATGGTTCCTGAGATGATCAAGATTCCCCAACAATGAAATAATTGAATTCCATCCGGCTGCCCGGCTGGTGA
>JBDLIX010000259.1:0-5167 GCA_039714655.1 Bacteroidota bacterium
AAACTCTTTGATTTCCTGAAACCTGCTGATAACTGGAGGTTGTATATCAATTTTCTATTGGCGTGTTTTGTGGGACTGGCAGCCTTCCTGATCCATATTTCAAGGGCGCCCTCCTATTTGTCCGATGATCCCAAAACTTGTGTGAATTGTCATGTGATGGCACCGCAATATGCAACTTACGCACACAGCTCGCATCGGGAGTGGACCAATTGCAATGATTGTCATGTGCCGCATCATAATGTATTGAGTAAATATTATTTCAAAGCCAAGGACGGATTGCGACATGCTACCATGTTTACCCTTCGAAAAGAACCACAGGTAATTTTTATCCATGAAGCGGGCAGGGAGGTGGTTCAGGATAATTGTGTTCGCTGTCATTCCAAACTGTTGACGGATTCAGAATTACTGGCGAAAACAGAACTGTATCAGCACCAGCGCATGGAAAGAGCATGTTGGGAATGTCACAGGGAGGTTCCGCACGGTCGGGTAAATAGTTTGTCAAGTGTTCCTAACCCAATGCTTTTTTTACAATCTGATAAAACAAACAAATACAAACAATAACACAAACTTCTTTCCTTAAACTATGACAACACTTAGAGATGTTATTCGTCAGAAGCCCTGGTTGGGCTGGGTATTGTTCACCGGCACTGTAGTGATCGTGTTTTTACTGGGATTGCTTGCTTCATCCATCGTGGAACGAAAATCTGAAGCCTTAATCGCCTATACCCCTCAGGTGAAACATGGGCAATATGAACCCAGAAATGAAATTTGGGGTGAAAATTTCCCCCGTCAATATCAGTCCTACAAACAGACAAAGGATGGTTCCTTCAGGAGTAAATACAATGGGAATGCCATGATCGACATGCAGGAAGTGGACCCGAGGCTTGTTGTCCTTTGGGCTGGATACGGTTTTTCAAAAGATTACAATCAGGGCAGAGGTCATGCCTATGCTGTGGAGGATCTGAGAAATACATTACGTACCGGAGCGCCAGTAAATGGAGCTAAAAGTCCCATGCCAAATACCTGCTGGACCTGTAAAAGTCCGGATGTCCCTCGCCTTATGAACGAAGCAGGGATTGCCGAATTCTATAAAGGAAGCTGGGAAACCAAAGGTCATGAGATCGTAAACTCTATTGGCTGCGGCGATTGCCACGATGCCAACACCATGAACCTGAAGATCACCCGTCCGGCACTGATTGAAGCCTTTGAGCGTATGGGCAAAGAGATCAATGATGCCTCTCATCAGGAAATGCGTTCGCTGGTTTGTGCCCAATGCCATGTGGAATATTATTTCAATAAGAAAAAGGTTGAGGGTGTTCCTTATCTGACCTTTCCGTGGGACAAAGGCATGTCGGTTGAAGCGATGGAGGAGTACTATGATGAGATAGGATTCAGTGACTGGACCCATGCTGTGAGCAAGGCACCCATGCTTAAAGCACAGCATTCAGGTTATGAAGTATATTTGACCGGTATACATGCCAAAAGGGGAGTCTCTTGTGCCGATTGCCATATGCCTTATATGAGTGAAGGGGGACAAAAATTTACAGACCACCATGTACAAAGCCCGCTTAACAATGTGGCAAATTCCTGTCAGGTTTGCCATCGCGAAGAGACAGAGCAACTCATTCAGGATGTATACTCTCACCAGGACCGGATCATCGAAAATCGTGACAAGCTTGAGGAGCTTATTGTCAGGGCTCATGTGGAAGCAAAATACGCCTGGGATATGGAGGCTACTGAAGAGCAGATGAAGGAGATACTGATGGATATCCGCCACGCCCAGTGGAGATGGGATTATGCTGCAAGCGGTCATGGTGCCTCTTTCCATTCTCCTGTAGAAATCGGAAGGGTTATTTCATCCGGTATCACAATTGCCCAGGAAGCTCGTTTGAAACTGGCCAGATTATTTGCTGATCTTGGGTACAATGAGGAGTTGCCATATCCGGATATTTCAACAAAAGCCAAAGCGCATGAATTTATTGGGCTCCCTGCTGAAAAGCTCAGGGAAGAAAAGAAGGTTTTCCTGGAGGAAGTAGTTCCTGAGTGGCTGGAGAAGGCAAAGGAACGTGAGGAAGGATATGTAACAGAAACTGTGAATTAGTACTAAATCCAACGAAATGAAAAAAATTGCATTAGCATTGGTATTCTGCCTGATTGTGGCAGGAACTCTTCAGGCACAGTTTTCTCTTAGCGGGGAATTTCGCCCAAGGACCGAATATAGCCACGGCTATAAATCCCTCGCAGATGCAGACCAGAATGCCTCCTTGTTCACCAGTCAGCGTACAAGACTGAACCTTAATTATACCGCAGAGAAGATCACAACCAAACTTGTGCTGCAGGATGTACGCAATTGGGGTAATCAAAAGCAATTGGTTGGTAATGAGGATTTCGCCACTTCTATTCACGAAGCCTGGGCAGAGGCTAAACTGGGCGCTGGAATTAGTCTGCAACTTGGACGCCAGGAATTGGTTTATGATAACAGCAGGATTTTCGGTAATGTGGGTTGGGCGCAACAGGCGAGGAGTCATGATCTTCTACTGGCAAAATATCAGGGTGCTTTCAAACTACATTTTGGACTGGCATACCATCAGTCAGGCGTCAGGACGAATAATATTTATAATGGACCGGACGCCTATAAATCCATGCAGTTCTTGTGGTTTAATAAGAAACTTGAGAAGCTGTCAATCAGCCTTTTAGTTTTAAACAACGGTGTTCCATATACCATTGACAATATTGGGAGTTTGATTACCGAACAGGGTATTCGTTACAGTCAGACCATTGGCTCAACGATAGCTTATAAATTCGAAAAATTAAACCTGGGTGGGAATATATATTATCAGACCGGAACAGATCCGTCCGGAATGGAATTGGGGGCCTATGAGGTTTTGGTTGAAGCCGGTTTAGCACTCTCTTCAAATACAAAAGTGGGTTTGAGCTATGAGATCTTGTCGGGAACAGATCCCAATGAAACTACTGTCAATAATTCCTTTACTCCATTGTATGGAACCAACCATAAGTTTAATGGCCATATGGATTACTTCTTTGTGGGAAATCATATGAATTCAGTTGGATTACAGGATATTACAATTAGTTTTACGCAAAAAATCAAATCTATTTCTCTGAATGCTCATATCCATGCATTTTTCAGTGCCGCTGCGTTAACCAATGGCAATTACCTGGGAACTGAAGCCGATTTGTTTATGGCGTATCCTGTGGCTGACAATATCAAGATTCAACTGGGTTACTCGCAAATGTTTGCCGGAGAAGGCATGACAGAGATAAAAAGTGGATCAATTGATGAGATTCAGAATTGGGCCTACCTGATGTTTGTGTTTACTCCGAAATTTCTCGTTAATGAGTGATTGAAAGAGCACAGGTGTTATGAATGATGTGTCTTCTGTGGAACCTGAAACAGGATGGCTTTTTTTGTAAACTCCCGACATTAAAAAAACCAGCCCTAAGGCTGGTCATTGAAAAAAATCAAAAGAAATCCTACCGTGAATAATCTTCTGATTAAGGCATGTATGGCATAAAGGAATTATTTGGAAAATCGAAGTCAACTCCTGGAGTTACCCAATGTTGATAAGGAGGAGGATCTTGACCTTGACCCATTGGTCCGCCATCCAAAGTGAAACTGGTCACTGCAGTGTGCTTTAGCCAGATCACTTTCGTTGGATGCTCATCCCCGCCATCAACCTTAACAAATTCATGATAATGAACATAACCTCTTTCGTAATAAGATTCAGCTTTTTCAAGAGACCATGTATCAATGATTCCGTTTACCATATATAAATAGGCTCCATCATCGGCATCAGAGGACCACCAGCTTGGCATGCCAAAAGGCCCGGTGTTAAAGTGTTTACCGACGACCCTGTTTTTTCCGGACTGAACCCAATAGTGCCCGGGAACATCCCGCTCTCCGCCTTCCCCATCACCGGGTCCAGCGAAATAATACATATTTCCATCTCCATCGAGATCAAATACAATTCCATGAACGAATCCGGCGTTATCCGACATTGCAGATTTTAAGGCCGACTCTTCATTTACCAAAAGAACATCGTCTTCGAGAAGCAAATCAGTGTCTTTCTGGCAGGATGAGATAATCCCTGCCGACAATCCCAATAACAAAAACATTTTAAATTTCATAATGAAAATAAATTAGTTAATAATAAGTAAACATAAATTCAATAGTCGGGATAGAACTGTCACCCTAACAAGACATCTGAATATTAACACATTATTAACAAGTTAGGTATGTGACAAGAAAAGAATTAGCAGGTATCCGTGATGATCTTGTGCTTGATTTAATAACTTGCATGCATGCCCGCTACAATACTCCATATCAAAAATATGGTTTGCAACCGCTGTATTAAGGTTGTCAACGATGAATTGTCAGGCATGGGTTACACCATAAAGAATATTGAACTTGGGGAGGTAGCGTTGAAGGAAAAGTTGACTGAAAATGACCTGGAGAAAATAACGCAGGTTCTCACAGAGAATGGGTTTGAACTTATCGATGACCGGAAAAGCAAAATCATCAACAGAATTAGAACCCTGATCATTGAGTTTATTCATTACAACAAGGAGAAACCTGAACAAATGAATCTTTCCGATTTCCTGGCGAAAGAGATATCAGCGCTCTCATGTACAAAACTAGTTATAAGAGGTGCCCATTTGAAAGAGGCCTTTTGAGAAGTTACACTTTTAGCCGGGCAGGTTAGAACTTCTTACCAAGCGATACCGAAAAAGCCCAGGTGCTATGGATTTCCTTGAAATCGAAAACGAACTTGGGTAGGATGACCCAATTCTTCTTGAGATCGAAGGAGTATTCGGTACCAAGTCTCAGGATTGCCAGGTGTTCATGGTTTTCCAATTCAATGCCTCCGCCGGCCAACAATCCCCAGTGATCGGTTATTTTATAGATCCCGGCCAATGTAAGAAGAAGTGATTTTTCCCGTTCGATCTCATGCTCAACAATGACATAATGGTCCAGTTCATAATCAGCCATGAAACCGATCTCCCACTTGTGATGGACATGGAAGAAATAATCAAGGCCAATGGTTGGTATAAACAAGCCACTGGCTTCAGTATTTTCTAGTTCACCAGCCATAGGGTTGAATGTAAGACCAAATCCGGCGGCCACCTGGTGCTTTAAATGATGTGTCTC
>JBDLIX010000260.1:0-5139 GCA_039714655.1 Bacteroidota bacterium
GTTAAGGTAATGGTATTGATGGTGGTGTTTTCTCTGTTTTGGAGTTCACCCACAATTGCTCACGAGGGACATACCGATCCCGTTCTCGAAGAGTTAAGCGATTATCTTATGGCCATCCAGATTTTGAGAATTGATGATCCAAAGGCCATGGATATATTTGAAATCTGGCAGGAGCTTAAAGATGAATCAAGGGAGATACGTAAACTGACAGATGAACAGGATTTGTTAATTAATTCTGAAGCAGTTTTAAAGCAAATTGGCAAAACCAGAGGAAAACGAGATGAACTGCTGGAGGAGTGTCGTGCATATTTTGCAGAAAAGATTCAAAAAGAACCGGCAATTCGTTTTGTTGTTGGGCGATCAGTAAAATGTGTTCAGGATTTACCCCAACTTGAAGTGCAAGCCCAACACAAAAAAGTTGTTTTAATCGAAATTAAAAACAGAAGAAGATCAGCAGTCGATTTGTCAATAAGCAGCAATTACAGTGATGAGATATTGTTCTGGAACAAGCAACTTGTATTAGCGCCTAAAAGTTCCCGCTATACCTTTGTTGTCCTTGCACCGCTTGAAGAAGGCAACTCTTCAAATTCTATTAGAATTATTGACATGTCCGCAAATATTGCTTCTGCAACTGTTGAGCTTAACGGAATTCCAACTGTAGATGAACCTTATCTCTATCTTCCCCATACAAGCAAAACGAAAATTGAGGTACCGCTTTATCACCGGACACCGGTAAAAGCAGAGCCGCCATTTTCCGGGAGTATAAAATTTTCCATTACCGATAAACAAAGCGGCAAACCCATCGCTGCAAGAATCGAAGTAGCTGACGCTGAAGGTAAAAGCTACTGGAGTCCGCTTAGAGGACCATCTTATGCAGTAAATAGAAATACCGACTGGGGCGGAAGGACGCCATTTTGGGATTACCAACCGGGCCCATATTTTTATCTGAAAGGTGATGCGGAACTGGGCGTAAACCCTGTTGGGAAAAATGTCAAAGTCTATCACGGATTTGAATATAAGCCAGTTAACATGCAAGTCCCGGGAAACGGTAAAATTGATATTGCTATGGAGCGTTGGATAAATATGCCGGAACGTGGCTGGTATTGCGGACAAACCCACATACATACTACTGATATCGGAGTACCTGTTTCGCTCAGCAAATACTGGCCTTTGGTTTCGCAAGCTGAAGACCTGCACGTCTCAGCCATTCTCACTCTTATGGGAGAGTGGCACAACCACGCTATCTATGCTAACGAATACCCTATGGGAGAGCGCAAAGCGTTTAGTACACCTGAGCATATTGTCACCTATGGTGAAGAGTTCCGTAATAATCCCTATGGACATTTGGTATTCTTAGGTATTGAATCTCTGATACAACCCCTCAGCACTGGTGCTTTAGGTGACATGGGTGGGCCGGATTATCCCCCAAACTCATATATACTGGAAGAGGCTCGTTCAAAGGATGCCACTACAATTGCAGCTCATTTTGGTAATTTCCTGGATAAAGAGGTTGATCAAATAGGAATCAAATGGCCTTCTACAGGATTTGAAATGCCCGTTGATGTTGCACTTGGTAATATACAGATAGCCGAAATAGCAGGAAACGGCGGCACTGTTTCTGTTTGGTATGACATATTAAATTGCGGATTTAAAATTCCTGCCACAGCCGGCCCTGACTGGATGATTAAGGATAGTCCGAGAGTTTATGTTAATCTTGGGAACAGGGATTTTACTTTAGAAAATTGGGACAAGGAATTGAGAAACGGGAACAGTTTTTTTACCACCGGACCTATGTTGTTTTTTAAAGTTAATGGCAAATCCCCTGGAAGTACTTTGAATGTCGAAAATGCTCCTGTTGAATTTCATCTGGATATTGAAGCCCTTACCCCTGACGGAAAAATACCGGTTGAAATAGTTTATAATGGGGAAGTAGTTTTAAAAACAACAGACAGATCCACCGAAATCACTTTGGATGATTCAGGATGGATTGCAGCCAGATGTGAAGGTGCACACACCAATCCCATCTATATTAATTTTGAAGGAAGGCCAGCTGGACTTGCAAAGCCTGCTAAAGAATTTATCAAAGTTATCGATCATCTTACAGATTGGGTGAATAAAAAGGCTCTGTTTGATAATGAAAATCAAAAGAGTGAGGTTTTGGAAGTGCTCAATCAAGGTCGGATGGTATATGAAGATGTAATTAAACGGTCTGAAAAATTGGGAAGGAGATAAAATGAGACTTATTGAGAGAGTATTGGTTTTATCGTTATTTGTAATGGCTATTTCATCTTGTTCACAACAAGAAATCAGGCCATTCAATAACCCGACATTAAGTGTTGATGAAAGAGTTGAAGATTTATTGAAACAGTTAACTCTTGAAGAGAAAGCCGGCTTTATGTCAGGCGAAACCATGTGGTACCTGCAGGAGATTCCACGTCTTGGAATTCCTAAGCTGCAGGTCACCGATTGCGGACACGGTGTGACTGTCATCCTTGACGAGAATGATGATTATTCGGGTTGTGCCACCTCATTTCCAACCGCGGTGGGACAGGCAGCAACCTGGGACAGGGAGCTGATCCGTAAAATGGGTGGTGCACTTGGGCGTGAAACCCGTGCCACCGGCTCAGGTGTCTTGCTGGCCCCCATGGTCAATATTCACCGGATTCCGGTGGGAGGCAGAAATTACGAAACCTATTCTGAGGACCCCTATCTGACAGGAACCCTGGCAGCCGCATTCATTGACGGGGTTCAGGGGGAGGGGACAGGAACGGTGATAAAAGCTGTTACTGCCAATAACCAGCAGCATGAGCAGGACGAGCTGGCGGCTAAAATGCCGAAACGTGTTTTGCATGAAATATATCTGGAGCAGTTTCGTATTGCAATTAGTCAGTCTGACCCCTGGGGCATTATGACTGCATATAATGGTATTGCTTTACCCGGTGTAAACGATGGTAAGCCCCTTCCCACAAGTGAATCAGCTTACATGATAAAAGAGGTTATTAAGGGAGAGTGGAACTACCAGGGATTTGTGGTTTCAGATTGGCGTGCCGTTGTTAGCAGCAAGTCTGTTACAGCTGGTGTTGATATAGAGATGCCTGGTCCCGGCAAGTTTATGGATACCGGCCATATGCTGCAGGCCATGAAGGATGGTCTTATGGATGAAGAGGGGATTAACGAAGCTGCCCGCAGGTATTTGCGATCTATTGTAAAAACCGGGGTGCTGGATGTCCCAAAAAAAGAGCTCTCCTCGGAGCATGATACCCCGCGACACCACACCATTGCCAGGGAGGTTGCCGAAGGTTCTATCGTACTGTTGAAAAACCAGGGCGGAATTCTTCCCCTGGACAGGGAAAAAGTGAAAAACATCGCAGTTTTCGGACCCAATGCCGAAGAGGCCCGCTTGGGAGGGGGTGGCAGCGCCTCGGTTTCCGCCTGCCACACCGTGAGTCCGCTTAAAGGATTAAGGGCTGTTTTTGAAGAAAAATCTGAAATTACATTCATAGAAGGTGCTGGTATCTCTGGAGATCTCCCTGTAGTTAGTGGTGATTATCTTTGGGTTGAGGACGAAAACGGAAAACTTGTAAACGGGTTACGTGCTGAATATTTTGATGGAGCAAACTTACAGGGAGAAGTTCAGTGTTCACGTATCGATGATAAAATTGATTTTTCCTGGGGTTGGGCTGCACCATGTGATAAAGTAACTAAAAATGGATACTCTGCACGTTGGTCAGGAAAACTTAAGGCTCCCGAAACAGGAAACTACAGAATTGGTGTTTCGGGTAATGAAGCAGGTATCAGGCTATATATCGATGGAAAGAGAGTGGTTGATGCCTGGGGAGTCCCCGAAAATGAAATTACTGAAGCTCGTTTTAACTCAATTAACGAGAGTGTTGAAGTCTCTATGACTGAAGGGTCCTACCATGATATTGTTGTGGAATTTCACAAAAAAATGAACCGTAACACAGTTCGCTTAGAGTGGGCTATCCCAGGTAAAAAATCTCCAATTATTGATGCTGTTAACCTTGCTGAGAAGAGTGAAATAGCTATTGTTTTTGCAGGACTCTCAAACTTAATTGAGGGTGGGACTAACGATAAAGGAGAGCACGGAGTTGGTGACATGGGATTACCCGGGAGTCAGGATGAACTTATTGCTGCTGTTGCAAAAGCAAATCCAAATACTATTGTTGTATTGATAAATGGCACTCCATTAGAAATGCCATGGATAGATGATGTTGCTGCTGTTGTTGAAGCATTTTACCCGGGGCAGGAGGGTGGAGATGCAATTGCAAACATCCTTTCGGGAGCTGTAAACCCATCAGGGAAGTTGCCTGATACTTTTGGTAAGAAACTTAACGATTACCTATCAATGAAATATTATCCGGGAGATGTAGAAAAAGGTATTGTGGAATACGGCGAAGGATTAAAAGTTGGTTACCGCCAGTTTGATGATGATAACATTGAACCACTGTTCCCATTTGGTTTTGGACTTTCATATACAACTTTTGAATTAAACAACTTAATAGTTGAGAAGAGAGGGGAAGAGGTATTGGTGAAAGTTGATGTGACAAATGCGGGGAAAGTTGCCGGTGCAGAAGTTGTGCAGGTTTATGTAGGCGATATAGAGTCATCTGTTTACCGTCCTGAGAAAGAGCTGAAGGGTTTTGAAAAGGTGATGCTCAAACCCGGTGAGACAAGAACAGTAAGCATGGAACTGGATAATTACGCATTCTCATTCTATAGTGAAGAAAAAAGTAACTGGGTAATTGAACCGGGTGAGTTTATAATACTTGTTGGTAATTCATCACGCAATATAAAATTGAAGGAAACAATAATTCTTTAATACAATGCTGAAAGAAAGAAAATGAACTTCAGCCGTTTAGCTAATAAGCTCAGGAGTAAAATCACGAGATTTTCGGGGATACTCTCTCAGGATTAAGATAAAACTGCACAGCGCTTTGTCAGACAAGCAGATATATCCTATGCTCAGCTCAGTATTGGGTTTGGCTAAATTTCGAGGTTTATCCAAATTAATCCCTCCCAGAAAGTGGACGGAAATCTTTATATTGACAGGAATTCATGCCCAATGGAATTGTTATCTTAGAGACAAAGAATAGAACGATGATTTCAAAATCCTTTTTC
>JBDLIX010000261.1:0-5139 GCA_039714655.1 Bacteroidota bacterium
GCATCGCCGTAATCGAATGAGAACCATAGTTTTTCAGTAGGCTGATCTGTCCGCAAGAAATGTCGCAAAAGCTCACCATCGTCATTCTCACCCTCATGGTCGCCCAATGTTGAAACCAGGGGGATGTGATCAATTACACTCCTGGCGATGTCATAGTAATAGGTTTGCCACTCTGACAAATTTCCCCCATCTGCAACCAGATCTCCCATGCTGATAATTAAATCCGGCTCATCTTTCTTCATACCGTTAATGATGCTTGCAAAAATATCCGGATTCGAGCGGCTGTCACCCATGGCAACAAAATGGATCGTGGGCTGTTTTTCCATGAATGTTGTAAAGGTTGCCACTGTGCTCTTTGTACTACCAGAGGAAACCTGATAAAAGTATTGCGATCCCGGCTTAAGATCCGCCATGATAACTTCGTAGAGATACCCATCTCCCTTTATGCCTCGCAGGCTTGCCCTCTTTTTTTCAGTAAGCAACCTGTCCAAACCTAAGCTCACTGTATATTCAGTTAGCGTGTCAGATTCCCAGCGTACAATCATTTCCGTACTTCCGGGTGCAACTAAATAGGGCCCTTTGGTTAGCTCCTGGGAGAAACAGAGTACATGACCAAAGATCATGGTCGCCAACCATAAGCTCCATGTTGCCGATGCCGTTGAATGTTTTTTCATAAAAACTCCTGTATCACAAATTATTTCTTAACCATTTCAATATCTCTTCATTGTACTTTTCAGGATCCAGATAATGCCCTTCATCATATTCAATCAGTTTTTTCTGAACCGGGGCCAATTCAAATAATTGTTTTGCCCTTTCGTTCCGGAGTACCTGGTCTTTTTTAGCAAGTATCATCATCAGCGAAAGATCCGTGTAACGGGGAAAAAAGTTACTGGAGTTGATAATCTGTCCCGGGGGTGTCTGTTCCCTGATAAACTCGGTTGCTGGTACACTGAGAATTGAAACCTTGATCCTTGGCTCTACTGCTGAAAGAATAGATCCGATCCATCCTCCCAGACTGCCTCCGAAAACCGCTACTCTTTCAGGATCAATATCGGGACGGGAAAGAAGGTAGTCGATACCTCTTCTAAGATCAACGACTGACTGACACATCCAGTCCCTGTAATAATAAGGACCGCGATTGCTGTTTTGATCGAAACCGCCTTCCACTTTTCTCTCTCCATAAAGAAAATGATCTGGTGCAAGTACGGCATAACCCTGTGCTGTAAGCAGGGGAATCCAATCCTGCACCCAATCCTCATTTTTACCCCAGAACAGGTTCCATCCATGCATCAGGATCACCACGGGCAGCTTTTCAACCTCTTTTTCTTTGGGAATTGCCAGATAAGCAGGAACCCTTTGTTCCCGGATGCCGCGATAGGATAATTTATAGAGTGTATGAGGACCCCGCCATGGCCATTCGCCGTAAAATATAGGATCTGACGGAATCCCTTCATCATAGGAGTAATACTCCAGAATTCTTTCATATTGGGCATCATCCACAGCTGGTTCAATGGATGAAGAACCGGATTGGCCAAAGGTTGTTAAAAACGATAAAGGCAAGATGAAAGCCAGCAGGTGTTTTTTTGTAAAAATATACATGAGTTATTGAGCTTTGTTGACTTTAAAAAAATATCTTTAACTATTTAGCTGATAGCTAAAAGTAGAAAAAATAGAGACACCATTTCATAACAGGATAAATACCTTGGTAAACAATGACTAAAATCGAATTTTTTAGTAAAAAATATTTGTCCTTATTTCTCTTCTTATTTGTTCTCATTCCTCTCTTAGGACAAGGAACAGTCACTGATTTACGTCGCATGGGGTATGCGATTTTCCCCACACCCCAACAAGCAGTTTTGAACGGGGAAACTATCGTCATCGATGGATCCTGGCAGATATTGCCAGAGAAATCTGCTTCACATAAGATGACGGAAGGACTGATCAAAAGAGCTCAGGAACTGCATGGCTTAGACTTTTCTGGAATCGGCAGCGGCCAGATAGAATTGAAGATAAGAAAAGATGCTGTTGCCGGTATCTCTGACCCTGAATGTTCTGGCCAGGCGTACAGGATCACCATCGGGCAGGAGAGGATCATCATCGAAGGTAATGACGAAGTTGGCCTTTTCTACGGCATACAGAGTTTTTTGCAACTGTTAAAACCTCTGTCGGATGGAATATTTCATCTACCGGCAGGGACGATTACTGACTGGCCTGACCTGGAACTAAGAGTGATCCATTGGGATACCAAACACCACAGAGAGAGGATGGAGACCCTTAAAAGATACATTGACTGGTCTGCTTATTTTAAAATAAATGCCATCGCTTTCGAAATAGAAGATAAATATGAATACCCGACACACCCGGTCATTGGTGGGCCAAATGCCTTTTCCAGGGAAGAGATGAATGAGTTAACCAGATATGCGTTGGACAGATTTATACAATTGATACCCAATGTGCAAGCTCCTGCTCATATGGGGTTTGTTTTAAAGCATAAGGAATTCGAACACCTTCGGGCTGATACAGAAAGCAACTATCAGGCCTGCATGTGTAATGAAGAAGCCATGGAACTAATTTTCGATATGTATCAGGACATGATCGATGCAACTCCCGGTGTGGACTACTTTTTTGTTTCTACAGACGAGGTTTATTACGCAGGCATATGCGATCAATGTGAAGAGGAGTACAATGATGAGAACCGCAGCCAGATCTGGGTAGATTATCTCAACAGAGTAAATCAATGGATGTCAAAACGCGGCAGGCGGGTATTGGCATGGGTGGAATTTCCACTGTTGCCAAAGGATATTTCGCAGGTGTCAAAAGATGTGATTGACGCTATTATGACAGCCAATAGAGACAATGAATGGATAAATAATGAAAACAGAGCCGGCATTGAACAACTCTCTTATAACTCGATGCAGGGATCGGAGTATCTTTTCCCAAATTACTTTCCGACAACCTACAGGGGCCGCCAGATAGATGGCAGGCTCAGTGACACCTATGGTGCTGTGACAGAACTGGAGTCCAGGGGAGCAAATCTTATCGGGACATTTGCTGCGGCCTGGGATGATGCCGGTCTCCACAACGAAATATTCTGGTTGGGTTGGGCAACTGTCACTCAATATGGCTGGACAAAAAGTACCCCGGTGCTTCAACAAAGCACTGCTGACTTCATGGATCTGTTCTATGGATATGACAGTCAGGATATGGTTGAAGCATATGTGTTGCTGGAAGAGGGAGCCAGGTTTTATGAAGCATTGTGGGACAGGGTACCCTCCAAAGAGCGTGGAAAAGGTTACGGCAGTTCTTTCGGAAAAGGCATCGGAGGTGATTTGAGCGATCTGCTTATACAAATGCCTTCATTGCCATCAGCAGATGATTTAAATGTGGTGCCATTTTTCAGCCTCAAGTATGAACAGAAGATCAAAGAAGCTTCCCTATTGCTTAAAAAGAGTGATCTGCTAATCGCTCAACTGATGCGAAACATGACCAGGGTGAGCTACAATAGTTATAACCTGGAGGTGTTTCTGGCTATCGCCTTTTTAGAACGTTATACCATGGAAACTGTACTCAATTTAGCCAAAGTCGAAGAGACGCTGGTGGCAGCTTCAAAAATTTATAACGACCCTGCAAAAGTGGTTAGCCTATTGACAGATGCTTATCAGTTATCGGGAGAAATAGTAAAAGATCAACATAAAATGTGGTCAGCTTTTAAAGCTACCTGGTATAAAAGCAGGCTTCCTAAAAATCAAAGTGTGGGAGGCAGGGATTTCTACCATGAATTTGATGATGTGAAAGATCATTTTGCTGACCGGCGGTTGGGATTGGAGTATATGCTGGCCCCCTTCGAAAGAATGGAAATTGAGGAATGGAGAAAGCAATTGATAAGTGTTATTAATGACTTTGCCAGACTCAATAACATTCCTGTAAAAGGCGTGGAAGCAACGCGACTGGAAGATTAAACAAAGTTTCTGACATATGGTTACCCGGATAATTTTCTCTTGCTTATTATCTCTGTTCATCTTAATGCCCACACGGGCACAAGATGATGTTGACCTTTTCAAATACTGGAAATATTATTCAGATATTGAAAACTCCCTCTACAAATATTTTTGTTCAGTTGCCTTTGAACAGCTGGAATTGAGAAAGAGGGAGGTCAGCAAGTTGAAAACGAAAACGGACTGGCTGGAGAGACAATCCATGGTCCGAAAAAAACTGGTTGAGATTGTTGGTCCATTTCCTGAAAAAACAGCGCTAAACATCCGTATCACAGGTGTGATTCAAAAGGAAGGTTATCGTGTAGAAAAAATAATTTACGAATCTAGACCAGGTTATTTTGTCACTTCTGCACTGTTTATTCCGGACAATCTGAATACGAAAGCTCCGGCGATTTTGAACCCCATAGGACATAGTCCGTTGAGCTTTCGGAGGGATGTATATCAGCATACCATCATCAATCTGGTGAAAAAGGGATTTATCGTTTTTGCTTACGACCCAATCGGTCAGGGAGAACGCTTACAATACTACGACAAGGAACTGGGAAAATCTATATTTCCAACCAATCACGAACACTCTTTCCCTGGAGCACAATGTTTTATATCGGGGTATTCACCGGCAAAATACTTTATATGGGATGGTATCAGGGGTATTGATCTACTGTTATCAAGACCAGAGGTGGATGCGAAAAGAATAGGAATAACAGGAATTTCGGGCGGGGGTAATCTTACGGCTTTTATCTCAGTTTTAGACGACCGGATTGTTGCTGCTGCTCCCGAATGTTGGATAACCAATTACAACTACCTCTTTAAAAGTGAAGGTCCACAAGACGCAGAGCAAAATCTCGTCAGATTGATTTATAATGGCCTTGATCATCCTGATTTCATAGAACTTCGTGCTCCCAAACCCACATTGATTATGAGCACAACCCGGGACTTTTTTAGCATACAGGGAGTCAGAGAAACGTTCCAAGAGGCAAGCAAAGCATTTTCCGCACTGGATGCAAAAAGCAATTTGCAAATAACAGAAGAGGATGCCCGTCATAGCTTTACAAAGAAAAACAGGGAGGCCCTTTACGCTTTTTTTCAAAAGCATCTTGATCATCCCGGCGACCCAACCGACCATGAGGTGGAAACCATACCGGTT
>JBDLIX010000262.1:0-5037 GCA_039714655.1 Bacteroidota bacterium
GGCAACACCGATGTATATTCAGATGATCCTGGCGATTATTGCCGGTTTGATGACTTCCATAGCCCTTGAATCAACCATACTCAGAATTCGAGAGAAGTTTAACTGGTCGCTGGCACTTAAAACAGCGTTCTCGATGTCCTTCATTTCGATGATTGGGATGGAGATTGCCATGAATACCACGGACTTCATGATTACAGGAGGTGAAGCATCTTTCAATACAGCAGGATACTGGCTCGCACTTATTCCGGCAATGATCGCAGGATTCCTGTTACCCCTACCCTATAACTACTATAAGTTGCAGAAACACGGCAAGGCTTGTCATTGATGACAAAAAATAATATAACTAATACCCATAATTGTATAAACTATTACATTGTATAAAGCGTTTACTTAGTACTTGCGGAGAAATCCAACTTATGTTTAAAAAGGTCTTTCATATCATTGTTGCTTGTATTATCCTTATTTCTACAACAGGATTTACGATCAATCTGCATTATTGCCATAACCAGATATATGATCTAGCATTGTTTACTCAAGCCCACAGCTGCTGCGAAACAACTACACAAGGCCATTGCCACTCAACAGGTGACATTGCCAACATGAATCACTGCGAAGATGAATCAATCATTGTGGAATCAGTCGATGATTTTATTGGATCATCCTATACAGCAAGTTTAGAAAATACTCACAGTATTGATTTGCTCCTTACTGCTTCAATACTTTTTAATGTTGAGGTTTCGGATGATGATATCGTCCGAAAAGCACCTTGGCATAAAGAGCCACCACCATATCGAGAGGTGGTTCTCTCTCAAATCCAGTCTTACCTGATTTAGCTTTTCCAAGGAGGTAATGGGATCATTGCATACTAATGTGATGGCCCAATTCCTTATTGTATGCGGTTGAATCAAAGCTTCAACGTACTACTCTAACCTCCGTCCACCATTCCCATTACCAGACAAATCCATTAGTCACACAGTACCAAATATTATTGATCATGTTAAATAAGATTATCAGGTTCTTCCTGGAGAACAAACTGGTGACCTTTCTCATGTTACTGATATTTATCGGATGGGGAATCGCTTCTGCACCATTTGATTGGGATACTGGAATCTTCCCAAGCGATCCTGTACCAGTAGATGCCATCCCGGATATAGGGGAGAATCAGCAAATAGTATATACTGAATGGCCTGGCCGATCGCCACAAGATATTGAAGATCAGATTTCATATCCATTGACCACGTCATTACTGGGAATCCCAGGTGTGAAAACCATTCGGAGCAACTCAATTTTCGGCGTATCCAGTATCTACATCATTTTTGATGAAGAGGTAGAATTTTACTGGAGCCGGACAAGGATCCTGGAAAAACTTAATTCACTTCCCCAGGGTACTTTGCCTGAAGAGGTAGCACCGGCCTTAGGTCCTGATGCAACTGCCCTTGGACAAGTCTACTGGTACACCCTTGAGGGAAGAGATAAGGAGGGGAAGCCGGCTGGTGGTTGGGATCCCCATGAACTGCGTACCATACAGGACTTTTATGTAAGGTATTCTCTTACCTCAGCAAAAGGTGTTGCTGAAGTGGCTTCCATCGGGGGTTTTATTAAAGAATACCAGGTGGACATAGATCCTAGCGCCATGAAAGCGCATGGTCTGAATATCTCCCAAATTATGGCTGCAGTAAAGAACAGCAACCTGGATATCGGGGCCAGAACCATTGAATTTAACCGGGCAGAGTATTTGGTAAGAGCATTAGGTTACATAAAGGATCTCGAGGATCTGGAAAAAAGTGTTGTAGCTGTCAGGAACAATGTACCTATAAGGCTGAAGGACGTTGCGAAAGTGAACTATGGCCCTGCTACCCGTAGAGGTGGCTTGGATAAAGGTGGTTCGGAGGCGGTTGGTGGTGTTGTTGTTGCACGTTACGGTGCCAATCCTCTGCATACCATAGATAACGTGAAGGAGAAAATTGCAGAGATCGCCCCCGGACTACCCTCTAAGACCCTGGAAGATGGTACAGTATCTAAAGTCACTATTGTACCTTTTTATGATCGTACAGGATTAATAAAAGAAACACTGGGTACTCTGGAGGAAGCAATATCACTGGAGTTACTAATCAGCATCCTGGTGGTCATTGTCCTGGTGCTAAATTTACGGGCCTCCTTCCTCATTTCCAGCCTTTTACCTGTCGGTGTCCTGATCGCTTTTATCACTATGCGACAATTTGGTGTGGATGCCAATATTGTAGCCCTATCGGGTATCGCAATTTCCATAGGAGTAATGGTAGATGTAGGGGTTGTGTTTACGGAAAATATCATCCGGCATCTTGAGATGCGCGAAAATGCCGGAGCAAGAGGGAAACGACTTCTTGAAGTAATCTATTCAGCAACCACTGAAGTGGCAGGTGCAGTGATTACAGCATTAACCACCACTATAGTCAGCTTTCTTCCGGTATTTGCCATGCAGGCCGCGGAAGGGAAGTTATTCAAGCCATTGGCATTTACCAAGACCTTTACCATGCTGGCTGCCCTGCTCATCGGCTTAATCATTATACCCACGCTTGCCAATGTAGTGTTTTCGATACGTATTGATAAACAGGGATATAAGAGGATTCTGAATCTACTTTTAGCTGTGGTCGGCTTAGTCCTAATGATTGCTACAGGAAACTTTATTGCGCTGGCTCTTATAGCATATGGCGTAAACGGGTTTCTTGCAGACAGATGGCCTGTTGGAAAAGATTCACGGGTAAATCTCATCAACATTATCATTACCGGGATTACCATAGTTTTCTTTCTTACAAAAGCATGGATGCCCCTGGGTGCCCAAAATTCCTTTTTTGTAAACTTCCTTTTTGTTATAGCCATCGTAGCGGTTATACTGGGAGCTCTCTCCACCGTAATCTTCCTCTATCCCCGCATACTGAAGTGGGCATTGAATAATAAAGGTAAGTTCCTTCTGGCTCCAATCCTGATCGTAATGTTCGGCATTACAGCCTGGCAGGGATTTGGTAGCGTTTTCGGTTTTATGCCCCGGTTTATCAAGCAAACAGGAGTATATCAAAAGTTAGATTCCAGCCTTCCCGGAATGGGGAAAGAGTTTATGCCCTCGCTGGATGAAGGATCGTTCCTGTTGATGCCTACTACAATGCCCCATTCGGGAATACAGGAGAACCTGGAAGTCATAAGAATCCTTGACAAAAGGGTAAATTCAATTCCGGAGGTAGAGAATGTGGTTGGGAAATGGGGACGGGTAAATTCGGCATTGGATCCCGCACCTACATCTATGTATGAAAACGTAATTAACTACCGTTCAGAATACATCCTGAATGAGAAAGGTCATCGCATGCGCTTTAAGGTAAATAAAGATGATGCTTTTGTGCTTCAGGACGGATCCACCTACAATCCCGAAAAGGAGGAGTTCCGGATTCTTGGCCAGGATCAGTTAATCCGGGATAATAAGGGGAAGTACTTTCGACAATGGAGGGAAGAGATAAGTTCTCCCGATGATATCTGGGACGAGATAATTAGGCAGGCCACAGTACCAGGATTGACTTCCGCCCCAAAACTTCAGCCCATTGCCACCAGGCTGGTAATGCTGCAGACCGGAATGCGGGCTCCTATGGGTATCAAGGTTTACGGGCCTGACCTGGAAACAATTGAAGAAGTGGGGCTCGAAATGGAGAAACATCTAAAGCAGGTAGAGGGTGTTTCCCCCATGTCCGTATTTGCAGATCGCGTGGTGGGTAAACCCTACCTCGAAATGGAGATAAACCGGGATGCTATAGCAAGACATGGGCTTAGTGTTCATCATCTGCAGAACGTATTGAGTGGCGCTGTGGGAGGCATGAAGCTAACCACCACAGTGGAGGGCAGGGAAAGGTTTCCTGTTCGAATGCGCTATGCCAGGGAATTCAGGGATAATCCTGAAGATCTGATGAAACTCCTGGTTCCTACTTCGGCCGGCGCCCAGATCCCGCTTGGGGAACTTGTTTCCATGAATTATGTGCGTGGTCCCCAGATGATCAAAAGTGAAAATACCTTTCTGGTAGCCTATGTGATCTTCGACAAGAAAGCTGGCTATGCAGAAGTCGAAGTTGTTGAAAATGCACAGGCATATTTAGAGGATCTTCTCGAATCAGGAGAGTTTCAATTGCCAGGGGGTGTGAGTTATGTCTTTACAGGCAATTATGAAAATCAGATTCGGGCAACTAAACGATTATCCATTGTAGTTCCAATCTCTCTGATCATTATTTTCCTGATTCTGTATTTCCAGTTCCGGTCTGTAACCTCAACTTCTTTGATATTCTCAGGTATCATTGTCGCCATATCAGGAGGATTTACAATGCTCTGGCTCTACAGTCAATCCTGGTTTCTGGATGGGAATATGGCCGGTATTGGACTCAGGGATCTGTTCCAGGTACATACGATCAATATGAGTGTGGCTGTTTGGGTTGGGTTCATTGCCCTGTTTGGTGTGGCTACTGACGATGGAGTGCTTATCAGCACTTACATCAAACAATTAATGGAAAGAAAGAAACCCAACACCGTGGATGCCCTCCGGGGCGTGATTCTGGAAGCTGGATCAAAAAGGGTTCGACCTGCTATGATGACCACAGCCACAACAATTATCGCTTTACTTCCTGTCCTGACCTCTACAGGAAAAGGATCCGACATTATGGTTCCGATGGCCATTCCCCTGTTTGGGGGCATGACTATCGAAGTGCTAACCATGTTCGTTGTACCGGTATTGTACAGCATGTGGCAGGAAGGCCGGATCAAAAGGCAATTAAAAACCACAGACGAATAAGATCATGAAAAAATACAAATACATCATAGGATTCTTTCTGTTTCTGATGCCATTAATAATCTCGGCACAAGAGGAATTGGAGCAATACCTGGTCATTGCTGCAGAAAACAATCCGGGCCTGAAGGCCAAATTCAATAAATACATGGCCGCGTTGGAAGTTGCTCCTCAGGTAAACTCATTGCCTGATCCCCAGGCCGCCTTTGCTTATTTTATCCGACCTGTTGAAACGAGAGTGG
>JBDLIX010000263.1:0-4967 GCA_039714655.1 Bacteroidota bacterium
AATGGAAAGAGCGTGTCCTGAAGCCCGATACACTGTTAAAGATGCCCCAAAACAGTCAGAATTTGTTTCAGGATGGGTTCACCATCGACTTCAGGATCATAATGGGGGATCTCTCTCCCGGCCAGCTGGTTCTATCCTCAACAGGTGAAAATGGGAAAACGGTTGAATTGCATACCGGGGAATATGGTTCCATAGAGATTGTTTTGAACGATGGGGAGCAGACTGCCAGATGGAATTCCGACCCGGGACTGATTAAGGCTTATGGGGAACATTGCGTTGCTGTAACAGTTGACAACGGTCCCGGTATCATCCAGTTTGTCGTTGATGGGGTAGTCAGTAACGGAAGTGATTTCCGTCAGTACGGATGGACCCATTTTCAGGCAAAAATTGAAGATTTTGATTTTAATCAGATAAGAACCGGAGAATTGATGAGTGAATCATTGGGCCAGCCAGGAAAACTAACGAATGTAAGTATCTATAACAGGCCCCTGATGAACACTGAGCTTATCGGGAACCATAGGAATTTCCAGTCGAATAATTTGTAAACAGACTTAATGGTGAAGGATTTACCTGCGATGAAAAAAGAGGATAAACTAAATTCATTATTTGATTTTGCGAAGAGGAGTATGCTTTTAACCGATTATGTGGCTGCCCGACAGGTGAGGGATGAAACGATGGAATACCTGGAAACCAGTACAGAAAGAGCAATGCTTGACAAATTGGGAGTGGATTTCTATTATCTCTCTTGCCGGGATATCAGCCAGAATGAGTGCTGTTTGCCTTTCTATAAGGGTCCCCCGCTCCTGCTGGATGAATCATTCAGGACCTGTCCGTTTGGAATTCGCTGGAACCGAAAAGTTGGGGATGATAAGTTTGGGGTGGATGAAGCCATTGAAGGTCCTTTTGCAAAGGAAGGAATCACAGAAAAGGATATTCTTGATTATCCATGGCCAAAAGCGGAATGGTTTGATTTCTCTGTATTATCAGAGGAGTGTGCTAAGTGGACTGATAAAATAATCATAGGCGGGTTATGGTCAGGGATCCATGGTGACAGCAACCGCATGATGGGGTATGAGAATTTCTTGTTGAATATTGCCATGAACAGGCCCCTTGTTAAAACACTGATCGACAGGATGACCGGATTTTATTTGGAAGCCAACCGCCGCTATTTTGAAGTGGTGAAGGGGAAAATGGATATTTTCTTTATGGGAAATGATTTTGGCACACAAACCGGGCTGCTCATGAGCGAGGAGGACTGGAAGGATCTCTATTATCATAACTATAAAAAGCTGGTTGATTTAGCTCATAATTATGGATTTAAGGTGATGGTACACTCCTGTGGTGCCATTGAATCTCTATTGCCACACTTTATCAGTCTCGGGGTTGATATAATCGATCCGGTTCAAATTACAGCGGATGGAATGGATCCGGAGGTTCTCTCCGCAAAATATGGCAGCAGCATCGTATTTCACGGAGCCATTGACACGCAGAACATGCTGCCTTTTGGAACGCAGGCTGATGTTCGCGAGCATTGCCGGGAGATCATGCAAAAACTGAACACCGGTGGCAATCTGATAGTAGCGCCATCCAATAATTTTATGCCGGGAACACCTCCTGTGAATATTGAGGAGGTTTATAAAACAGTAAAAGATTACAACTGTGAGATATAAAAGCATTGATGAGCGTGTAGAATTGTTTAAACAGTTTTACAAAAAAACAAACCAACGGCCGCTATTTGGCTTTTTTCATGGCAGTGAATTTCCGGTGCACCGGTATCGTGCAGCAAAAGCAATTCCTGAAAAGAGACCATTGATCCCTGATCATTTTCCGGTAGAACCCTTTCTGGATGATTTCGATGGATTATTTGATATCCATGAAAAATGCGGAGGCGATTTCATTTGGAGCGCAAGTGCTTTCTGGGGTATTCCCTGGCTTGAAGCCATACTGGGATGTGATATTCAGTTGAATGATTATGGATCAGGATCCATTCATGCAGAAAAACCAGCATTTTTTGATGGGCCAGAGTCGGTCCCGATCTACAGGGAGGATAATCCATGGGTGATAAAAGCCGGAGAATTTATCGCAAGAGCAACTAAGAAAAGTAATGGCAGATGGCCCATCGGCTCTACACGTATGCGCGGAATAGCGGATCTGCTGGCACTGTTTTATGGAGATACGGAGCTGATTTTTGCGATGATGGAAAAACCTGACGAGGTTGCTGAAACTGCCGAAAAATTGACTGATGCATGGATTAAATTCGGGAAATTGCAGATGGAGACCATTCCTTCATATCATGGCGGAATGGGATCCTTTTATTATAATGCCTGGGTACCGGAGGGAACCATTTGGCATCAGGAAGATGCGGCAGCACTGCTGTCACCCGAATTATATGAGCAATTCATTAAACCTTGTGATGAGCAGATCATTGCTGCTTTCGATCATTGCATCATGCACCAGCACTCTGAGGGTTATATTCCATATAAACACTATGTGAACATGGGATTTGATGCTTTGGAGATCCATATCGATGCCGGAGGACCGTCTGCTGAACAACTATTCAGTACCCATATGGAGATACTTTCAAAAAAGCCGATGATTATCTGGGGAGATATTCCCGAAACGGATCTGAAATGGATCTTTTCGAAACTTCCTGTGGAAGGTCTTGCGGTGATAACCGTTGTCGACACCCCGGAAAAGGCGGAATATTTATGGGAAAGATATTGTAGTTTTATACATCAAATGATATGAAAAAAATCAGAAACTTACTTTTACTGGGAGCTGTTTACTTGCTCACCTACTCAGCCCTTCAGGCACAAAACATCAATATCATCCCTTACCCGAACGAAGTAAAAACGGGCAATGGGGACTTCACCATTGACCAGCAAACCAGCATAATATGTTCTACAGAAAACCGTGATATAGCAGGTTTGCTGCAGAACCATATTGAAAAAGCACTGGGGTATCATATTGAGATAACTGAATCCGGGAAACCAGAGACGGGGACTATTCAATTCAAACTTAACGAAAACCTTGCCGAGGAAGTATACTGGTTGATTGTTTCGGGGGAAGAGATACAGATTATTGCATCGAACAATAGAGCTTGGTTTTATGGCGTGCAGAGTTTAATACAATTGATTCCAGTACCTGACGTTTCCCCTGCAGGTGTTGAATCTGTTGAAATCCCGGCAGTAACCATTAAGGATGCCCCCAGGTTTTCGTGGAGGGCATTTATGTTGGATGAAGCCCGCCATTTTAAGGGAATGGAACAGGTAAAGATGCTTCTGGATGAGATGGCCTTGTTAAAAATGAATGTGTTTCACTGGCACCTGGTAGATGATCAGGGATGGAGAATTGAGATCAAAAAATATCCACTTCTCACTCAAATTGGTTCCAAAAGAAAAAGCACCCAGGTTGGAGGGTGGAACAGCCCGGTTCAATCGGCAGAACCACATGAGGGTTTTTATACCCGGGAGGAGATTAAAGAGATTGTGAATTATGCAAAAGAAAGATATATAACGATTGTTCCTGAAATAGAGATGCCCGGACACTCAAGTGCAGCCATTGCCTCCTACCCCTGGTTGGGAACAGTCAAAAAGGAGATCGAGGTGCCCATCAGGTTTGGTGTGGGAAAAGATGTTTATGATGTAAGTGATCCGAGAGTGTACCGGTTCCTTACCGATGTACTTGATGAAGTGATGGAATTATTTCCTTCCCAAGTGATCCATATAGGGGGAGATGAAGTTAAATACGATCACTGGAAAGCATCAGCATCTGTTCAAGACTATATGAAGGAAAAGGGACTCTCTTCCCCTGCCGAATTGCAGGTGTTTTTTACCAATCACATTTCTCAATATTTACAAAGCAAAGGGAGAAGAATGATGGGCTGGAATGAGATATTGGGACATAATCTGCATGAATACCAGGATGAAACAGATACCAAATCCGAACAGCAACTCGCCAAAGAGACCGTTATACACTTCTGGAAAGGAGATGTAAATCTGGCTACTGAAGCAGCCAGCAATGGTTTTGAAATTGTGAACTCCTTACACAGCAATACCTACCTGGACTATAGCTATCAAAGTATCCCGTTATCCAAAGCTTACGCTTTCGATCCCATTCCGGTGGGACTTGACCCGGAGTATCATGACAAAATAATAGGTGCCGGTTGTCAGATGTGGGGCGAATGGATCCCAACCAACGGACACATGCATTTCCAGGTATTTCCAAGGATAGCTGCTTATGCGGAGGTTGGCTGGACAGAGAAGAAGAATAAAAACTTCGATCGTTTTAAATCAGCATTACCAGATTTACAAAAACGCTGGGCACAAAAAGGGATCTATTATGCTCCGGATCCAGTTGTCGAAGGAGGGCCTCGGAATGAAGAATGAACAACAACCCTTAACCCCGGGTGATAAAGCCATAGCACTGATTTTTGGTGTGATCGTATGTGTTATGCTGGCCCAGGTAGTGTTCCGCTATATCTTCAATAATTCTCTTGCGTGGAGTGAAGAATTGATCCGGTTCCTGTTTGTCTGGTTAACGTTTTTGGGAGGAGCTCTGGCAGTCAAAAACAAAAGCCATATTGCAGTGGAATTCTTCATCGAACTGCTACCGGTCAAATACCTGAAATATACCCGGATACTCAATCAGGTGTTAATCACTGCATTCTTTATGGCTATGGTAGTTATCGGTTCATTTTGGGTGTATCATTCAAGGGGTATGCAAAGCAGTGCATTGGGTTTACCTGTGAATATTATGTTGTATGGTGCGTTGCCCGTCACTTCACTTCTGGGAGTATGGCACAGTGTCAATAGATTGAGGGTCGAGGTGTCTGAACTGAAGCAAAAGATAAATTAGCGATGGCTTTACTGATCATATCAATGTTAGTCCTTTTGTTGCTGGGCGTTCGAATAGCTTATGCCATTGGAATAAGTACATTGATCTATATCGCATTTAACACTGATGTT
>JBDLIX010000264.1:0-4863 GCA_039714655.1 Bacteroidota bacterium
GGTCTGATATTAAAATAATGCATGAACCACCTATATTGGAACGCTTGAGCTGCCGAGAAGGAGACACCCATTTTCTTGCTTTTTATTATTCCCTTGTAAATTCCATCTATTAGTCCAATAATAGCAAAAGGAATGAAGATTATTTGTATCGGTATATAAAGGATGATTTGAAATAGCCTAAGTAAGGAATGTGATATTCCAAGCTGCTGTTTCTTTGTGTTTATATCTGCCATAAGATCTTCCTAAGTGAATTCACCAGTTTTCTCCATGTAATAAGTTCCTGTTGATCCATGTTGTATTACATTCTATAGCTATGATGCTTTCACGCAACTTCTGTATTTATACCTCCAGACTACTGCAGCATAAAATGTATATGGAACGGCGGAACTAAACGGCCGTAGCGTGGCGCGGGCTTTGCCTTTTCTGCAAAGGACGTGACACGTATTAAGCGGTCGGCTTTAGTGAGTTATGCGTATTATTAAAAGCTGCATTGAATTCCGATTGCTAAATATTGTCGAAATGATCTTGTTGATTCAGGAAATTCAGCAAACTCGCTCCCAATACTAAAATAGTTTGAGTACTGTGGTACAAAGTAATATTTACCACCTAGACTTAATTCATAAGCAATTCTAAAACGAACTCCAGCATAGCTTTTTGAGCTGAAATGTGAATATTTTTCGCTCAAATCATAATTCCAATTCTCATTACTTCCATAGTTCCACCCTCCAGTTTTCCCCGAAAATGATTCATGAATGAGTCTGCTTAACTCAAATCCTGCGTTTATAATAATCTTTTCAAAGACTTTTAAAACTACTGGGTAGATACCAACCGAAACAATTGATTTATTTATCTCTGCGGTTGTTGATTTTCCACCTCCTAATCCACCGTAGGTCGATTGTAAACTACCTCCATATTTATCATAACTTAATGTAAATCTAAATGTTATCCAATCAATTCGAAGATCGTTTATTCCGATTCCAAACTGGTGGCCAAAAGCTGGTTCATATTCGGAATAAATATGGCCATCTGCATTCCATGAATCACGAAAGATATTATAATTTGCACCACCGAAACACTCAATATTTTGGGCATATGATGAGAAACTCACAGATATAATCAGATGAAAGAATACTAATCTCAATCTTGTACCCATGACAATTCTATTTCCAAAGATTCGCATAACGGTGGAACTAAGCCGCCGTAGCGTGTCGCGGACTTTGCCTTTTCGCAATGGGCGTGACGCGCGTCATCGGTCGGCTTTAGTGATTTGTTAGCTGGCTCATTCATCAGTACTTCTATCAAATAAATCGATTATTGGCTCTAGCAGAATTGGAGGTACTCGGTCCTCTATTGCTTCTGTCATGAGATTACTTGCTTCAAGATCGGGTGACTCGTCAGCAGTTTGAGAGGATTCCCAAGTTTGCCGATCTGGCCACTGTGCATAAGCTACCCACCATCCATTATCTGATTTATGTAATCGAGAACCTAGCCCACCTCGGGTTTCTCGTATCGCTTCCGTCAAACAGCTCCAACCTTCCATAAAGGAATCTTCCATTCCAGGTCGTACTTTAAATGTGTAAATCACACAGAAATTAATTGACTTGGTCATTACTTTACGGATTATTTTAGACAGCTAACATATCTACTGCCTTTTGCGGTATAGTGCTCTGATTTGAATGAAAATAGTGACATTTAAGAATAGACATATCGATTCTTATTATTGAAAAGATATGGAAAGTCTATTTAATTTGATAGCAAATTAAACATTAACTTGACATCATACAGCTTCGCCACGTCACACCCAAAAAAAATATTTCCTTCAAGAGAATGTGAAAGGAAATTACAAAGAATTATAATCTTATACAATCTGAAGTTGTAACATCGTCAACACTCTTTACACGTTCCTGCTGCCTCCGCTATTACTTTGAAACAAAAATCTGCTTGCTTAAATTTGATGCAATTTTTTATTGATAATCAGATGGTATATATTTATATATCCATCTATACTTATTCAGTATTAAAAATAACTTCTTCTGAAATATAAGACGTATCTATTATGGAACAAGGTGAACGATCAGAAAAAAGAAACATCATCAAGACACTGCTTGTTTACCTGGGTGGTGCCTGGGTTTTTATTGAAGCCATTAACTTCCTCATTGACAAGTACGATTGGAATAGTACCATAGTGGATGTACTCATCATACTAGTGATATTTGGATTGCCAGCCCTGCTGATTTACAGCTGGTATCAGCAGAAAATTACCCGAAAGGCCATTATTCTGCAGGCCATAAATGGCATTCTGGCCCTGGCAGTTATCTCTTTTACCCTGGTAAACCCGGATCAACTGAATCCAACCCAGCTTCGGTTGCTGAAATTCAAGGATAATCAGAAAAAGATGGCCGAATCCATTCAATCGCTGGTGATCCTTCCCTTTGATAATTTCACCGGGAACGATGAACTGGAATATTTTGTATCCGGAATGCAATCCTCTCTGATTACAGATATGGGACGGATGGGAGCCCTGAGGGTCATGTGCAACACTACTTCCAATTCCTTTAAGGATACGAATAAATCGGTTAAGCAAATTGCCTCCGAACTGAAGGTGGATGCGGCTGTTGAAGCCTCAGTATCCTGTCTGGGAGACGATTCCATTTGTATCCAGACCCGGCTAATCTATGCAGCCGGCGTGGAGCAACAACTCTGGGTGCAGGACTTTCGGATAGCCAAAAGTCAGGTTTTAAACTTCTACAATGATCTGTCCAAGGTAATCTCTGAAGAGATTAATATTGTCTTAACTCCCGAGGAAGAAAGTATGCTGGCTGAATCCCGGACCGTTGATCCCGATGCCTACGATGCCTACCTGATGGGGATGTTTTTCTGGGAGAAGTTAGACCCGGAGTCCGCGCAAAAGGCCCTGGAATACTTCCAGTTGGCCATTGATCTGGACCCCGAATGGGCAGATCCATATGCAGGACTGGCCAATGCCTGGGGCCTGTTTGGCCTGTTTGAATTTATGCCCAAATCTGTAACGGTTCCAAACACCTATAAATTCCTCAACAAAGCCCTGGAACTGGATCCCAATTCGGCCCAGGCTCATTATGTGAAAGCCATTAATGCCGTCTGGCAGGAATTTGACTGGGAGCAGGGAGAAAAAGCCTTTTTAAGGTCCCTGGAGTTGAATCCCAACAACGCCCTTTGCCGCCTGCACTATGCTCATTATTTGATATGCATGCGAAGGTCTAAGGAAGCGGCTCAACAGGCAACCCTGGGCTTGGAACTGGACCCCATGAAACCCCTGGTTTTGGGACTATATGGAGTAATAATGGACATCGAGGGTGAGTATGAATCTGCCATGCAGTATTTTGAAAAGGCACTGGCCATTGATCCAAATGATGGCTTTTCTTATGGTAATCTGAAAAGTACCCAGATGAACTATGCCTATTTACATGGAGACTATGAACAATGGTTTGAATTATGGGGAGCTAAAGTGGAAGGGAACTGGAGGGAGGAGTGCAGGATTGCTGTATTGAATGCCTTTCAGGAAAAGGGCCATATTGCCGGTTTCGAAGAGATGTTTAAGATGCATGCAACCTACGGGAATGAAGGTGCCCGAATGAGTGCGGCAGTCAAATTTGAAAGATATTTAAAATTGGGAGAAACCGATAAAGCCATGGATGTCTTAGAGAAGGAGGTTGAAAAACGCGATATGGAAATGGCCTACCTCGCCACCAACAGTTATTATGATCCTCTGAAAGATAACCCAAGGTATATGGAACTATTGAAGAAAATGAACCTTAATCAGTAACTCGAAAAAAAATATTGTCAAATCGTATCCAAGATTCAGCTCAACACCCGCTTGTAGTTCTCAACGATTAGACCGGCAAACGGTTCAACGAGCTTCTCCAGCCTTTGCATGTCAGACTCGCTGAGTCTCTTAAGATTTTGAAGTACACCAATATTATGTTCCAGCTGCTCCAGGGTATTGCACCCACTTACAAGGGATGAAACAGGTAATGCATATACGTATTGATGCAGTTCTGGAAGAGAGATCCCACTCTCCCTGACCATATCGGGAATCATTTCCGTTTTGATCCATTCGGGTGTGGTATCGATGCGCCTGCCCATCATACTGCCACCGCTCATGGTTTTCATGGCAATGACACCATATTCTTTCTCCAGAAGCACCGGCAGTACTTTTTTCTGGAAGGATTCAAAGCCGGGGTCAAGTACATTCAATGGTAGCTGACAAGTATCAAGTACCACTCCAAGTTCTTCCAGTCGTTTCAGAAAATGCAGGTGGGTAACCGGACTAGTATGACCTGTGAAACCTATGTAGCGAGTCAATCCTTTTTCCTTTGCCTCCAGGAACACATCCAGTACCCCGTTTTCGATTCGCTGATCGACATCTTCCGGGGTTGTCATAACATGTATCTGCCATAGGTCAAGCTGATCCGTTTTCAGGGCCTTAAGTGAAAGCGCAAGGTGCTTTTTTGCTTCATCACCGCTCTTTGCATGGGTCTTGGTCATCAGGAATATTTGGTCCCGGTACTTTGGTACTAAAAAACGCCCCATTACCTCTTCCGATCCACCTCTCTGGTAACCCCTTGCCGTATCGAAAAACCTGACACCCATATTCATTGACATCTCAACCATTTTTTCAGCAACTGCAGGATTATCAGTATTTCCCAGGTGCCAGCCACCAAGACAAAATGCAGTGACCTTCTCACCGTTCCTGGTAAGACGGCGCAAAGGCAGAATGTTTCCATGATTATCCTTTGATGGAATTGCCGAGGCCCATTGATGCAACATGCCGAAAACTCCCAGAACGGCTGATGTCTTAATAAAATCTCTTCTGTTTTTCAT
>JBDLIX010000265.1:0-4839 GCA_039714655.1 Bacteroidota bacterium
TCTTTGCTGCGCAAATAAATATAGGTAGCTAATATAACAACCATAATGGATACAGGGTGATTGTTATCCAAAGTCGTCAAAATCCACCATCTCATCCGGAACACCCAAATCATAGAGCAATTTCGATACCGCACTATTCATCATGGGCGGTCCGCACATGTAGTACTCAATCTCCTCCGGCTCCTCATGGTACCTCAGGTAGTTGTCATAGAGCACCTGGTGGATAAATCCGGTGTATCCCTCCCACTTATCCTCCTCCTGGGGTTCCGACAACGCTATGTTAAAGGTGAAGTTGGGAAACTCCTTTTCAATGGCTCTGAAATGATCCTCGTAGAAGACCTCTCTGCTGGAACGCGCACCATACCAATAAGTTACTTTCCTTTCAGTTTTCAGGGTATGAAACAGGTGGAAAATATGGGAACGCATGGGGGCCATACCGGCTCCACCTCCCACATAGATCATCTCTTTTTTGGTCTCTTTAATAAAGAATTCACCGTAAGGTCCCGAAACTATTACTTTGTCACCCGGCTTGCGGGAGAAAATATAGGATGAACAGATCCCGGGATTGACAGCCTTAAAGCGACCGTGGCTCACATCCCAGGGGGGTGTTGCAATCCGGATATTCAGCATCACGATGTTACCTTCTGCGGGATGATTGGCCATGGAGTAGGCCCTGTAGGTCTCCTCACTATTCTTCATTTTCAAATCCCACATCTTGAACTTGTCCCAATCATCGCGGTACTCCTCTTCCACATCTATATCCTTACCGAAATCCACCTCCAGCTTGGGGACATCGATCTGGATGTATCCGCCTGACTTGAAGTTAAGCTTTTCGCCTTCAGGAAGACGTACAACAAACTCCTTGATAAAAGTGGCCACATTGTGGTTGGAAACTACTTCGCACTCCCATTTCTTGATTCCCATCACCTCCTCAGGGATTTGGATGGTCATGTCTTCCCTGAGTTTCACCTGGCAGCCAAGCCTCCACTGCTGCTGTTGCTCCTTCCGGGTAAAGAAACCGGTCTCAGTGGGCAGGATGCTGCCTCCTCCCTCGGTGACCTGGCACTTGCACATGCCACAGGTTCCACCGCCTCCACATGCGGAAGGCAGGAAAATATCATTGGCCGACAGGGTATTCAATACTGTGCTTCCCGGTGAAACCGTGAACTCCTTGTCATTAACTTTCAGCTGAACATCACCCTGGGGTGTCAGTTTATACCTTGCATAAAGCAACATGACCACCAGCAGCAGAATCACAAAGAGGAAGACCGCAACACTGATGAGGATAATGGTGACTGTGGAAGTGAGAAATATCATTGTTAACTTCTTTTAATTACAATTTGATACCCATAAAACTCATGAATGCAATACCCATCAAACCGGTAATGATAAAGGTGATCCCCAGTCCGCGCAATGGAGCCGGCACATTGGAGTACCTGATCTTTTCGCGAATGGCGGCAATACCGACAATGGCCAGGAACCAACCCACACCGGAACCCAATCCGAATACAGTGGCTTCGGCAATGTTTGCATATTCCCGTTCCTGCATAAAGAGAGAACCACCCAGAATGGCACAGTTCACTGCAATCAGCGGAAGAAAGATTCCCAGCGAAGTATAGAGGGTCGGAGTAAACTTTTCGATCACCATCTCTACCAGCTGGACCATGGATGCGATCACGGCAATAAACATGATAAAGGTGAGAAAGCTCAGGTCCACATCGCCAAGAGTTGGACTGATCCATGTAAGAGCTCCTGCTTTGAGGATGAATTTCTCTAATAAAAAGTTAATGGGTAGCGTAAATCCAAGTACAAAGATCACTGCAATCCCCAGACCTGTGGAGGTCTTAACTGTTTTTGAAACAGCCAGGTATGAACACATGCCCAGGAAATAGGCAAAGATCATGTTATCTATAAAAATGGACTTGACAAATATGTTAACCAGATTTTCCATGGAGGTAATTAATTTCTAGTTGTTTTCAATAAGATCTTTTCTGCGCGAACGCTGTATCCAGATAATGACCCCCACTACGACCAGGGCCATAGGAGGAAGGATCATCATCCCGTTATTCACATACCCTGCGTCGTAAAAAGCCTGGGGGATCACCTGGTAATCCAGTAGTGTTCCCGAACCAAGCAACTCCCTGAAGAATGCTACAATGATCAGGATCACTCCATAACCGGCTGCATTTCCAAGACCATCCAGGAAGGAAGCCCAGGGCTTGTTGCCCAATGCAAATGCTTCCAGGCGACCCATGATAATACAGTTGGTAATGATCAGCCCCACAAAGACCGACAGTTGCTTGCTCACGTCATAGGCATATGCCTTCAACACCTGGTCCACCAGGATCACCATGGTGGCAATCACTACCAGTTGAACGATAATTCGAATTCTGGGCGGTACCATTTTCCTTAAAAGGGAGATAACCACATTTGAGACTGCCATGACCGCTACCACAGACAATGCCAGTACGATGGACGGCTTTAACTTTACTGTTACAGCCAGCGCAGAACATATCCCCAGGACCTGCACGGTGATTGGATTGCTGCTCCCCAGCGGCTCACTCAGAAGTTTGAGGTTTTTTGCAGAAAACATAGGTTCCTTTTCACTTATCATGATAAAACTAATTTGTTGCTAACTGTTGAAAATGTTTTACGTAACCGGTGAGGCAGTCCTTCACCATCGCTTCCAGAGCCTTGGAGGTAATGGTTCCTCCTGAGATGCCGTCTACCCCATGTGGATCGGAAGGATCGGCTCCACCCTTCACCACTTCGATGGATACAAATTCTCCGTTCTCTTCAAATAGGGTTTTACCGATAAATGGTTCCTGGAACCACCCGGTATTGATCTCAGAACCCAGACCCGGAGTTTCACCTTTGTGATCAAAGACTGCTCCGTAAATGGTATTCAGATCATCATTAAGGGCTATATAACCCCAGATGGGACCCCAGAGTCCTTTGCCCCGAACAGGTACCACATATTTTTTCTCTCCTGCACCATTCACATAGATAAATACGGGATAATTCCTCTCCTCCCGGGGTTTTCGAATCTCAGTATTGAGTGCAAGCATCACCTCAAATGCATCTGTTTCTACAGAATTTCCATTATAATCAATCACATAGGATTCGGTGATGTACTTTTCAAACTCCTCCTCAATGTAGCTGTTCTTATCATCAACTTCACTCACCTGTTCAGCTTTTCCCACCGAACGCAGCACATCCTGCTTTTTCTCAATCTCCAGATTCATCTGCTGGCGTGGCTTCAACTGCATGGAAACGAACGAAAGCATTACAGCCACGATGGTCACCATGATCAGTGAAAAGACAAATATGTATGTATTGCTAAAACTTCTCATCTTGTCTCTATGATATTAATTTGCAGTTACTTTTGCTCTTTTTAATCTCTTGCGTATGTTGCCTTCAACCACATAATGGTCGATCAGTGGTGCAAATACATTCATTAGCAGGATCGCCATCATTACCCCTTCCGGGTAGGCTGGATTAAGCACCCTGATCAGGATGGCCAGGAATCCAATAAGGAATCCGTAGATCCACTTTCCTTTCTCGGTCTGAGTAGCAGTTACCGGATCGGTGGCCATGAATACGGCACCAAAAGCAAATCCTCCAAGAAGCAAATGTTGCCAGAAAGGAACAGCCATAAACTCATTTGCAGCAAACAGATTCAGCAGCAATCCCATTGCAGCTCCACCGGCGAAAACGGAAAATATGATCTTCCAACTGCCAATGCCCGTAAAGATCAGGAACAGCGCTCCAATTAATATTGCCAGGGTAGATGTCTCCCCTATGGAGCCAGGAATGGTTCCCAGAAACATGTCCATCGACGTATAGGCCTCTCCCAATCCATTCACAAAAGTAGAAGTGTCTCCGGCTGCCTGTCCCAGAATTGTGGAACCTGAGTAACCATCAACTATACCAGTCCCATCCGTCAGCCCTGCGATCCAGACTTTGTCGCCCGACATCTGACTCGGATAGGCGAAAAACAAAAATGCCCTGGCTACCAGTGCCGGATTCAGAATGTTCATCCCGGTTCCTCCAAACACCTCCTTGCCGATCACAACAGCAAATACTGTGGCAACAGCCACCATCCAGAGGGGAACGTCGGCAGGCATCACCAGGGGAATCAGCATACCCGAAACAAAATATCCTTCAGCAACTTCTTCATTCCGCATCTGAGCAAAGGCAATTTCAATCCCCAGGCCCACCACATAGGATACAATGATAATGGGAAGTATCTTCAGGAAGCCGAACCAGACCATTTGCCAAAACCCGGCATCAATACCAAGGGCCTGGAAGTGGTGGAAACCTGTATTCCAGATCCCGAAAAGGAGCGCAGGGACCATGGCAATCAGAACGATGATCAGGCTTCGCTTCATATCGTTCGCATCACGGATATGCACACGTCCCGTAGTCGTCCTGTTGGGAACAAACAGAAAGGTCTCTATGGCCTCAAACCCGGAATGAAATATATGTAGCTTCCCCCCCTTCTCGAAGGGTACCTTGATCTTATCTACAAATCGTCTTAAAGAACTCATGTGTGTTTAGTTGGTATAAATGTTACTCTTCCATTTCTTTTCTCAAAGACCTCAATCCATCCCGTAGAATCTTGGTCACCGGAGTTTTCGAGGTACAGACAACCTCGCAAAGGGCCAGGTCCTCTTCATCCAACTCGTAAATACCCAGCTGCTCCATCTTATCAATATCGTTTACCATAATGGATTTTAACAGCTGCATGGGGTAGATGTCCATGGGTACTACCTTTTCATACTCACCGGTCATCACAAATGCCCTCTCTCCACCATGGAAATTGGTATCCATATCAAA
>JBDLIX010000266.1:0-4708 GCA_039714655.1 Bacteroidota bacterium
GCCCAACGCGTCATCGCCGAAACGGCCGTGCGTGAAATCCACATCGGATCAGCCAGCAACGAACCGGTGAAAAGCAAGATGGCATACCGTAATCCGGCGGTCTACATGGGCAATACGGATGAGGTTGATGAATATGTAATCCAGCAGGTATCCGCCCGGCGTGTCAGGGCCATCGTCGACGCAACTTCTGATTTGTGAACATGCGGGTAGCGTTGCACGAACAGGCAATCGCTAATGTTTGAGAGGGTTGCTTATAGCGACCATTTACCAACACAGGTAGCGTTTGCCGATCTATTGAATTTGACAGTTTTAGACCTGATAAATGGTCAGAAGGGGTGATATTTCCCACACAGGAAATGATTAAGAGTCTATCCGTAAATTATTAGGGGGTATTAGACGGATAGCTCCTAAATCTCATCCGGGTGCAGGGAAGCCAATCGTTCAGCATGGTGGGCACGACCAGTTGCGCGCAGATGTTCCAGGTAGGCAGGCAGTTCACCACGGGTGTGGAACGGGCCGCCCTCTCTCAGAACGGTCATCATCGGATCTGTGTTGTGATGGCTGGTCAGGATCATTTCGTTGTGCCACTCTCCTAACATGCCCTTAGCGCGGTTTACCAGATCGGGACGCTCCTCGCACAAGTTCTTCTGCTCGTATGGGTCCTGAGTCAGATTGAACAGCATGACCGGGTCCACTTCTTTGAACCCATCGTGATAGGTCGAGATGCAAAGATACTTCTCGTCATCCATGTCGAAGCGAACCCCGCGCTGGCATGCCCAGGCTGCCTGGCTGATGACCAGATAATCGCGACCCTGCTCTTGACCTGCCAGGAATGCCTCCGTAAAGGGCTCCCCATCCCAGACTTTAGGCACCTGCCCACCTGCCAATTCGATGAGGGTAGCTGCCCAATCGAATTGATAGTGAAGCGCTTCGTCAACTCGCGATTGATCGGTGATCCCTGGCCAGCGGACGATGAGGGGAACATGGCTGGTGCCTTCATCCGCCGTCTGGTGATCTCCCCAGACATTGAGTTCGCCCTGTGATTCGCTGTGATCCGAGCTGATCATGATGACAGTTTCATCAAGGATGCCGGCCTCTTCCAGGGCATTCAAAATGATGCCAACGTGTTTATCGGCATAATGAATGCCAGTGTCGTAACCGTCAATCCATTGTTTTAATGTCTCCATTGAGTCCAGCTGTTTTGGGACGCGTGGGTGCGTCTCATAGTTGGATTGGGCAAGAGGGTCGCTCGGAAAGCCGTGAGGTTCCTGTGGACTGTGTGGACCATAGCCCTCCCAAAGCTCCTGGAGCAATTCTTCTGTCATCCATTCAGGAAGGGGGTCATTCTCAAAGGGGTTCCCGTATTCTTCGGGAGTCCGGTAGGCAGTATGGGGGTCCCAAAAATTGACATGAAGGAACCAGTTGTCAGTTTTGGCATTGCGTTCCAACCAATCCAGGGCAATAGGTGTGACCTCATCGGCGGTTTCACTGCCGCGTTTACCGGGGTTGTATATCTCTGAATAGCCAGCGTACCAATGCCAGCCGCCATGTCGTTCTCCGAATGAACTTACTGTGGCCGTCTTGAAACCTGCTTGCTGGAGGGACGACATCCAACTTGTGTGAGCGAATAAACCTTCGAAGGACCGCGTTGGTCCTTCATTAACAGGATCTGCGGCTTCACCGCCATGGTTGATGACGCCTGTGTGGATTCCAAAACGACCACTCCAAAGTGCTGTTCGAGAGGGTAAGCAGGGGGCGTCGCTTACATAGACGTTATCAAATCGTACTCCCTGCTGGGCAATCTTATCGATATTAGGACTGGTGTCCCGGTGGTACCCGTAGCAACCCAGATGATCAGGACGTAAAGAATCGATATCAATGTAGAGAATCCGCATGAAAAACTCCTTTTTTTATTGGCAACAACTCAGGCTTTTGTGATCATAATCCATGGGAAGGAAATGACTAACAAACTGAAAATTGAGGTAAGTTACTAGTTACGAATTATATCATTTCTTCGAGATGATTTCCCAAAAAAAATAGATATGCAAAGGAAAACTTGCACGCCCATTTTTATGATGATCAGCATTGATAATTATACATACCGCTCTCGGATCACAGCACTGATGTAGTCCATGCTAGCCACAACTAAAGAAAGCAGCATTAAGGTAGTTTCCCCCATTTGGAACAGGAAATTACCTAAAAGCCAAAACTGCCTCCTATTGACATTGTATTGATTTATGTCTATTTCGGAGTGATACAGTTTTTTGGGGTCACGTCACTGTGATACGCTATAGAAAGTTTGTCTATTCTCTCCTAAAACGTAGGTTGTGTTTGACTCAGCACCCGGGGTACTTAATTTTTATGGATTGTAGTTTTACTGCAATTCAATGTATTTCTCACCGGATCACCAATGGTAAAATCATGTAATTATATTTGTTCGTTTAGGAGTAGAAATGAAAGCAAAAACATATGTTGGAATTACAGGACCTGTAAGTATTCAGGAAACAAGAGATATTTGTAGAGAGTTTTCTGAAGCTGGTTATTCTATGGAAAGTCCTCATATTCCTATGCTTGGTTATTTAGTAAGCTATGAGACTCTTAATGGACAAGCAATTCAAAATAGAAGATTTCCACCAGCAAATTCTCTTCCTGATTTATTGAGAGCTACTAATGATCAGGTTTTTACTACGATTCATTACGTTTCAACAAAAATTGATACTTTATCGAAACAAGTTGCTCAAATATTTGATGGTATTTATGAGGAGGATTTATGCAGAGCAATACAGCTGAATATCGCCTGGCCAGACATTGGTCAAGTTGCTAGAATAAAAGAGCAACATCCTGATATGCTAATTGTTCTTCAAGTCTCACATATACCAATGGATGGAAAAACACCAAATAAAATTGCACAGGGTGTTAAAGAATATGGGGATTCAATTAGCTATGTTCTTATTGACCCCTCTGATGGGAGAGGAATGCCTTTTGATTTGGAATCATCAGTTGCGATTTATTCAGAATTAAGCGAACAATGTCCTGATATAACAATTGGTTTTGCAGGAGGATTTTCTGGAGAGAATGTTGCTCCAAAATTAAGAGAGATTCTTCAACTCTTAAAATCGGATGATTTTTGTATTGATGCAGAAGGGAGATTAAGAGATCAAATTACCTCTGCAGATGGAGATGATTTATTAAATATTGACAAAGTAAGAGGATATCTTCAATCAGCTTCTTTAGTTCTTCGATAATCTTTTACTTCATTCTAAAATAGGAAATTGAAAAAAATTGAAACTAACATCTGCGTTAGCAGTAATTTCCTTTGTTTCTCCTAAAGCGTAGGTTGTGAATTCGCCCTGCCGCTGATGCAGTGGGGTTGCCTCGGTGGGAGGGGAGCCCCATCCGGGTTGAACTCGCACCTGGGGCACCTAAATGGGAGTCGGAATTCAACAGCCCTTTTTTGTTTCATCTGGGGGATGGTTATCTTGTTTTATCCTCGTCTACAAAGTATCTGAATTGCGCCTAATTCTTCCGGTACTTTAATTCATAATGAAAGAAAGAATTAAAATTGCGACATGATATTCGCGGGTGGGAGATTTTTTCGCAGGAGCCCTGCCATAATTTGCAATGGCTGGTCGATGTGTTTGAAGAATGCTTTATATCCTTCACAAAGGTAGTTCAGTCCATACTCGTTATCGGGTGTGTGCTTGGTCCGGTTTTTTGGGCACCCGCCGTTACAAGCGAATCTTACCTCGCACTCCTTACAATATTTTGGCAGAGTGCTGCGTTTATCCATTCCAAATTGATACTGCTTGTGAGATGAAACCAGCTCAATCATATCTGTCTTGATGATATTACCCAACCTGTGCTTTGGTTCCACATAGTGATCACAAGAAAACAGGTCGCCATTGTGTTCAAGCGCCAGACTTAAACCACATGTTTCTTCAAATACGCATAAACCACTGGGAGCCCCCATCCATTTGCCCAATGCGGTATCAAATATTTGTACGAATACTTTACCCACATCTCTTTGTACCCAGTCATCAAATATCTCGATCAGGAAATTCCCATATTGGGGTCCAGTAACTGACCGCTCGGTGACCTTGTTGCCTGTTTGAAAACCGGATTTATTATCCCTTTCGACAATCGGTATGAACTGAATGAAGTCTGCTTCGAGGTCATCCCGAAAGAAATGGTAGACATCCAATGGATGATCGGTATTCCCTGCGTGGACCGTGCATAAGATATTAAAATCAACCTGATGCTTCTTTAACAAATCTATACCCTTCAACACTTTTGCCGCGGTTGGTTTTCCTCCCTTATCTTTGCGATAGATGTTATGGAGGGCCGGGGGACCATCCAGACTGATGCCAACCAAAAAACCATTATCCTTAAAGAATTCGCACCACTTGTCATTCAATAAGGTGCCATTTGTTTGCATCGTGTTAACGATCTTCTTCCCTGGTTGGGAGTATTTCTTTTGATATTCAATTGCTTTTTTGTAAAAGTCTATCCCCATCAGTGTTGGTTCGCCGCCCTGCCAATTAAAACTGATTTGGGGAGCGCGATTGGCTTGAATGTATTGCCGGGTGAAGGTGTCCAAAACTTCCTCGGTTATGATAAATGAACTTCCCGGAAACAGCTGTTCTTTGGATAGAAAATAACAATACTCACAGGCTAAGTTGCAGACAGAACCACGTGGTTTAACCATGAC
>JBDLIX010000267.1:0-4694 GCA_039714655.1 Bacteroidota bacterium
CTGGAATGCAGTTAATAATGGAATTTCACGTACGGATGGTATTTCATTGGCAATCAATGGAGGTAATGTTTTTGCAGCGATGGGTCCACGTGGAGTATTATATTCAGTGGACAATGGTTCAAACTGGAATGCATTCAATGAAGATTTGACTATTGATAATGAGACGAATGCATATGCCCTGTCCCTGGCATTTACCGAAAAAGACATTTTTGCCGGAACGCGGATTGGAATATGGCGCCGCCCTCTTTCAGAAATAACAACCGGCATTGAGAGAGGCAAAGAAAATGTGACTGCTGCTTTCTCATTGGAACAGAACTATCCCAATCCATTTAATCCTGCTACAACAATTAGCTTTTCAATTCCTCGCAATGCATATGTGTCTCTGAAAGTATTTAATAATCTGGGTGAAGAGGTCAGAACCCTGATAAACGAAGTTAAACCGTGCGGAGTATACCAGATTGAGTTTGATGCTTCAATACTTCCAGGTGGAGTCTACTTCTATCGGTTACAAAGCGGGGATCTTTCAGAAACAAAAAAACTCATATTGTTGAGATAGCATTCGAATTAATCGAAAGAAGCAAAGTAAAGCAACTATTCCCTGATGATATAAAGCTGGTTGCGCTTCACAGAAGTGGCAGTATACACAGGACCACCACATGGCATGCTAACCCGGATGTCCACCTTCTTGTGATCAGGTAATCCGAAGTATGCAATAGCCTCATATCCACTACTGTAACCGTTCGACACGGTGATGATACGTGTTCCGATCAATGCCTCATCCATTCCCAGTTTACCGGGTGCATAGAGTTCGACCCTGGCATCTATTCCATTCCGGTTAGAGGCCACAGCCAGTTCCAGCTTCACCGCGAGATACTCATTCGCCCCTTCTGTTACGTTTCTCAACAGTGGCGAAGCGGTGGACGGTACCCATTCGGGTCCGATAAAATCCAGCTTTCCGTCCCGGTCATAGTCTCCGAGGGGACCGGAGGCCCAATAACCCTGTGCCCCTTTAAATCCTGAGCCCACAGGTTGATCAAAATGGGGTATTCCCCCCTTTACTCCGTTATTACGATAGATGAATTCATCGCAGACAGTGACCATAATATCCACCATTCCGTCGTTATCCATATCCTGAAGCTGAATATGCGGAATTCTGTAAGCGGGAGGTGGGATACCACTCTCTTCACTGATCTCACGGAGTATGGGATTACCTTCCGGATCGTTTCCTTCGTTGAGAAAGAGATAGAGCTTTCGTGAAATGGTATCACCCAATGGGAAATGCTGGGCCATGACCATATCCATATCACCATCATTGTCCAGGTCGCCCAGGTCTGCGCCACAGGTCCAATTTCCGGATGCAGCCGTACCCGGTAAGGTATATTGCGGTGGTACCATGTTGTACTCTTTTTCCTGAAAGGTGCCATCTTTTTGATTGATGAACATCCTGCAGCTGTGGGCGAAGAACAGATCGGGCCAGAGATCCCCGTTTATATCACCCACAAAGCCACCGAGACCATAGATTCCGTTTCTGAATCCATGGGGGAATCCTGCTTCCGCAGTAACATCTTTAAACACCAGGTTACCGGTGTTTTTCATTAGTCTGGAATTCCCGCCTGAAATAGAGTCTAGCACCCAGTCCTCCTGCATGAACAGATCGAGATATCCATCACCATCATAATCAAATACAAATGTATTCCGGCCGGTAAAAGGCCAGCCAAAATTCAATCCGGATTTTTCTGTAACATCAGTAAATGAGCCTTTACCATCATTCTCAAACAGAAAGTTGCCAGCCTTGTGGTTTCCTGTTCTTTTTTGTACCCTGCTGTTATACGAATTATGTGATACAACCAGATCAAGATCGCCATCGTTATCAAAATCGGCAAAAGCTGCTCCCGAATTTCTTCCGTACTGACGTATGGGACTGTTCATAACCTCTTCAAAGGTACCGTCTCCTCTGTTCAAAAAAAGCTTGTCCGGTTCTGCTTTTGCAGGATGCCCGCGTTGTGCATAATGAGCCTCAGCCCGATCGGAGAAGGTCCCGAGAAAAAGATCCGGGTATCCATTCCCGGTCACATCACCCCATGCAGCCCCGTGACCTTTCATACCCTTCAGGGGTTCAATGAGCCCGGCACTTTCCGTCACATCTTTAAATTTGATCTGTCCACTCAGGGATAGGGTAGTCAGCAGGATGATGCAGCTAACTGTAAAACCGGTTCTTAATTGTGAAAAAATAGCCATATTATCAATTAAAATCTGCCTTTAGACTTAGATCCAGGCTTTCGATCTGGTGGGTAAGTGCTCCCACAGAAATATAGTCCACACCACATTCTGCATAACTGCGTATGGATTTCCTGGTGATCCCTCCCGAAGACTCGGTCTCCACCCGTTTGTCGATCAACTTCACAGCCTTACGGGTCTGCTCCAGTGAAAAATTGTCCAGCAGGATCCTACGGACACCTCCAACGGTCAGTACTTTCTCAATATCTTTCAGGTTTCGGGTCTCCACCACTATCTCCAGGTCCAGTTTCTTCTCATCCAGGTAAGCCCGGGTACCCTCAATGGCCTCTACTATTCCCCCGGCAAAATCCACATGATTGTCTTTAATAAGGATCATGTCATGTAAACCGAAGCGATGGTTTACACCCCCACCCAACTTTACGGCTAACTTCTCCAGCAGGCGCATGCCCGGGGTGGTTTTCCGTGTATCCAGGATGCGGGTTCCGGTCCCCTCCAATAGTTTTACATAGGAACGGGTATTGGTGGCTATTCCGCTCATGCGCTGCATCACATTGAGTACAAGGCGTTCGCATTGCAAAATAGAATGTACATTCCCCGAAACACGAAGGACCACATCACCCCTCTCAATGGGAGCACCATCCTCCATCAGCAGATTCAGTTGAAGCGCTTTGTCAAATCGATGGAAAATACGCTCGGCCACCATGACTCCGGCTATGATGCCTGCTTCTTTGACCAGGAGCTTGGCCGAACCGGTAATATCATAGGGAATCGTACTATAGGTAGTATGATCGCCGTCCCCTATATCTTCCCGGAACCAGCGATCGATGGCTGAATCAAGGTCGTGGAATGAGTTCATACACTGACTCTTTTTCAATACTTAGGTAGTAGATCAGGCGGTTGCCCTCCTTATTCAGGAAAAACATATTGATCCTGAACGCACCATCTTTGGTGGTAAGTGAACCAATGGCATACTTTGATTGCTCTTTTGTGCCTTCAAATGAGACCTTAAAATCGGTTGGAGGATGTTTTTTAAAAAAATTCTCCAGGATCCTTGTGGCCTGGTTCTTACTGGCCTCATAATCCTCGTCCAGGATGTTCATCTCCAGGCTCTGGTGAAAATAGTCCGACATCCGGGCGGCATCTCCCTTACCGATGGCCTCTGCCAGTTCAGCTGGAACAGTTTGTCCCACAACTGGTAAAAGGATCATCACTTTCAGTAGAAAAATTGTTATTAACCTGTACATCAATTTATCCAAATATCAATTATGTTTGTATATCTACAATAATTGGACCAACTCAGCAGTGGTTTGCAAGATACAAAAAAACCTGTTGATAAATCTCAGATGCGTATTACACTGATTGAAAACGGGAAGAGCAGGGACTCATTTATTCGGGAGGGTGTCGACCAGTATAAGAAAAGAGTGGAGCGGTATGTACCCTTTAAAATTGATACCATTCCCGATCTGAAGAATACCAGGAACATGACCATGAAAGAGGTGCAGGAACAGGAGGGTAGTCTGATACTGAAGCGGATCAAACCGGTGGACTTTATGGTTCTTCTTGATGAAAGGGGCGATCAGCACAATTCAATCTCCTTTGCCGAGTACCTCAATTCTTTAGAAGGGAGGGTGAACCACCTGCTGTTTGTCATTGGCGGACCCTACGGATTTTCTAAAAAGGTATACAACAGGGCCGATGCTAAAATCTCTCTGTCAAAACTTACCTTTTCACATCAACTGATAAGAGTTATCTTCATGGAACAATTGTACCGGGCATTCACAATCCTCAAAGGAGAACCCTATCATCACGCCTAATCTGAATGTATGGAAGAGACAACGCCAACTAAACCATTAAAGGGAAGACCCGGAGGGATCTACTTTATCATGGCTGCGCTTGTTTTTCTGGTTGTGGGGATCATTACCGGCGGCCGTTTTAGAAGTGATGCGTATTCCAATCGGGATGTGAGGAAATTTGAGAAAACACTTCATGACAAGGAACGACTCCTGAAGGATGAGTTAAGTCAATTGGAAACTCTATTCGCAGATGGATCACCGACGGAGGTACTGGACAGGAAATCCTCCAGCTACCAGAAACTGGCCAACAGGCATGGGATCTCTATCTTTTTTTATGAAAAAGGGATTCTCAAGTATTGGTCCGATCATTCCATTCCCCTGCCCAGCCGTTGGAGACCTCGTTACGCCAGACCCTATCTTTCGCTGAGAAATGCCGATTATGTTTCGGTGGTAAGTCAGCTTGACCAGGGGAGCCTGGTTGGTCTGATTGAAATAAGGACCCATTTCCCCTTTCAGAATGACTTCCTGATCAATGGTTATCAGCGCGATTTTTCACTGGATCAGGAGGTGGAGATTGAGATTCTTGAGGCCAATGGTTCTGAGTCCATATACAGTGAGGATGGCACTTACCTTTTTTCACTGGACCTTAGTAATATTGTGTCG
>JBDLIX010000268.1:0-4651 GCA_039714655.1 Bacteroidota bacterium
TCGACAGAAACATCACCGAAAGACAGAATTATAAAAACCGCTCTCCGGCTTTTCTATGAGCAAGGATACCTTGCCACAGGCATTAATCAAATTATAGCCGAGGCAAATGTCGCAAAAGCATCTTTTTATGCGCATTTCCCGTCAAAAGAGAACTTGTGTGTCGCGTATTTACAAGCACGCCATATTGTGTGGATGGGATGGCTTCAAGAAAGTGTATCAGAAAATAAAACCCCTGAAGAAAAATTAGTCGGTGTATTTGATTTTCTAAAACAGTGGATGTTGAACAGCAATTTCAGGGGATGTGCTTTTCTCAATATTGCAACAGAAATACCTGCCATTGATACAAAGATAAGGGAAGAGGTAATCAAGCATAAAAATGATCTCCAGAATTACCTGAAAAAGATAATTGAGGATCTTGTTACACCAAACCGTGCATTGGCGGAGCTAAATGTCAAGGATATATCACAAGCACTTTATGTATTGGTGGAAGGTGCCATTGTTGCTAGTCAGAATTACGGAGATATCTGGCCCATTACAGCAGCTCAGGCCGCTGCCCGTGAACTATTGAAACTATAATTTTTTTTAACTCATTGAACAGTCAGACTTCTCTGTTCGACAACAAATAAAAGGAGGGAGTATGGATAACGCACACCTGGTTGACACCTATGAAACAGAAAGACTTAAAACTTTAAGTGTCTGGGGAATGTTCGAAGATGATGATCTTACCATCCGACCGTCACCATTGAATGAACGGGACCGGAATCCCCTGGAGCATATGATCCACCAATGCATGGGGGAAAACAAGTGGTTTTGTGAGATGCTTGGCATTGATGTTGGCGCACCCCCGCTGCCCGCAGAGGAAACCCGTCTTGAATTTATAAAACAATATGCACTTGATTCTGAAAAACGGTTAAAATCGCTAAAGGAAAAAGATGCGATCTGGTGGAAAAAAGAGGTGTCTTTTTTTGATACCATCAGGACAAGAGCCTGGGTCATGTTGAGAAGAATCACCCATACCGCCCACCATCGAGGTGAGCAGGCAATTTTGTTGAGATTATTTGGAAGAACAGTTTACAGTATTTATGGTCCATCAGCCTCAACCGGCGGACTCCCGATACATGGTGCGACGACGATCTATGCTTATCAGGATATAGAAGCACTTATTGACGGGGAGAAAAAAGGTGGCAATAAAGCTTCCCTTCCGGGGACAGGAGATAAACCGTGTACTGAGCGCCCTGATCAATAACGAACAGGCAGACAATGGAGGATGAGAAAGCAATCATTTGGACTCAGTCAGTGTAATTCAAAAGAATTTTGACTCTCTTGGCTCGTTATTAAGCGGACAAAATAGCTTATTCCGCTGGCGTCATGTCTTTTCTCTGCCTGAGTATATGCAGGTATGGCGGGAATCATTTCGTCCCACGGGTGAGTTGTATCTTGGTTTTATAAAAGAAGGAGATCAACTGATTGGCGCAGCGCCCCTCGTGATTGATGGACAAGACGCCTCGTTTATTGGTCATGGCAGTGTCTGTGATTACCTGGATTTTTCAATTGCCAACGGGAAAGAACAACTTTTTTATCAAGCATTGTTTGACGATCTGGGAAAGCGTGGGGTTAAGATTCTTAATCTTCGGTGTCTACGTCCGGAATCGACTGTGTTATCTGTCTGTAAAAAGGTCGTTGAAAACAGGGGTGGATTATTCCACCAGGAGCCGGACGGGGTTTCAATGGAAATGGATCTGCCGAAGAACTGGGACGAATACCTTGAGCTGTTGTCAGGAAAAGAGCGTCATGAAATCAGGAGAAAATTAAGACATTTTGAACAATCCGGCCCTGTCAATATTCGGACCTTAGGAAAAACACCGATAACACGATCTGATATGAATCGTTTTTTTACCATGTTTCGACAAAGCAGGAGCGATAAAAATGACTTTATGGATATTCGCATGGAGTCCTATTTCAGGTTACTCATAAAGACCTTGGGAAAAATTGGTGTGTTGAAGATCTATTTATTGGAAATAAAAGGCAAAATTGCTGCGGCATCCCTCTGTTTTGACTATCAGAAAACAATTTTTCTCTATAACAGCTGCTATGATCCCGAATACAAACAGTTCAGTGTTGGGTTGTTATGTAATATTTTCAGCATCAGGAACAGTATCGAAACCGGTCACAGGAAGTATGATTTTTTAAAAGGAGACGAGCCATACAAACGGAGACTGGGAGGTCGTGAGGTTCGTTTATCTAAAGCTCGAATAAAGATGTGCAAAGGAGCCAACATCTGATGACCCGATTACAGGATAGACGCCATCTGCATATCGCTATGTTTTGTGTCCACAGCCATCCTTTGGGACGTCTTGGAACTACTGATACAGGCGGGATGAGTGTCTATATCCGCCAAGTAGCTTTTGAGTTAGGTGAGAAAGGACATCAGGTTGATATTTTTACCCGGTTTAACGGATTGTACGATGAAGAGATATTGGAACTCAGTGAAAATGTTCGTCTCATACAGGTCGAGGCTGGTGGAAAAAGATCTCTGAACAGGTTATCACTTTACGCTCACCTGGATGATTTTATCAAGGGAGTGGAAGCATTTAGGCTACAGAGCGGTATGGCCTATGATGTGATCCACAGCCATTACTGGTTGTCAGGTCTGGCTGGGCTTTGGGCTCAGAATCATTGGTTAAAACCTCTGGTTATAACGTTTCATACTGTCGGTGAAGTGAAGAAAAAGTTGTCTCCCGATTTCAATGATCCTAAAATTCGTTTAATGAGTGAAAGAGAGCTGATGAAAAGTTGTGATCTTGTTATTGCGCTCACTGAATTTGAGAAGCAGGAAATAATCAGGTTGTTTGATGTGCCGCAATCCAAGATATCGGTGATCCCATGCGGGGTTAACCTGGAAACATTTTATCCGGTTGACAAAATGGGAGTTAGGAAATATTTGGGAATGCCCGGTAACGAAATGGATCTCCTCTATGTTGGGCGAATTGATCCGATGAAAGGTCTGGATCGACTGCTGGAAGCTGTCGCTTTATTAAAACAAAAAATATATTGCCGACTGCTCATCATTGGAGGTGACGATTCTCCGTGTCAGGAACAGGACCATTTAACCCAAATGGCGCGAAACCTGAACATTGAAGAATGCGTCACTCTTGCCGGCAGCCTGTCTCAACAAGAACTTCCTCATTATTACAGCGCAGCCGATGTCTTTGTTTTTCCCTCTTACTATGAAAGTTTTGGACTTGCCGGCCTGGAAGCATTGGCTTGTGGAACCCCGGTTGTAGCAACCAATGTAGGCGCGTATTCTCAATTGTTGACAAACCCAATTGCCGGGCGTACAGTCCTTGACTCATCACCTGAATCTTTAGCTGAAAAGATTGAGGAGGTATTTATAGCTGGAAAAAAATGTCATATTCAATCTGGTGTGATACGAAATACGGTTAAGCAGTATACCTGGAAACGGGTTGTTGACTCACTACATTTGGAATACTTACGTCTGGTTCGAGCTAACCACACTAAGGCTGCTGCCACTCAAGGCTTTCCAGTGAAAACTAAACTAAAATATCCACAATCCCTTATACAATAGGAATAACAGAAAATGACTTCGGTTTTTGCCTTAATAATCGCCCCCCATCCTGATGACGCTGAAATAGGTGCAGGTGGTACAATCGCACGTTGGATCAGAGAATCAAGAGAAGTTGTCTATGTTGTTTGCACCGATGGCGGCAAAGGTACCCGTGACCGTGATTTAACGTCTGAAGACCTTGCTGCTATCCGTAAACGAGAGCAACTGAATGCCGCCGAGACCTTAGGTGTGTCTGATGTTATTTTTCTGAATTACCCTGATCAGGAACTGGAAGATACAGCTGAGTTTCGTCGAAATTTGGTACGGGAGATCAGAAGATACAAGCCGGAGGTTGTCGTGACCACCGATCCATACCGACGCTATATCTACCACCGTGACCACAGGATAACAGGGCAGGTGGTGCTGGATGCGGTTTTTCCGGCTGCCAGGACCCATCTCTCTTATCCTGAGTTGCTCGTGCAAGGATTCGAACCTCACAGGGTTCGGGAGATGCTGTTTTTTGGAGCCGAGAAGATAAATTATCGTGTGGATATCACGGACACTTTTGATGCAAAGATAAAGGCGCTGAAATGTCATAGAAGCCAATATAATGAGGATGATTCCCCCAGTTGGTTCGAGTGGATCAGAAAGCGTGACCAAGGCATGGCTGAAGATGAATCTTATGAACTGGCTGAGGCGTTTTACAGGGTCAAGATTCGTTAGTGTTTGTCCTTAAATTGTCTTTAGCATAAGTAGAGGAAAACGTTAGAAAAGGAAATTGTAAATGAGCAATCATAATATCGACAAAAACCGAGAAAAAAGAACAGGTTTTCCCGAGGTAATTTATGGAGAATCAAAAAACATTGATGATTTACTCTCCATACTCGAACAGTATAAAAATAATGATAAAAACGCTTTAATCACCAGGTTGCAGGCTCAGAAAGCAAATGAATTGAAAAGGGTTTTTAAGGATTCATTTTTCGATGAAGTTTCAGGGATATTTTTCCTGAGAAATATTCAGTCAACCAATATATCCAACAACCATGAAGTGGCGATTCTCTCAGGAGGAACATCCGATATTGCTGT
>JBDLIX010000269.1:0-4609 GCA_039714655.1 Bacteroidota bacterium
CTCAGCCCGGAACAGGAAACTGAGTACTTTGCTGACGGAATAATGGAGGACATTCTCAACCATCTGTTCCACATCAGTGAGTTATCGGTAAGATCCAGGACTACCTCAGAACATCTCCGGGATCATAACTTTTCCATACAGGACATAGCCCGACAGGTAAATGCCCATTATGTGCTGGAAGGTAGTGTAAGGCGATATGAGAACCGGGTAAGGATCACTGTTCAGTTAATAGACGGACAAAACGACAATCATTTGTGGTCTGAAAATTTCGACCGGGAATTGAATGATATAATTGGTGTTCAGGGCGATATCGCTCTTCAGGTTGCGCATCAGCTGAATGCTGTACTTACGGAAGATGAAATAAGTCAGATTGAGGAAGTTCCAACCAATAGCCCTGAAGCTTATGACCATTACCTGAAAGGACGGTTCTTGCTGAACAGGGCTAATGCAGAACAGCGGGCTGATTTTGACAAAGAGGGACTGTTGGGCAGTATACAATATTTTAATAAGGCCATTGCTGCTGATAATAGCTTTGCAGAAGCATATGCAGGTTTAGCTAATGCTTATTTTAATATCACAGCCTGGGGCTTGCTTCCACCGCAGGAGGGAGGATTTCAGAAAGCCGGAGAGTTAAGTATGAAAGCTCTGGAGATCAATCCCGGTTGTGCAGAAGCCCATGCGGTCAAAGGGGCCCTTCATATCTGGGGAGAGCGCAGGTTTGAGGAAGGAGGCAAAGAATTGCGTAATGCTATTCAGTTCAATTCCAATTTCTCCCCTGCACATCAATGGTATGCACAGTTGCTTATGATAACGGGACCCATTGCAGAGGCCCGCATTCACATGGACCGTGCCCTGGAGATTGAACCCTACTACTGGGTTTTACACAACCTGGATGCCTGGATATATTACTTTGAAGAAAAATATGACAAAGCTGTAGATGCCTCCCATCTCGCCCGGGAACTGAAATCAGATTTTATAACCACCAACTGGTTATTCTTTCTGAACTATGCAAAACTGGGTGAAGGTGAAAAAGCAGCGAAAGAACTTCAGACGATAGTTCGAGCCGATCCCATAACCAGTCAGTATGCCGGGGAGGTAATGAATTCTTATTACAAATCTGGGATTGAAGGGCTATTTACCTGGTTGATCGATTTAAACACAAATAAACCCGGAGTTTCTCAAGGTTTGAACGGACAACCATATTACATTGCATGGTGGAACGCCCTGCTGGGTAATACAGAGGAATCCATTCATTGGCTAAATAGAAATCTGGAGGCCAGGTATAAAGCCTATCACTATTTTAATCTGATTGCTCTAAATCCTGATTTTGATTTGCTGAGAAGTGATCCGCGATTTCTGTCAATTATAGACCAGATCGGGCTTACCCCATATCACACCCGGGCGGCTAAATAGCAAAATCGTAAAAACACAAAAAACAATTATTCTGATTTGTATCTGTTTCGGCCTGATGGCGGGCTGCAGCAAAGAGGAAATACCAGATGAGAACCTGACAGTCATCCAGCATCTCCCTGTCCGCCCTTTTCAGTCCCGCCGCCACCAGCTCATAAGAATGGTGGATCCACCGCTTTGCTTTTCAAAGGAAAATGTGGATGAAGTGATTTTTCAAGATTAAATACTTCAATCCTCATTACATTCTCTACCCTCACCAATAATAATTGTTGGATCAGAAGCTCCGGGACCACCAACAACCTGATTGGCATTGTCATTAATTTCAGAATTCTTTAAATTATTTAAAAATATGGTGCAATTAAAGGGAGCTACAGGGGCTACGCCACACAGGTCATTGTCTGTGATAATCCAGTTACCTCCTTTCAAACCCGCAATGCCACCGAAACGACCACTTCCCTCAAAAACATTATCTTTCACCTGTACGTTTTTCAGATTTTGCACTCCCAAGCCAAGTACACCCATAAAATGAATCTTATTGTCCTTAACAAATGAAATCCCGTCAGGTCCTTCCAGTAATTCTCCTCCTACGCTTTGCTTCAGCATTACAATACCAAGTGTACTGTTTTCAATCTCATTATTTAAAATCGTCCAGCTATGGTTTAGTAAGGAAAAGATACCCCATTTGCAAGATTTTAAACTTGCATTTTTCACAGTCACCGTTGCATCATCACCGTAGAAAGCAAAGGGAGTGATACACCCGGAAGCATTTTCAATATGTACATTTTTAGCTTCAAACGTTCCGTTTGATAAACCATAAGCAGCTAAGCCGTGGAAAATGCTAAAGCTATTATATAAGTACTTTTCATCTTTTTCGCCTGTTATGGTAATATTTTTATAAAGTACATTCAGATGTATCGGATTTGCCATATCGTTATTCAGGTTCGTATAGAACACAATGATTGCCTGCAACGAATTAAATTCCATCTCTTTAACTGTGTTTTTCCACCGTAAGTACGGAGTAGTTGGCTCACTCACAACAATCGACAAGTCAGATACCGTTACTGTTCGCTCATCGTCAGTAAAATCATGAGGAAAACAAAACATAAAACCTCCATCATTCTCTTCTAATGACCAATTCACAGATGGACACTCTTCTACATTAAAAAGCTCTCCTGGCACAGTCTGTATGATTGTTTTATCCATCCCTGAACCTTTCAGTGTTCCATGAAAATCCCAGCGGATTATACTTTTATGTAAATAAAAAAGGCCTTCTGCAAGCTGCACCACCTCTCCCGGCTCGGTATTCTGAAGGGCATCGTTAATGTTTTGCCAATCTTCCTGGGCTTTTACAGATGCGTCCGTAGCTGTACTTGGCATAACCTTTGTTTTTCCTGCTTCTTTTGCTGATTTCAGCACACTAGGATCATCTATAAACTCATCAGTTTCTGTACATGAAAAGCAGATGCTCATGCATAAAATAAGCTGTAATAATTTTTTTAAATTTTTCATGATTCTCTCCTCCTATATTTTTGGTTAATTGAAATGTAAACATTTACCATCCAGTCAAACACCAAATTGAGAAAATTATTCATGCAGTACATATCAACTATGCTGCTGAAACTTTCAATTTTGTTATGATTGCTGCAACATAGTTATAATCATTGTGTAGAAATTTATACGATCTCGGAGACCGATCAATTGTAAACCATACCATTTGAGTGAATAGATGAGCAAGAACTGGTGATCAAAATTCACCCTCTTCAGCCCCGTCACCACCAGCTCGAAGGGGTGGTTGATCCACTCCTTGATCTTCGAGGCAGGAACACTGCCTGATGGATTTATTGTATCCCAGTGGTTTTAATGCTCAGGGTTCCAGTTCATCCAGCGTATGTTCATCCAGCGTATGTTCATCCAGCGCTTGGTCGTCCAGTATCTGGTCATCCACCAGATTGGGCAGGGTCACCTTCAACAGGGGCGAGCGTTCCATCTCCCGCCTGATGGCACTGATGGCCCCATCATTCCTGGCCCAGCTTCTGCGGGCAATTCCATTGTTCACATCCCAGTGTAGCATGGATTCCAGCCTTCTTTCAGCCTCAGCCGATCCGTCCAGCACCATGCCAAATCCGCCGTTGATCACTTCACCCCAACCAACACCCCCGCCATTGTGCAGGGAGACCCAGGTTGCACCCCTGAATGCATCTCCAATGACATTCTGAACCGCCATATCGGCCGTAAAGCTGGAACCATCATAGATATTGGAAGTCTCCCGGTAAGGTGAGTCGGTGCCCGATACATCGTGGTGGTCACGACCCAGTACGATGGGAGCTGAGACCTTTCCCTCCCTGATGGCCTTGTTAAATGCCCTGGCAATGGCAATCCTCCCTTCGCTATCGGCATAGAGGATCCTGGCCTTTGAACCTACCACCATGTTGTGGCTCCCCGCGTTCCTGATCCAATGGATGTTATCCTCCAGCTGACCCCTGATCTCATCCGGAGCATCCAGCGCCAGTTTCTCCAGCTCCTCGCCGGCGATCCGGTCCGTGGCAGCCAGGTCCTTCGGATCCGATGAGGCACACACCCAGCGAAAGGGGCCGAATCCATAATCAAAAAAGAGTGGCCCCATAATGTCCTGAACGTAAGACTGGTACCTGTACGCTCTGCGCTGACCTGTTTCCCCAGCCTCGCTGCTCTCCCGGAAGATATCCGCTCCCGCTCTTCCCGATTCCAAAAGAAATGCATTTCCATAATCCCAGAAATACATGCCCGCTTCAGTGAGACCGTTGATGGCTTTCACATGCCTTCGCAACGACTCGTATACAGCCTCTTTGAATTTCTCAGGCTCTTCGGCCATCATGCGGTTGGCTTCATGAAATCCAATGCCTACCGGGTAATATCCTCCTGAAAATGGATTGTGAAGAGAGGTCTGGTCCGATCCCAGATCCACATGGACCCCATGCTTAAGAAAGTATTCCCACAGATCCACAATATTGCCCTCATAGGCCAGTGAGACAGCCTCCTTTTCGCCACGGGCCCTTTCCAATCGCACAACCAGTTGTGCCAGGTCACTGAACACTTCATCCACCCACCCCTGAGAATGGCGGGTGACAATGGCTTTGGGATTCACCTCCGCTACAACACAGATCCCGCCGGCTATGACCGTTGCTTTGGGTTGTGCACCCGACATACCTCCAAGTCCGGA
>JBDLIX010000270.1:0-4504 GCA_039714655.1 Bacteroidota bacterium
TTCACCATGTGGGAGCAAGGCCACAAGACCATGACGAAGTTGATAAGATGATCATTCAGGATTTTCTGGATATGAGTAAAATTAAAGTAGCCTCGGTTCAATTTAATCACAAGCCGGGGGATAAGGATTACAACCTGGAAAGAATCACATCGTTTGTCGAATATGCGGCAAATATGAATGTGGATTTGATTGCATTTCCTGAAATGTGTATCACCGGGTATTGGCATGTCAGAAATTTGTCAAAACAGGAAATCGTTTCATTATCCGAACCGGTTCCTTCCGGGCCATCATCTCAGCAACTTTTGGAATTATCCACCAAAAATAGAATGACCGTTTCCGCTGGACTGATAGAATGTTCCGCGGATGGGAGATTGTTTAATACCTATGTAGTTGCGATGCCGAACGGAAAAATGGCGTTTCACCGAAAACTTCATACTTTCATAAGTGAACACATGGATAGCGGCAATGAGTTTACGGTTTTTGAATTGCCGCAAGGTATCAAGGTTGGTATTTTAATTTGTTATGACAACAACATTATTGAAAACACACGAATTACCGCATTGATGGGGGCTGAAATCCTGTTGGCTCCGCATCAGACCGGAGGATGCAACAGTCCAAGCCCGCGATGCATGGGAACAATTGACCCGGAACTCTGGCATAATCGCAAGAATAATCCAGCCGCTATTGAATCGGAATTTCGAGGCTTCAAAGGAAGGGACTGGCTTATGCATTGGCTTCCAGCCCGTGCACACGACAATGGAATGTTTCTTATTTTCAGCAATGGGGTCGGCCTCGATGACAATGAGGTCAGAACAGGAAACTCCATGATAATTGATCCGTATGGTGACATACTCGCCGAAACATGCAAGGCCGAGGACGACATCGTAATCGCGAAACTCGATATGAGTATACGCGAAAATTGTACCGGACAACGCTGGCTCAAAACCCGTCGCCCTGATTTGTATGGTCCATTGACTGAATATACCGGCAAAGAAGAAGATACCAGAAAATCTCGCTTTTCCTTGAATAGTGAGGAGAACACAATCCAACAAAGAGATGAACCTGACGTGTAAACACACCAGTAATTTGACACTGACCAAGATATCACTGGTTGTTGCGTTGTTCATTGCATGTAGCTGCAAATACAGCAGCATGCAAATATAGTGTTGTACTTTGGGAAAATAGTCGTTTCAATTTGACCGGCACTATGCTATTATTACTGGATGACAAATTGGTAGAGTTATGAAAAAAACAGGTACTTATTTTGTTCAGATGAAAGTCTGGCTCATTGCTTTTTTGCTGACTGTTATAACTGGTTCCGGGGCAGGAATTTCGCTATATGCTGCCTCCGGCGACAGTAAAGAGGCTGATACGGTAAGAAAGACCATTCCCTACACACTTCCCTGGTTTGTTATTAATTAATCAATAAAAAAAATAAAATGGAATTTGGATTACACTGGCTTGACACAACTGTTATAGTACTTTATTTTGTATTGCTGATAGGTTATGGTTTATGGCTGACGAAAAAAATAAAAACCAGCGCCGGATATTTTATTGGTGAAAGGAAGTTCTCCTGGTGGATCATGATGGGTCAGGCTTTCAGTGCAGGAACACATGCTGAGAATTTTACTGCTCAGACAGGCGCCAGCTTTAATATGGGTTTTGCCTCAATCTGGTATCAATGGAAAAACATGATCATCACTCCATTTTACTGGTTAATCGCTCCATGGTACAGACGCAGTGACAGGACCACTGTCGGAGAAATAGTGGAGGACCGGTACGGACAAAAGATGGCGGTTATTTATTCCCTATTTGCAATATTTTATTTTGTTTTTGCCCAGGGTGTCATGTTAAAGGGTGGCGGAAAGGTTATTGCAGTGGCAATGGGTGGTAATATGTCTGTTGACATGGTGGTACTGATAATGACAGCAACTTTTATTATTTACAGTTTTTTAGGGGGAATGGTTGCATCAGCACATGCCAACTTCATTCAGGCACTTATGATCATAATCTTGTCTTTCATGCTGATCCCATCCGGATTAATCAGAGTTGGTGGTTTCTCAGGTATGCGTGAAGCTCTGCCGGAGGACTTTTTTCTTCTTTTCAACAGTGATGTAGGTATTGGCACATTTACCTTACTTATGCTTGCTGTGAATGGATTTGTAGGTATAACAGCTCAACCTCACATGGTATCCATGTGCGGGACAGGGAATACTGAAAGGGCGGGACGCGTTGGACAAACATACGGAACATTCGTAAAGCGCTTTGTTACTATCGGGTGGGCGCTGACCGGACTAATTGTTGCTGCTCTTATTATGCAAAACGGACAAAAACTTGAAGATCCTGAAATGGCTTTTGGTTATGCCACCCGGGAACTGCTTGTACCTGGTTTGGTTGGCCTGATGATTGCTTCTATTTTTGCAGCAAATATGTCGTCTGCTTCAAATTTCATGGTAAATACAGGAGCGCTGTTTACTCAGAATTTTTATAAGGTATTTATCAACAAGCATACTTCTGACAAACAATTATTGCGAATGGGCAGAATATCTGCGGTTGCCCTTACGCTCGTAGGTGTGGGATTTGCTTTTATCATTGAAAATGTATTGCAGGCTTTTCTATTTATGGAAACAACTGCGGCATTTATGGGTATAATCGTTTTTGGCGGAATATTATGGAGAAGAGCAAACCGTTATGGAGCAATTTCCGGAGTAGTAGGTGCATTTAGTTGTTATTACATTCTTTATTTTCTGAATGTGGGCGAACTACAACTTATCTATGAATGGGATTCTGCAATCTTTGGCTGGTCTATGCTGACAGGATTTGGTTTGTTTTTTATTGTAAGCCGGATAACCAAACCTGAAAGTGAAAGCAGGACAACCTTGTTCTTTGAGAAAATGGAGCTCCTTTCCGATATGGATAGTATTGATGCCGATGGTAAAAAGCCTAAAGCTGACAAGCATGGGAAGGCACTGATATTGGTAGATTTGCCGGGTTGGTTGAAAAAAGAACGGCGCAAGCATTTCTTCACCCGCTATAAAGAAGATTTTGTCGGGTTCTTTCTTGCATGGGTTTTTGTTCTGCTTCTGATTCTAATTGCCTGGTTAATTATGCAGTTATAATGCTTAATAAATAATTACCAATGAAAGGATACATATTAATTTTAGGATTACTGAGTGTCTGGATGATGCATGCGTGTAATAATCCGGAAAAAGATATTACATCATCAAAGCCAAATATTGTTATTATTCTGGCGGATGATTTTGGTGTGGGAGATATCCAGGCACATTACCCGGATAATAAGATTAAGACCCCCAACCTGGATCAATTGGCTCATCAGGGTATGAGTTTTACTGATGCTCATAGTGGTTCGGCTGTATGCAGTCCCACTCGATATGGCCTTCTTACCGGAAGATATGCCTGGCGTACACCGTTGCAGGAGTGGGTTCTTGCCTGTTATGAACCGCCGCTTATTGATGCAAGCCGGTTAACCCTCCCTGGATATTTGAAAAAAATGGGATATGAGACAGCGTGTATAGGCAAGTGGCATTTGGGATTCATCTGGAGCGGCGAGCAGACAAACCGGAACCTGGAGGAAAGACATGGATTCAAAAACGCGAAATGGGATTATACCAAGCCCCTTCTCGAAGGACCAACCGAACGTGGATTTGACTATTATTTCGGTACCCATGTACCCAATTTTCCACCCTTTACATTTATTGAAAACGACCATATATTTGAGCAACCCACAGCTAAATATGTGTATGATTCTACCGAAGGGGTAGTAATGCCCAGAGGTTTTGAAGGTCACCCCATGGCACCGGGATGGCGTTTTGATCAGATCCTTCCGGAAATAACCAGCCGAGCAGTAAAGTACATACACCAGCAGTCTGAAAAGGATGATCCCTTCTTTCTCTATTTTTCAATGACTTCACCCCACGAACCGGTTGTTCCCTCGAAAGATTTTGCAGGCAAAAGTGGTATTGCCCCAATCGCCGATTTTGTAATGGAGACCGATTGGTCAGCCGGACAAATCATCAAAGCAATTGACGATGCCGGCATCTCTGACAATACCATTGTGATTTTTACGGCAGACAATGGCCATTCGCACTATACGGGATGGGAGAGCCTGGTTGAAGCTGGCCATATGCCAAGCGGACCTTACCGGGGTCATAAGGGTGATATCTGGGAAGGAGGACATCGTGTCCCGCTCATCGTACGATGGCCCGGGAAGGTTCCATCGCATGCATCCAGTAATCAATTGCTTTGTCTCACCGATATCTTTGCCACCTGTGCCGAGATTGTCAGTGGTGAACCACTTCCGGAAAACACAGCCGAAGATAGTTTCAGTTTCCTGGGTTCCCTTGTTGAGGATAAGAAGATGGCCTCCCGCTCGAATGTAGTTAGTCATTCATGGACCGGAGAATTTGCTTACCGGAATGGTCCATGGAAAATTGTATTCAGGATCCCTAATGAAAAACTATCAGAGTCCAGAGGCAAACCGGCC
>JBDLIX010000271.1:0-4454 GCA_039714655.1 Bacteroidota bacterium
AGGGCAAAACACACACCAGCACCGAACAGGGGATAATTTTGGAAAAACCGACTAAGTGACCACTTCGGACCGATTCTGGTTGACTAGGAAAATGCCTTGGGAAGATACGCTGTCTCGAAACGAGGTTACAAGTGGGTACCAGAGTTAGACTGGTACTACGTGAAGGATTGCTATTATTACAATGCATCCAGGAACTCAATACCGAACCTAGTACGATGCAATATGTCATGGAGACAGTTTGTCATGGCAAGAATCTTACTTCAAGGAGACTGTGAAAGCAACTGAGAGTTTTACATCGGTCCTGGGTACCGACAGCATTCATATCCTCGACCTGAAGGTGCATGAACGACTCGGTTCCTTTGATATCCGTGATGTATCAGGCCAGGAGGAAATCTGTGAAGAGGAGACCATCACCTACTTACCTATAGTTGTTTTCCGCACAAATGGAAAACCAGAGAAAACTTTTATATTTTTATTTCGTTCAACTGAGATAGATAAGTCTAATTTATACTTCAACCATTAGAAAGTGCAGTAGTCAATGAATGTCCCAACAACAATTCTCAACCGGCTTGCAGGAGCAGCTTTACTATTTTTTGCAATTCCTCTCTACTCCCAATCCTCCTTACTTACCATACTTTCTGACGAAATTGGCCGTGAGTTCTCCATTCTGAAAAAAGAGGAGGTCCCTCCCTATTACATGGATTACAGGGTGACGGATATGCACGGGATTTCCATTTCAGGATCTTTTGGAAGCCTGACAAAAATTGATGAAAGTAAACGACGTACCCTGTTCAGTACAATCCGTGTTGGCGACTATGGATTCGATAATACACATCCAGCCGAAAACGAAAATCCTTGGTTCGGAGGGTTCTGGGCTCGAAGCATCAACCTTCCGCAAGAAGATAGTGAAGTAGCTATTCGGCAAAAAATTTGGCGGATAACAGATATGAATTACAAATCGGTCGTTTCAAAATACCACGATCTTATATCCAAGCAAAAAATGGCTGACTCCGTTCCTGATTTCTCCATGGACAAAGCGTACAGGCATGAAGATCCTCCAATTGAGGATCCCATTGGAGCCCTTAACCAAAAACATTGGGAACAAAGAATAAAAGAGTATTCAGGGGTTTTTCTAAGAGATAAAGTTTTTACTACTGGCGAAGCAGTTCTAGACTTTGTCACTGAGCGTAAGTACTTTGTTTCAACAGAAGGCAGTCGTATTGTTCAGAATCACATCACAGCAAGACTCATTCTCAGCGCATCGATCCTGGCGGATGATGGATGTACCATCCCCCTTGAGAAAGTATATAATGCCAGGCGTCCCGAAGATCTGCCTTCACAGGATTCCATCATTCTCGCCTGCCAGACCCTGGTAAAAGACCTCCGGGAACTTAGTAAAGCCCCCAAAGCGGAACCATACACAGGTCCTGCCATTCTTTCAGCAACAGCCTCCGGAGTTTTTTTCCATGAAATCTTTGGTCACCGCATTGAGGGTCATAGATTGAAAAGCAAAATGGACGGTCAGACCTTCAAAGCAAAGATTGGAGAAAAAGTACTGAACAAAAACCTGAGCGTAACCAGCAATCCAATGGTAAGTGATTATAAAGGGCAGCACCTCAATGGGTATTACGCTTATGACGAGCAGGGAGTACCTGGCCAAAAGGTAACAGTGGTGGAACGGGGCATCTTAAAAGACTTCCTGATGTCCCGGCAACCACTTCATCCCTCATCAAAGTCCAATGGTCATGGCAGGGCCAATGCAGATTTCGAACCAGTTTCAAGACAATCGAACCTGTTTATCACTGCAGAGAAAACCAAGAGTGACGAACAATTAAGAAAGATGCTAATTCAACGATGCAAGAAACTGGGTCTGGAATACGGATACTATATCGATGAGGTATCGGGTGGATTTACAACCACAGACCGCTACCGTCCGAATGTGTTCAACATTCAGCCAAGAAAAGTGTACCGGGTATACACCGATGGACGACCGGATGAACTGGTCAGGGGTGTCTCTCTGATTGGGACTCCATTGGTGATGTTCTCGGGGATCGAAGCTGCAGGAGATAGTCCGGGAATCTTCAACGGGATCTGCGGGGCCGAATCTGGCGGAGTACCTGTATCCACCATTGCTCCCTCTTTGCTTGTCAACCGGATCGAAACCCAGAAGGAACCTGAGGGGAACCAGATCAAGCCCATACTCCCCATACCGGGTGGTATAAAAGCAACAGCAAGTCACACCCCGAAAGACAGTATTATAGAGAATGCCATGAACGATGAATTGGATCGTAGCTTTAAGAATCTGAAATACAAAGATCTTGGAAAACCTTTCTTCATTACATATGCCTTCTCGAAACAAATAGAGTATTCTGGTTCTGCCACTCTTGGGTCCATTGAAAATTCATCCATTCGGAAATATAGCAGCCACTATGTGAGACTGATGGTGGGAGATTATGACCTGAATGATGAGAATTACCAAGACCACTCGACGAACACAAATTATTACACAGGAAACATACAACCGCCCCTGGATCAAGACTACTGGGGAATTCGCCGAAGTTTCTGGAGAATGACCGACCAGGTCTATAAATCGGCAGGATCGATCTACAAAAACAAAGTAGAGGCCCTGAATAATTTGAAACTACCAGAAGGATTTGAACCCATTCCAGATTTCAGTCGGGAAGAAGTCATACAACGAAATATCCTGCGCGAGACAACTGGTTTTGATACTACCGGAACAGAGGAGATTCTACGCCGGTATTCAGGTATCATGCTTGATTACATTGATCTGGTAGAATCAACTGTATCCTTGAATATGTATCAGGCCGACCACTACTTCATCAACACTGAAGGCAGCAGAGTTCAGTACCCGGCGGACCACACCACCTTGTCGGTCAGTGTACAATGTCTAAGCAGAGATTTTCAGCCGCTGACCAGAACATTGTTATATCACTCCAGAAATGTAAACTCATTACCTTCTCATGAAAGTGTAGAAAAAGATATACGGAGTATGATCGACAGTTTACTGGTACTCAGGACATCGCCTATGACCAATAACCGTTATTACGGACCTATACTCTTCCTTGGATCAGCAGCCAGGGAAACACTCTCCTCATTGGTATTGGGTTCAGCGAATTCCTTTAGAGCCAACCGACCCGGATTATTTATGGATCAGCAGATGAACCTCTATTACTCTACCATGATGAATGGCAGTACCCCTTCACTCAATCAACGAGTCATGCCCAGGAATATCAACATTACCGCCCGCCCGCATATGAGATATTTCCAGGGTGAGGAGCTTACCGGAAGTTTTCAAGTGGACGCAGAAGGAGTGGTCCCTCCCCCGGAACTGCTTCTTGTGGAGAATGGTATTCTGGTTCACCAGTTGAACGGGCGCACACCTACCAAAGAAGTCCCCCATTCCAACGGTCATATGAGAAATAGTCCCTTCACGGGTAAAATGGTGGCTCCAGGTGTCCTGGATATCAAGCTAACAGAAGGGGGAATGAACGAATCTGAACTAAAGCAGAAATTAATCCGTCTTGCTCTGAACGAAAACCTAGAACACGCGTATATCCTGCGAAATATGACCGGACAGGGCATGCCGATTCCTCTGATGCTCTATAAGGTGGACCTGGAAACAGGCACTGAAAGTCTGGTCAGGATTATGACCATAATGGAATTCCCGGAGAACAGCCTTCGGCAAATATCAGGTTTTTCATCCAACCGGGTAGTTCACAACACCCTGTTTGGAGGTAGTACGTACTTCAATGATATGATGGGTATTGGCGATATGTCAGCAGAAGGATTACCAATTTCCTTAATCATACCAGATGCATTTATCATGGAAGATATTAACCTCAGCCCCATGTTTTCCCCGGTTTCGATATCGGCCCCGGTGGTTCCCAACCTGTTAGAGGCTGAAGTTGATTAATGTGGACCCACCATATTTGAGTATGAATATAATAGCAATACTGATACCCTTGGTTGATTTGTTTAACGGTACATGCATGATCTGTCCACCCTGTTACAACTATTGCCCGGAGTCCGGCCACTGCGTCAGCCCATTCTCCATGGCAGTGCGGGACGAACTCAAGGACCTGAATGTTTTACAGGCTCTCGGCCTGAAATATGGAGATGTTTTACCTGCAAGAGAGCTATACACAATGCTTTATAACAGAATCCATTCACAAACCCAGATATGTGGATGGGGCGATGGATTGGTTACCAGTCCGGAGTGGACCGTGTGTACCGCCGGACCGGAACCGGGGCCTGCGTATGCTAAGGGAAGGGCGGCCGGATTGGGCTTTCTTAATAGATGAACCCTATTGGGAAAACGGACTTCCGCTTTTTCCACTCAACCCACGGATGAAATGGTAGACACAATATGGGATATCCAGGTGATATCCGCCTTCCAGCACTGCGAAAATGTGATCAAAGGAAGCAGCCAGTTT
>JBDLIX010000272.1:0-4425 GCA_039714655.1 Bacteroidota bacterium
AACCATCTTATTTGTTTTTGCTGAAGCTCCTGTCAGGGCGCAGTGGGCGTACAACACCACCGATTCGGCCTATATCTATGCATTTTCTGACCCGTCAGATTCCACCCTGGTCCGAAAGGAGATCACTGTGGTGACCGACTCTGTGGAGAGGAACACCATGGTAGAGAGTAGTGACCGGGATACGGTGACGGGCGACTGGCAGCTGAATCAGATAGAAACCAAAGTGGTGGATGAAAAGGGGGTAGCGCTTTTGTGGGAAGTGATGCAATGGGATTCGGTGGCCCACCGGTGGATGAATGGAATGAGGTACCTCTATGAAAATGATGCAGAGGGCCGGATCCTGTCAAGATTATTGTATAGCTGGTATGTAGAGGAAGAGCGGTGGTACGAGAGCCTTTTGAACGAATACTATTATGATTCACTGGGAAATGACACCCTCTATATTCCTTACTACAAGGGCCTGGATGAGGATCAGTGGCACAGGACCAAAGGGAGCTGGTATCTGAACAGTTATAATAAGCTGGGACAACTGGTTGAGAAGGTGGTTTCATCCGGCTATTTAGGGGATGTGAGGGTGGAAGGTAAATATGAGTATACCTACGATGAGGAGGGCAATATGGTACAGGAGCTGCGTTACAACGGGAACGGAATTGATTTTGTGTTATCCACGAAGCGGGAGATTGCCTATGATGCCGAGGGGAGGGATACGTTGCATGTCATATGGTACTGGTCACAGGAAGAGTGGGAAGAGAGTCGGAAAATTGTCAATGCCTACGATGCGGAAGGAAACCATTTGAAGTATGAAATTTTCGCCTGGGATTATATCACGGCTGACTGGCTGATCAGGCAACGGGAACTTTACACCTATGATCCGCTTGGGAAACTTCAGACATGGGTACATGCCGTTGCACCGCAATTCCGGGATCCCCTGGAAACCCTTAAATATGATTATACCTATGATCTTCACGGGGAGATGGGGGTGATGGTGACTTCCCGGTGGGATACCACCGATGCTGCCTATGTGCTGACAGAGAAGAAATATCACTTTCCAGGCAATGTTTACTATACCCTGCATGACTCCATCTGTCAGGGGGAAACCTATCCATGGCAGGAAGATGAAATTGATTCGGAAGGTGAATACCATGCCGCTTTTACCTCAGTGATGGGTAGTGACAGCAGTTATACCCTCTATCTGAAGGTGAATCCCAATCCCGCTCCGTTCACCATCACTGGCAGGACCCTGGTGTGTGACGGTGAAACGGTCCTCTATACAGCCCCTGAGAATCCGGAAGTGGAGTACCGGTGGAGTGTGGAACATGCCGAGATCCGTTCTGGTATCCCAAACGATACCCTGGATTTGCAATGGGTGGGAGCCGCAGGAATAGAGGAGGTGACTGCATGGGCTGTAAACATTCATGGATGCAGCAGCGATACCGCCCTGCTGCAGGTGGAGGTTACCATCTGTGATGGCCTCGAAGAGCTTCCTGGTGGTTCTATTGTACTTTACCCGGTTCCGGTTCACGATATCCTCCGAATCACATCAGATACCCACATTGCGCAGGTTGAGATCGTGGATCTGAAGGGGCAAACCGTACTTACTGCAGGTGTAACGGGGGATGGACTGGACCTTACCTCACTGGAGGTTGGGGTATACCTGATCAGGATGACGGACCGCTCAGGGACAATTATCACTACCCGGAAGATCGTGAAGCAGTAGTCCCTCTATCATAATTTCTTAAGCAGGGTGGCTGGAATTCTCCAGATTCCTTCAGGATCACCATCTTCCTCAACAGAAATAGTTTTGGTGTTAACTCTGAGTACCCGCCCGACAAGTACATATCCCTCCTTATCCTGCCAGGATACTTTGTCACCGGGATAAAAGGCGGAATTGGCTTTGAGCCTGTTCAGATCATCCATAATCTTTACACGTCTGATGATTTCTCTGTTTAAATGAACAAGCTCTTCTCTTGTCATTTTATTCAACATCTCTTCAATTCGCATAGCCAGGTTTTCCTGTTCCATATGTTATTCTATTTCCGGATTTGGTTTTTCGATTCGTAAATGATGACAAAACTGTTAGCAGCTGAAGTAATCACATCTCTTCTACACCTGCCAGGTTGCCATAAGCATAAAGCGGATACACACGGATATGAACGTATTCTGAGAAATTTTCCATGGAAAAACGGCATCCATATCTTATTCCCTTCTCCCTTTGAAACAGAAACATGCTGTTCATGGAACCTTTTGTGCCGGATTTCACTTCCAGAGGTACAATTGCCTGGCCAAGCTGCACTACATAATCGACTTCAGCATTGCTGTTCCGGGCCTCACGGTGCCAATAATAGAGCGTTGCCTGATCATAACAGGAAGCATGCTTCAGAATTTCCAGACCCAGAAACTGTTCCGCAATGTTCCCCTTATTGATCAGGTGAAAATCATCACTGAATAACCATTCTCCCATATCCAGCTTCAATAACCTCTGAAATATACCTGTATCGATCAGGATCATTTTACGCTTTTTCGGGTTGACTTCTGCTCCCAGGGGAATTCCATTGGCAGAGCTGTGAGTAACAGGAATCACAATACCGGCCATGATGAGCAAATCAATTGCCTCCTTGATCTGTTCTGTATTCAGGTCAGGTGAAATTCTCCGGTAAACAAGTTTCCTGCCTGCCTGGCCGGGAATGGCCTCAAACACCTCCCTGATTCTGGAGGAAGGCACACGCTCTTTGTACCTGGCAAAATCAGCCTGGTATGAAATGATAATGTCATCCAGCACCTGCTGGCAGGCACGAAGATCTTCACCCTCGATGTATTTCGCAAGAACCTCGGGCATCCCTCCGAGAAGCATAAATCTTTTGATTATTCCGGTCAGCTTCTCATGAACCGGAGGTTGCAGGGGATTCCCGGCATCCGCCTGTCTGACCATATCCAACAGCTTCCCCTGGCCGCTTCCTGCCAGAAATTCATTAAAGGAAAGCGGATACATAAACATGGAACGTATCCTGCCTACCCCAAAGGAGGGGATTTCTTGCAGGGCGAATTCCAGCAAAGAACCGGCTGCAATCACATGTAATTCAGGCATCTTCTCATAGAAAAAGCGCAGCGATGCAATCGCCGGAAGGGATACCTGGATTTCATCAAAGAACAAGAGCGTCTTTCCCGGGATAATATCCATATTAAACATCACAGCAAGGTTATCACAAATATGCTGAGGTGTCAGGTCTCCTTCAAACAGCAAATGCGCACGCTTATGTTCCTCGAAATTCACTTCCAGGAAATGCTCAAAACCTTCCCCAAGTTTGCGCACGGAAGAGGATTTTCCCACCTGGCGTGCTCCTCTTAACAGCAAAGGTTTCCTGCCAGGATCTTTCTTCCATTTGATTAGTTCGCTATCAATATTTCTTAATATGTACATTCTCTTTTTCTATGCTTATTCAAGTTTATCCAAGGCAATATAGCGATTTTAATCGGATAAATCCAAGGCAATATAGTGCTTTTATTCGAATTTATCCAGGGCAATATTGGCTGCGATTCTGCATCTTTCCTTGGTCACTTACAGGTCGATCACCCATTTGGAAGCCTTAAAGTTGAGAATGGAATTTTTAAATTCTGTTTTGCACATGCACCTCTTCCAGGGGGAAGTAGTTTTCATTAGTAATGACAATAACATGCCTTTGAAAGAAAGAATAGAGCGATGATGTTAGAGTCACAAATAGAGGAGGTGCTCGAATATCAGACTAACTCTAATCATGAAATCCCCTCACGTTAACAATTTCATACCAATTAATCATCCGAGAACTCTCTGAGTAGTTTTCGGTAGGAGGAGAAGATTTTTGATCTGGAGATAAATCCGATGTATCTGTTGTGGTCTGTGACTGGCAGGTTCCAGGAATCTGTATTTTCAAAGATCTCCATCACCTTCTCCATATTTTCACCCATGGGGATGGTAGCCTGTGGCGGATGCATGATCTCCGAAATATCTATTTTGTCGTAAAGCTCGGTGTTAAAGAGGATATCGCGGATATCATCAAGGTTGATAATTCCCGCCAGCTCTTTCTCTTCATTGATTACCGGGAAGATATTGCGTTTCGATTTTGATACAGCTTTGATCAGATCTGACAATTTGCCATCAACGGGTACTTTTTTAAAGTCTTTCTCCAACACATCGGCTATTGCCATTTGACTCAGCACCGCTTTGTCCTTGTGATGGGTGATGAGCTCTCCTCTCTGGGCAAGCCGCTTGGTGTAGATCGATTGTCTCTCAAACCCGAGAATGGTCACATATGCGATGGTAGCAGTTATAATCAGGGGAATCAACAGGGCGTAACCCCCGGTAATTTCTGCAATAAGGAAAATGGCTGTCAGGGGGGCATGCATCACACCCGACATCACTCCGGCCATCCCCACCAGGGCAAAATTATT
>JBDLIX010000273.1:0-4344 GCA_039714655.1 Bacteroidota bacterium
GTTGAAGGGGCCAGATATCGCTTGCGTAAAAAAATGGAGCTCGAGTCTGATAACAATTTGGTGGCGTTTTTATTGGGGGTTTAAGGGATGATGTTTTTTTCAATTATCCAATTGTGATTGGCATTGTAACTCAGGTTAAAATCCAGGGATTCACTGATATTGCTGATGAGCACAGACAGGCCATCCTCTTCGTTGGCAATATTGATCTGGATCCTGGATTCTGTCTCATTGCTAACCCCGTATTACAATGCATTTTCAATGAAACTGATGAACAGGAGAGGATGGATCTGAACGGAAGAGGTATCCCCGGATACCTTGAAATCCACTTTGGTCTTTTCGGTCAGTCTGATCTGTTGCAGGTGCAAATAGCTCTTTATATAGGCGATTTCACTCTCCAGGCTCACCTTCTCGGTATCGGACTCAGTGAGTACATACCGCATCATGGATGACGATTTGGCGACGCTGTCTGCGGTTTGGTCTGACCTGGTGATGGTCTGTCCGTATATGCCCTTCAAAGTATTGAACAGGAAGTGGGGATTGATTTGCGATTTGAGTGCTGAAAACTCGGCTTTGATCCTAACGGATATGAGATACCGGGTTACCCGATGTTTCACCGATATTATAGGACTTCTTCCACATATTGGTCGGTGTCCTTTCTTCTTTCCATCCCTTGCTTTACCCGTTGCCTGCATTGTGTGTTAAGAATAACTTACCCATGGCTGTAAATTTGTTGTTCAATTTTTTCAGAATGTTCTCTCTTGGTAGTCTCCTCAAATGATTTAAGGTAGTTCTCTGTTACCAGGACATTTGAATGACCTAAGGACTCTTTGATGAACTCAGTGGATGCGCCTGAATTTTTTGCGATGGTTGCCCAGGAGTGTCGTGCAGTATAACTGGATATTCTTTCATTGATACCAACTGAACGAGCAATATTTCGGAGGTGTTTATTAAGCATCTTGGTAAACTGCTTAATCTCCATATATAGCCTCTGATCGCTCATTTCCGGTTTCAGGATGGGAAACATATAAGCATCATGCCCGACTGCTTTATTGGAATGACGGTCAATAATGACCCGCATCTGTTCAGTGATGGGTACATTAAGTTCTGCCTGATGATCTTTGTTTTTTGTTTTTTCCCTTACGAATACTATGCTTCTATGATCAACATTGGAGTATCTAAGTCGTGCAATATCTGCCAGGTTCATACCATTAGATAAGAATGAGAACATAAAGAGATCTCGGTAGAATATTTCAACTGGGTCCTTTGTTTCGTAATCTGCAATCAATCGAACTTGATGAGCAGTCAGAGCCAGTTTCCGGCCACTCGCTGCCTTAGGTCGATACTCCAGAAATGGGTAATCCGCCTTGATTTTATGCTTCTTTATCGCAAGATTGAATAATACCCGGATATTCCTCATGTATATGCCCACCGTACTTTTTGCCTTTCCCTGCTCATATAACCACCGCTCAAACTTCTTCAACCAAGCATGATTTATATCTGCGAAGTGTAATTCTTTCCCAGACAAGTAGTCCTTATAACGCTGCTCAACTTTTATCCTATTGCTATACGACAGAGTTTTCTTTGTATGGAACTCCTTTACAGCTCTTATTGTACTCTCGAAACTCGAAGCATAACCAAACCTACCATCAGATTTTAATCTCAAGATGTGATCAATGAAAGCAGAGAAGATATTATCCCATGAGCCTGTCTTACAGAAAAACCGATCTTCAAACTTCCCGAATGAAAAAACAGACATACCATTAATGATGTTCCTTGCTTCATCTACAATTCTGTCATACTCAAATTTAATATCCCGGTACTTTCCTCTTGGACTGTCACACATTATCCTGGGTATGTCTTCGGATTTGACAAACAGCCAATCATCATTTTTGATCTTCTCCTTGATCGAGAAATATCTGCGTTTACGATTGTGAGTCACGCATAACCTGACAGGGCATAATTCATCATGAGTCTTTCTGGACGGAGATTTTAGGATGTATATTCTTGCAGTTGCAATCATGGTTCAGTGTTTTGTGTATCCGCAGGAGACACGTTTGGATACACAAAAGTAATAAATAATAGATAAACTTACCAAAACATTCAATAAGTATTATGATTTATCGTACTGATATTCAGGAACAACAATAAATATCCAAGAGGTGAGCAAAAACCAGAGTTTATGATTCATAATCATGAGGTCGGGAGTTCAAGTCTCCCTCTCGCTACAATAAAAAGGCGCATTATCCAGTGTTTACAAGGATTTGCGCCTTTTCCATTTGATTTCTACTGAAACATTGCTGAAACAAACTCTCAATTTACTCCCTCTGATTCTATCGAGCTCGAATAAGCCCCATCTAAGATAGCACAATCCCAGGTATACTCTTATATTAAGCCTGTTGAGTTCGAGGGAATATGGGCTTTATGTGAGGCCGTTTTTCTGCTAAATAGTATTCCTTATATTTCAGTTGATTATCGTTAGCTATATATTGCTATCGATCAGAATCTGCAAGAGAATATTCAATGTCGCTCTCTTCAAATTGCCAGTTAACTTCTAAAGGGATATTGGAAGATTGATTTTTAAGAAGTATCATTGCTTAAAGGCTCTTAGGGGAGTAAGCTACCCGATGTGAAGAAATTCTGTTCAAATGGATCAACTGAAAAACACCTTAGTAAAAATCATTGATAGTTGTTTTGCCGAATTCTCTGACAATCTGAAAAATTCATATCAAATTGGCAACAAAGACTTTTATACCACTCCAATTAAATATAAGGATAGATATGGGCTAAATCCTTGGCTATTAACTGAAGACGATATCAAAGTCAAATTTGGGGGAATTCTGGAAAACTATTTTCTAAATAATAAGTGTAATTTTTCAATTGTTTATCGTCAGCAACGTTTGGAACCCGGGTAGCATAAAATTAAGAGATACATTACTCATATCAAAGCTGTTTTTTGTACTTCAAAATCCAATCTCCTTTTTAGTAGGGTACGCTGCTTAATTATTTCTCTGCGGGCAAGGATCTCCTTGTCCCTTCCAAAGTAGACATCAGCAGGCGTTACATTATTTAATGATTCATGATATCGCTGGTTGTTGTAATAATCAACAAACTCAGCTATTTGAGTCTCAAGTTCTTCAGGGCTGTAGTAATGCTCAAGTTTAATAATATTCTTCATTGTCCTGTGGTATCGCTCTATCTTTCCCTGGGTCTGAGGATGAAGTGGCTTTCCCCGAACATGAGTAATAGATTGTTCAGCCAAAAACTCTTTCAAGTCACCTGATACATAACAGGAGCCATTGTCAGAAAGCAGTCTTGGGCGCTCATCAATGCCTAATCCTGTTTTATGTAGAGCTTTGATTACGACCCGCTCTACATCATCAGAACGCATATTCCTGCACAGCTCCCAGGTAATGATATACCTTGAAAAATCATCCAGAATGGTAGTCAGGTAATACCATCCCCAATGGACAACCTTCAGGTATGAGAAGTCGGTCTGCCAGAGTTCATTCACTCTGTCAGGGGGATCCTTGAACCGATCAGCCGCTTTCATCACAATGTGTGTCGGGCTGGTGATCAGGTCCCTGCTTTTCAGTATGCGGTAAACGCTCGACTCACTGATGAACCACTCCCTGGTGTCGGTAATATGAAAAGCCAGTTCCCGGGGTGATTTATCAGGATAATCAAGTGCTTCCTTGACTACCTCTTCTCGTTCATTCTCTGGGATCTGGTTCCATTGTCTGCGTTCCGGATCAACCCTGGGCAGCAAGCCTTCAAATCCTTTTTCCTTATACCTGCTATACCAGTCATAGAAGGTGCTTTTGGGTATATCCAACTGCTCCAGGGTAAGTTTTACAGGAAGGTCGGAGCCTTCAACCAAGCGAATGATCTCTTGCTTTTCACTGGCACTGAACCTCATCCCTCTGGGTTTTAAATGGAGCCATTCTGGCTTTTTTTAAACTGCTCATACTTCAGGTAAGTCTCACCAAGAATCTTCTTCAGATCTTCATTCTCACGCCTAAGCAGTAAAACCTCATCCGTAGTGGCTTCACGTTGTGTGTCCCCACTTAAGCGCTTCTTCCCACCTTCAAGAAAGGCTTTGCTCCAACGGTAATACAAATTGGGATTAATGCCCTCTCGACGGCATAGGGTGGCGATACTCTCCTCGCCCCGTAAACCCTCGAGGACAATGCGGATCTTTTCTTCTGAGCTAAACTTGCGGCGTGTCTGTCGCTTGATTTCCCGAACTACTGCCTCAGGACCTTTTTTCTTTTTCTTTTTGTTTTTCTCTTCCATTTTGAACTCTAATTAGCGATAAGTTAAACATTAAAATGTCTCTCTTAACTT
>JBDLIX010000274.1:0-4257 GCA_039714655.1 Bacteroidota bacterium
TCCTTATTCATTTTGCTTCGGCATTCAAAATATCCAAATTGAGTTAAAAATGTATTTTGTGTACAAATCTGACCTATTTGGTATATGCTATCACGTTTGGTAACCTCAATGATTAAATGACCCTCCTTATCTAAATATGTATTCTCCTCAGAAACAATCCCGTGAACACGTTTGTTACCGGTGTCCCGATGATCCCATTTATTAGTATCAATATATTCTCCGTTAAACTCGTCACTCCAGAAAATGGTAAAATCTTCTAAAATGTGTTTTGGAGTTTGTGCACTGACAGTTTGAAATAAAACTTTTTCATCGGATTTTTTAGTTGTCTGATTTTCGACACAACTAACAAAAACCACTGATGTAAATACGAAAATTACAGCCAATAGTTTTTTACTTTTTTGTCTCATTATATTCTTTTTAGTTCAATTGCTGTAAACAGAATACAATATGTGACAGTTGGCATTCACCCCATTTATCATCTTTTTATGATGAACTGCACCTCTATGCTAATGCCGGGAAGACATTCCATCAATATTTCCAAAATCTACCCTATATTGTTTCCTGTTTTTTAAAGTAATAATTAGGCCTCCAAGGTGATACGGATAACCTGCTTTCAGGGCTTCAATTTTTTCAATAGGCTGTAGCTCATTATCATTCCATTCTGAGTCATCGGTTTTATGAAGAAGAATAGATATCAATATTTCAACAGGCCCATATTCATACTTTAAGTCCTCATATTTGGCATAAAGCAATGAGCTTTTATTGCTTTCAGGGTGCAATCCTGTGTGTTCCTTCACACCAATATCTTGCCATCCCAAATAATTGGTCAATGCTAATTGCCGGCCGGGTATGCTAACAGCAATACATTGCTTTCCATCAATCTCCCTCTTTGAGATTACGGGTGTTGTACCCATATGCGGCATGCTGAAATGCCCCAGAAAAATCTTGCTTTTTCTTATTTTCCGAACACGTTCAATCCGTATTTCTCCATTTGGAATTATTATAGACGCCATATCAATATAACCCGGAAGCGGCAATGTTTTGATTGGATATGTCGCCTGACGGTAAAGTACACTATCCCGATAACCAGAGACATCTGTATAGGAAGGATTTTTCGCCTTATCATCCAGGTCAACCAATAAAACCTTTATAACTGAACTCGTTATGCCGTCATCAGGTTCTGCTTCCCATGGAAATGCAGTATTGTATACCAAACGGGAATAATTTGGATCGATTTTGTATATTTTTCCCGGACGGATTTCTGATGCTCCGGAAGAGCCGTGGTTTGAAATTAGCATTCCCGGTCCTGGCAAATACGCTGTATACACTTCGTTTTCTTTTATGTCAGCCCAATGCCCCAATTCCTCCTTTTCAGTCCAAAAGGGATCATTCTCTGGTAATGTTAAGGCGACAAAACTAAGAAACATCCAATATGGACTGGCCGAACAACTATAACTTTGGATGCCAGGTTCAAATGGGCCATAAAAACCCAGAGAGGGGATACCCTGGTTAAAAAATGAAGGGTGCGTCACGAATTGCAAAAGGGCACCCGAAGCTACCCTGCGTGCTTCACCCGGATTAAGGCTTGATGGACCTCTATTATTCAAAAATGCCGTTGGCATACCTACGCTGGCCCCTAGCCTGTATAGAATACTGCGTCCATACATGTTAACTTCACCCTGCTTACCAAAAATTAACGGGTATTGTTCCAGGAACTCATTAAAATGCCTGTTTATAATTTCTACTCTTTCCGGTGATCTCTTTTTGCCATATTTCTCTGCCCAAACAGCATTGTAAAGATGGAAGACATGGATTGTATAATAATCATAGCCTGTGTCTCTGTACCAGCCATTGCCTGCATAATGCAACAGAAGGTTATCCAGATGTGCTTCCATCCTGGTTTTATCAATTTCATAACCATAATAATCCAGGAAAGTCATCATCATGACATTGAAAAAACGCCAGTTGTGGGTATTGGTCCATGATACAGACCATGCCTGCATAGTATGAGCGACCTTATCCTTTTCAGAGTCTGTTAGAAGGTTCCAAAAGACTTCAGGAGTAACCAAAATCCATAATGCCAGATTTCCGAGCTCACACGTTTGTTGAGATGGGCGGTCGGGATAGCCAATAAAGTAGTCGCATTCAGGATTGGTTAACAACTCTAATAATTGAAACTTATAATAATCAATTAAGCGAATATTATTAATGGTTAAATCAGGGTTGTCAGCCAAAAGGGGAGCAGCTACATTGAATGTTCTTGCAACAGCTTCAAATATAGCTGCACTTCGATTTCCAGGTGTTGCATTCTCGTTGCCGTTGTGAGGGTAACTTTTACCCGGGAATTTAGGCAGAAACATTGGCGTTTCGATATCGTCAACGTATTGAAATGCTCCCTCAAGGATATGAATTCCACAGCGAATCCATTCATCCCGTGTCATTCCTGTGTAGGGTGATTTAATAAAATCCGGGTTTTTAAGGCTGAAAGGAGGTTTATAATAGGCGCTATCTATTTTTTGCTCAACAGGCAGCTCTGCCTGCACCACTTCTCCATCTGATTTTTTGGTTGTCTGATTTTCGACACAACTAACAAAAACCACCAATGTAAATACGAAAACCAAAGCCAAAAGATTTTTACTTTTCTTTCTCATTGTTTATAGCCTTTAAGTGAATTTACAGACAGATACTCATCAGCAATGCTGATGAGTATCTTTATCAAATCAATACAAGAAACCGTCTCACTGACATCCTTAAAGTTCGCCAGATCTGTTTGCCTTTAATTATGCAATAGATTACTTTGGCATATCAATTCAGAGGAGATATTCGGTAACTGAATGAATAATCCTGGTTATTAATCCGGTAATCCTTAAGGGGTAATGCCCTATGTCCCCAGCTTGTAGTACCACCCAGTCCCATCTGCTTATGGTCCACATTCAGAAATATCTCCGGGTGTGCTGTAAGCTCAAAAGAGTAGCTGCTTTCCTTAATATTGTTCCTTTCATAATGGGAGGCGCCGAATCCAATCAATGAGTCTGCGGTGAAAAGGAGTCCTTTCCCTTCATTATTTGTCAGCTTGAACCATCGCGTATCAGATTTATAACCATTCTCCTGTGGCCTTGAGTAATCTACCCATTCCCCCGCAACAGTGGAACTGTATACTCCAACCTTCTCTACATTCCTGTCTATATATGTAGGGTATTCTCCCGGGCCATACCATTCCAGATTTTCATATCCGGGAGAGACCACCATGTTGGTCCCCAAACGCGGTACTATGGGCAGTTTCATCTCTCCGGCCTTGTAGCTACACGTCACATCAACGGTTCCATCCCCATACACAATATAGGTCTGAGTATATTCTGCCCCTACCACAGGTAATTTTCCGCTGGCTACCACTACAATTGTATTATCCTGTTCCTCAATTGTCATCTCATCGATCACCCAGTCGGAGGCATTCTCCCATAATGCCAGCTCTTTTATTACGTAATTTCCCTCCTGTTCAGCTCCTCTGTCATTATCCGTAGTTACCCTCCAGAAGTCGGGCTGTGGACCCCATTTAATCAGCATTTCGTCATGAAAATAGTACTTTTCAAGTCTCCCGGTGATATCGTCAAAGACTATGGAGAAATCTTTTCCCCATACTGTTATTTCACGCTTAGTCTTATATGGCAACATCGCCTGTACAAACTTCCACTTCGGAGAATCTGTAACATTTATCTTACCCAGGCCCTTATTTGATGACTGGGGAAGTCTGAACTGGTCCCAGGCAAGTTCATGACCTGCGGATGCATAGAACTGGTCATTCAGAAGAGCGAAGCTGAAAGTGATATGATATTCTTTACCAGGCTGTGGTGAGAACTCACCAAGATCCAATTGGATATCTTTGGCTGACCTTGCAGGTATATCCAGGTCTCCGATTTCTCCCTTCAGAACAGGCCTGCCGTCTTCCAGGATCTCCCACTTGCCTTTTACCATTCCGGCTGCATTTGAGAAATCAAACCAGTTGGTAATCCTGAACTTATTAGCCGACAGATCCAGGGCTTCCACATGTATATTCCTGTAAAAATATTTTATGGTATTCAGTCCCGGGTGAGGTGTCATATCGGAAGCAACTAACCCGTTCATGCAGAAGTTCCCGTCATGACGCACTCCCTTTGCGTTTTCCCACCAGCCTCCGTAAGCATAAAAATGATCGTGTGCAGAGGTTGCCCTGTATACTTCAGGAACATCCTGTTTAAGGCCCTGGTCCATCCAGTCCCA
>JBDLIX010000275.1:0-4229 GCA_039714655.1 Bacteroidota bacterium
CTCCAGATCCTTCTGAGGAGGAGCAAGCATATAATCCCTGGCCTGGGTCATTGCATTTACGATAGAAACACATTTTTCCGGTTCCACAAAGATCACATGTCGTCCACCATTAAACCAATCACATCGATCAGAGATCAATACCGGTTTTCCATACAGAACCGACGCCCTGGTTGGATTCTCCACAGCTCCTTTCCAGGATTTTACCATTTCGGTGAATGGTATAAGAATCACTTCCTCACGGTTTTTCACCTTTTCTGATGGATAACCTTTAAATGAATCGGCACATTCGGCCAGCTCATTATTTGTATCCCAGAACCAATTCTGTCCGGCTTTGTGATAGCAGGCAAAAAAGGACATATAATCCACCAGTGTGAATTTATTCAGATTCTCAAATTCGAAATAGGTATCCCACTGGGCCATTACACCTTCCTCCTCCGGCTCTTGAAAAACCCATGTGATGGTGGTTTTGACAAAATCAACAATATAATAGCAGGATACACTGACTGATCTTTTATCATCAGATTGATGAACCCTTATATCATTGACAGTGGTATTACGCGGCCTGAATCCCCCATTAAAACCTTGCCAGAAATGGTGCTCCCGGTTATCCCAGAGAATCCGCGGCACAGGCGGACAGCTATCCAGTTGAAGCGAAACTATCCCTACATTGTCATGCGCACAAAGCAATTGTTCATCAAAACATGGTGTTACTGGAGAACTTGTTGGTAAATACCGGTTTACGGGAATCAGGTTGATCTCCAGTTTTCCCTTTCCCCAGTTGATTTCAAAAGTATTTCTATCAGTTTCCGAAATCTTCAATGTGCTTCTTTCACCCGGGGTCTCCGGTGCTGTCTTGTGCGTGCATTGCACCATTAAGAAGAGAGACAGAATGAATATAGGAATCTTCATGGTACTAATATATCTCGTATGGAAATCAAAAGAAACGACAATTTAGCCTTTAAGTGACACTATATTTGCATGAAAGTTATCCTGGCGGCCCTGTAAATGCATATCACGATTGATCTCTTCAGGGTCACTTTTTTCACTCTCCCGGAGCATTTCATGAGTGGTGTTCCGGGTGATCTTCCGGTGGGGTATGCCTGTGATATTGCCCCGTCTGATGCATCCGGTTGTGAACCGAACGGTGGGTCGATTCCAGCAACAGACGCATACGCTTGTAGGTTTTCTCATCGGCCCTTGTTCCAATTGTTTCGAGGTATGCTATTGTACCTTCAATCTGTTCAAGTATGGTGACAGCATCTGCTGCAGCCAGCATCGGGGAACCCTCCACATGGATCATTACCGGAGATGAATGGGCAGTAATGATCTCAGGCTTATCCGGGTAGTGCCCCCTGACCAGCAACGCACACCAGGAGCTTTTTTTCACCTTCACATGCCAGTTGCCAGTTGCCATGTCGGGTGCGATTGCAAGGCTTTCAGTTACCTCCCCGTTTACAATCAATTCCACACGGGACATGGGGACAGTAACACTGGCCAGCTCCCAGCTGATATCCACAGTACCACCATTCTTTGACATCTCGATCCGGCTTCCCATGGGCTTGCCATCGACCGTAAAGTTCATCAGTGGCCCGTAGGAGACAAATGTCTCTCCCCTCTTGATGGACGCTTTCCATTGATCGAAAGTGAATTCATGGTTATCACTGATCCTAGCATAGGTCCGCACGGTTCCCACAGCTGTGGAGGCACTCATCTTATCTGTTCCTCCCACTGCTGCCACAAAATAACCACAATTCAGGTACCTGTACCAGTCAGCCAGGGAATAAGGATCGATTCCATGGTATAGGCTTCCCCAGGAAGTCATCTCAACACCGTGAGCATTTCCACTGACGATGGTTGCAGCATTCTCCAGCCTCGGGTTCGGAAAATGGGGAAGGATCACTACCCCATCCTGCTTCTTACACTGCTCGGCCCACTCTGTGAGCAATATCTCAATGGGATCGCCCAGGGCAGACTCATCCGGCCCACCAGTAGTAAGTGGAGTAATCATGTCGCCACGATACCCCAGCAGGGAAATATGACCCAGTACATGTTGCCTGTTTTCGGTGCCTACCCTGACCAGGTATTCTCCATCCCCTCCTGCTTCCCTGGATCCAAGGGTGGTGGTACCATCAAAATCCCCAACATTGGTGAATAATTCACCCCACTGGCTGGCAAGCAGGTTGATGATATTAACTCCCTCTGCAGATCCTTCCAGAAGCGCTGAATTTGGGGATAGAAAATGTACATGCGTATCGGCGGAGACCCATCCTTTCTCCCTCCAGGAGAGTACTTTTTCAATTTCGATCTCCACCTCTTCTGTATCCTCAGTAATGGTAACAATCTTTCTTACGGGTTTAATCTCAAATCCTTTTGACACTTCAAAATAGACCTTCCCCACCGGTAGTTTTAGAGTTGTCTCTCCGGGTATGTAGGTGCATATATGTTTCCCGGTGTGCACAAAATCGACACTGTAATCTTCGAACCATGCATTGTTTGGGATCCTGTGCCGATCCACCGGTGGCAGATACTCCCCGGCTTCACCATGGACATGAAGTTTTACTATCACCGGTTTTCCACTGCCTTTCTCCACGATCCTGATCCTCACCTTCTGATCTGAAGGAGCAACCACCTTTATCTGGTTCGTACCGGGCATACTCCCGGCTTCTGAAACAGGGACCATGGTACCCCCGTCCAGGTGAAATCTTGCTTCCGGATGGGCACTATATTCGATAATCACTTCATGATCAGAAATTTTCGGGATCTGATTGTTGTAGCTCTCCGGCCACTCTTTATCTGGATAGAGCGGCCTGGAGGCAGCGGATATCACCTGGCCAAGATCCAGTTGCAATTGGGATAACAGTCCATCCCTGTCAAGTGAGGGATCAAACTTCTGCCCATCGGGAATGGAAAAAACAGCTTTCTGCCTTGAGTGCCACCTGAGCGGATTGGATCGGACCATCCCGGCAGAGATAGCTGATATCACAATGGAGGTCTTATTGTTTGGTTCGAAACGAAATCCGGAGATTATTTTGTCCGGATGAGGATTTTCCCAAGCCCATAGCCAGTTGGTCCATTGGAAATTGTCAGACGAAGTTACACGTGTCTGACTTCCTCCCCAGCGTCCGACGGTAACCTGTTCGTGATAGATTCCGGATGTAATCTGTTCATGATGTTGCCGTAGTGGTATCGGTTTGTGATGTGCCAAAGACTGTACGCTGTTTTCACCCCACCCCCGCTGGAACATCCCTATCTGGTGGCGTTCCCTGATGGTTGCACCGGCTTCTGTACCATCGCTATACATAATAATGTAGTCAGCAATTTCCTCATTTAACTGACCCTCTCCCTTAAAAGGTTGTCTGTAAACGCCCTCACCTTCCTCTTTCAGGTCGATAACATCGGATGTATGCAGGAATACCAGCCAGTTTGCCTGAACAGGTGTGATCTGCATGGAGAATGCTTCGTCTCTGATTAAAACAGCTGTTTCAGGAATATGAAAAGGTATTCCCCAGGCTGTACCCTCTCCCTTCGGGGCGTGCCCAATTTCATTAGCCATTTCTGCTGACAGGGATTCACCCATGGAAGCAAAAGCACGGTTACCATCCAATGGGATTGTTTCAAATAACGGGGATTGTGGTCCGTCATACAAGTCAGGTCTTATCCCTTCTTCACCGACCTGTAAACCTTGAAATTCAATAGATTCCTCAGATCCATGTTCCATTGCCATAACTGAGGTGGCAATAACCGGAATGGAAGTAGCCGAGAGCACGGAGGTTGCAGTTAAACCTTTAATAAAATCGCGACGGGAATTCTTAATATTGCTCATGAGTATCGATTTTTGGACATATTAATGAAATTAAGCAGGTTGTTATTAAACCTGTCCGTGATTAAAATATCTATAAGTTAGTCTAATTGTATTATTTCAAGCTGCTTAAGCGCTTTTTATTTTGTATTCCGCATATTTAAGAATATGGATCATGCCGGAACATACGACCGGGTGTTCATGCTGGGGGGATAATACTCACTTTTTTTGAAGCGGAGTCAGGGTGACACTCTCCGTCAATCCACTTGGCATGGGATCCCACCCTGTTGCGTCAAATTTCTCATAATGGAGGTTTACCATGTTTATGTTGTGGAAGTTTTTCCATTCAATTCCGCTCCTTTCCAGATCCCTGATGCGGTTGGACGACAAGTTTGTCACCTCAATCTCTAATATATTTTCTCCCTCATTC
>JBDLIX010000276.1:0-4153 GCA_039714655.1 Bacteroidota bacterium
AAAGGCAACCCCAGCCAGACACACTCGGTGGAACACTACCTGTCAGCTCTCTTCTTAATATTGGCTAATCAATCCTGAAGTTTCACAGTTTGATTCCTCTTGCTATCTTGCACATGAATTGAAGACACATGCATTTTTTTGAGACTGAATAGTATATAATGGATAAGTTTCGAGTAGAAAATTGTTCCGATGAATTATTGTGTGGTATCGATGGTGGAGGCACAACTACAAAAGTGGTAGTGTGTAATCTGGAAGGCCAAATGGTTCATTCGTTTCAAACCGGAACCATAAATCATTATGGCGCAGGTATCCCAAAAGTAAGGGAGAATTTTGCAGCCATAGCAGCCAAATTTATTGAAAAATTTGCTTGTTTGCCGGGAACTATCTTTACTGGTAATTCAGCGCTGGACGGACTGGCCGACGATGTACTGGTTCAGGAACTTACTAAAGGTGTGTTCCTTCCTTCGAAAGTCGTTTTTCATTCCGATGTTTATATAGCCCTTCTTAGTTTTACCATGGGAGATCCGGGAGCGGTTCTAATCTCGGGAACAGGCTCGATGGCTTGCGGAATTGATGCCGGGGGAGCTTATCATACTGCGGGTGGCTGGGGACAGGTACTGGGTGATGAAGGCAGTGCTTACCATATAGCGTTGAAAGGGATTAATGCTGCCCTGCACGCTAATGATGGTCTTTCGGAACCCACGAAGCTCACTGCCAGGGTGATGAAGTTCTTCGACCTGAAAAAGATGTCCGATATCATCGATAAAATATACAATCCACCTGTTGAGAAAAGTGTAATTGCGGCTTTTGCCCCTGAAGTGGAAAGAGCTGCTGAGGAAGGAGATTCAGCTGCTCTGCACATCATGGAAATCGAGGCAGAATGGCTTTGTAAGCTTGCCCTTGCCATTACTAACAAGTGCAAAACCCAAAACCTTGGATACTTTGGCAGTGTGCTCAACCATAACCAAAGGATTCGTTCAAAGCTTTCGGCTTTGCTTGCAGAGCAATTCATTAGTTTACAGGTTCCGCGATTCAAGCCTGAAATTGGTGCACTGATTGGCGCCTTTCGCGAATCGGGCAACCTTGTAAGCGATTCAGTGATAGATAATTTGTCAAAATACAGATGAAAATTAATCAAATGAGAAAAACACATACGTATATTACCAATATCCAGAACCAGATCAACCTTGTGCTCGAAACCCAGATGGATAAAATTGATGAAGCTGGAGTGATCGTTGCCGAAACCCTGATGAGCAATGGTTTTGTTTATGCATTCGGAACAGGTCATTCACACATGATGGCCGAAGAATTGTTTTACAGGGCCGGGGGGCTGGCAAGGATTTACCCCATTCTTGAAGATGCATTGATGTTGCACAACGGGGCAATTAAGAGTACAGAAATGGAGCGGCTTGATGGTTATGCCGAACTTATTCTCGATAGATATGAGTGCACTGAAAAGGATTGCATAATTATTGTTTCGAACTCGGGCCGGAATGCCGTAAACATCGATATGGTAAAAGCAGCCCATAAGAGGGGAATGAAAGTTATCGGACTGACCAATCTCACACATTCAAAAGCACAGGAATCGCGCCATGTTTCGGGATCGAAGCTTTACCAGATTGGCGATGTAGTGCTCGACAACCTGGGTTGCCTGGGAGATGCTTCGGTCTATATTCCGGAAATCGACCGTAATATTGCAGCCACTTCAACTTCCCTCGGGGCCATGCTCTTGCACGCTGTTGCTATTTCTGCTGTCGAATTAATGATTGAAAAAGGGCATATACCCGAAGTTTTCTCATCAGCTAACCTCGATGAGGGAGATGAGATAAACGATGAGATCCTTGCCAAATACAGGTCCTTTATAAAGCCTTTGTAATCGGGGTAAGGGTGGAAAAGTTCAGCACATGATAGGGATAATTCAAAACCTGATAGACCTATTACTGCTTACCGCCCATTTCGTCAAATCGCAGATGTTTTATCATCCAACGGGATTGCTGTATTAAGAATGGATGATAGAGGCATTGTGCTTCTTTCTGGTATTGGATCACCGGGTAGGGATATTATCGACTATCAAGTGAGAAATGGATTGATAGACAAGAAATCTCTTCCCAAAGTTTTAAAGAGAGATGCCAATCTGAAATTTCTATACGACTTCAATCCCCTCGAAACAATAGGACTTGTAAATCAACCAGTTTTGATCATTCAAGGAAAATCAGATAGACGAGTACCTTATAAAGATGCTTATATTATTACGGACGAGTCTCTTCAAATAGAATTCCAGATGAGGTTCTATCGCTACTATCCAAATGGGTGCAAACAGAAATATAATCAGCCGATTGCTTTCCTCAACCATTACAGTTTGTTGCTATTTTCTTGACTCTGGTGTCAAAGCGGTGTAACTTTACTCAATTACAAGCAGTTTATTCGCCAATTTGATGAATCTCAAATAATTGTATTCAAGACTTACATTTTGATTCTTCTATGTTCAACAATAAATGAATCACCATGAAAAGAAATACACTTTGGATTTTGATAGTAATTGTCTTAACTCAATTTGCTTGCAATCCGAGAAATCAAAATCAATGGCTTCAATTCAGGGGCGATGGGGCGATGGGGATTGCACCTGAAAATGCAACTCCACCTACGGATTTCGGTACTGATAATAATGTATTATGGAAAATTGAAACTCCCGAAGGATTGTCATCCCCAATTATCGTTGAAGATAATCTGATTTTAACGGGTGTAAATCGTGATGAAAAAGAATACCTTATCTGGAGTATAAATTCTAATAGCGGTGAAATTAGGTGGAGAAAAAATGTTGCTGTTGAAGAGTTAGAAGAAGTACATCCATCAAGTAGTCCTGCTGCAGCTACGCCTGCTTCTGATGGGGAATTGATATTTTGTTATTTTCCATCTTTTGGCTTGGTTTGTTATGATTTTGATGGAAACAAAATCTGGGATAGCCCCATTGAATTTCAACAGGTTATTTCGGGTTCAGGAACATCACCAATTATTTATAAGAATAAGTTGATATTAAACTACGATAACCTTGTGGAACCAAGGCTTATTGTATTTAATAAGTCCACTGGAGAATTATTGTGGGAACATTACTTCCCAATATCACCGATGGTTAGTTCTGCAAGTTGGAGTACACCTGTTGTTTGGAATAATCAGGTAATTATTCATCGTGAGAATAGAATAGAGGGGGTTGATATTAATTCAGGAAAACCAACATGGCAATTTAACATTGGAACAATGGGAGAAGCGACACCGGTAATTATTGAAGATACTTTGTATGTAAATGCCTGGATTATAAGAGGTGAAAAAGCCTTATGGGGAGAAGTTAACGACTTTCAAAAATTGTTTGCTGAGATTGATTCTGATAATGATGGGGTATTAACCATAGACGAGTTCAAGACCAAATATCCTGAGGGCATTGCAATTAACGATAGAACAGAAGCAAGAGATGTTGACTTCACAACATTTAGGATTTATTGGTGGAGGGTAAAAGATTTCGATTACAATGAAGACCAGAAGGTAGATTTGGATGAATGGCGGGGTCTGGTAAAAAGAATGGAGGATTTTACAAACCATGGGCTTGTTGCGATTCAACTTGGGGATACAGGAAATATAAACATGACTTCACAACTCTGGAAAGTTCCTGACGACATTCCCGAAACTCCTTCAATCATAGTTAATAAAGGGCTCGTTTATATGACTAAGAACGGAGGAACGACAACCTGCATCAATGCCCACAATGGTGAGATTATTTACAAGGAAAAACTTGGAGCTACAGGCGCCTATTTCGCATCACCAATTTTAGCAAATAACCTACTCTTCTATCTTTCTTACAACGGTAAAATCACCATACTAAAAGAAGGTGAACAATTTGAAATAGTCAATCAGATTGATTTAGATGATAGAATTGGCGCTTCTCCCATTGCTTTGGAAGACAAGTTGTATGTAAGAACAGCTTCACATCTTTATGCATTTAAATAAGATGTCTATTCCATAAATGGAAAAACCACTCTCCTTGACCACCTTGTGCCGAAATATGCATCTAAGTTTTCTTCTTTTTCTCCTTGCTTGAAAATTGTGGTAAGGGTTCTTGTGAAAAATATCTTGGTTTCAGTTTAGTCCAGATAATAATACC
>JBDLIX010000277.1:0-4145 GCA_039714655.1 Bacteroidota bacterium
ACATTGTTATGTGCTAATTACTATTATTTCATGAATGTTATCTTCCAGGCTCCACGTAGATCATTGAGCGCAAAACCAGTAGCTAAATCATTAGGATAACGTGCTTTTATCTTTTCTAAAGTCTTCTCTTCAATCTGTCTACCGGGATCGCCATGGCATTTTAGACAGGCTTCCATGGCTATTATGATTGGTTGATAATATTCAATTCGATCATCAAAAAAGTAGACTGTTGGTTTTATGGATTCGCCTTCCTGGTAAGTATCCTGATACTGGTATAACTGTTCTTTTTCCTTTTCAGTCTGGGGCATACCTACTGGATTACGGTATTTTAAAGCGATCCGCCTGATCTGACATTTATTCAGACGGGACAAGCTATCAATTAAAACCATAGCACGTATATTGCAGAAGTCGACGGCATATCCCGGACCTCCTTCTTCTATTGCATGGGAGACATTTCTTAATAATTCGGACTGGGTTATACTTACTATCTCTCTACCTTTTTGGAGATATTCCTGTTTGATGGATTCTTCTTTTTGCGCTGCTTTTTTTTCTTCCTTTATGCCACAAGAAGAAATCATGAAAGCGAGTGAGGATAATAAAACACATGTATACACATAACGTTTAAGAAAAGCTTCAGTAACCATAGATTGTTTATTTGTCATTATTTGCGGCCTTTTTATATTGACCCTGCTTGCGAACGGCCTTAAACATCGCTATGCAGTTCTCGGGATTAACCCCTGGATGCAAAGAATTTGAAGAGCAAATTATCAAACCGCCGCCGGCAGCCCCGTCTTCAATGGTTTGGATAACGGCCTGCTCAACCTGCCTTGTATTCCCATTGGGTAGAAGATCCACACTATCTATGTTCCCTAATAGGCAGATTTTATCGCCACAGTAGGCTTTTACCTTTTTCATTGCCATACCAGCCTGAGGCTCCAAAGGATTTATTCCATCGTATCCGGTTTCAAGAAGAACGTCCAAAATGGGCCAGAGGTTACCGTCAGAGTGCCTTACCACCTTAAGCCCTTTTTGATGTGCTCTTTCAACGATCTGCCGGTTGTAGTGATTGATAAATATTTTGAAATGTTCCAGGGATATCATGGGCCCTTTGTCCATAGCGATATCATCTTCAATGACCAGAACATCAAGACCAGCCTCAACCAGAAGCTCCAATTGGGCAAGACTGAATTCCACCATCATTTTCGCGAGCGAATGGAGAAATTCAGGATCAGTATTTACATTCATCATGTAGTTTGTCATACCGATCAAACGCCAGGAACGGACGAATACGCCACGCATGAGCCAAAAAGTCGCTTTTTGCCCTTTGAACCGATCAACTGCAAGATTCAAAAGACTCAAATCTTCTTTCCTGGGAACCGGGGGACTATAGTTTCTTAATTCAGCAAGGGTTTTTACAGGGTGGCCAACAGGAACGGGAATGCCGTATTCTGACAATTTGTAGACCACTCCGAATCCATCTTTGACATGGAGATCATCCAATTTTTCTTCGTGGCCGATTTCAAAGGTCGTGATGCCGTCGATGTCAAAGTGCTCATGGATCATGAAAAGTGTATCCACAAGTTTGAATTTATCCCTGTCATTCATAAGTCTGAAATCCCGGGGTTCAGGAAGATTATCAGTCAGATGTTTTCCAATTCCGATAATAGGCGCCTCATTGATTCCGTGGATATACAAGGGGACGCAATCCGGCTCTCTTACCCCAAGAGCTGTTAGTATTCTTTCTTTTCCATTCATAGGTAATTATCAATTAACCTCATTGTTTTTAATCACAGATAAAGATACTATGCATTGGTGTTTGATATTATGTTAAACTTGTATATTTCGAAATGTATCTCAACGCTCTAAACAATGAAAGAAAAACTTAGTCTTCTCTCAGACCTCATTAAACTAGCACGATGCGATCACAAAGTGCGTGAACAAGAGTATGAATTTTTACTTACCATAGCCCAATCACTCGATGTAAGTAAGAAAGATTTCGATTCCCTGTTCGAAAAGTATATTGAATTCGCGCCCCCCGAATCTGAATTTGAACGGATACTGCAGTTCCACCGTCTGGTTCTGCTAATGAATGTCGACAAAGAAACCAGCGAATTAGAAATTGGATTTATCAAAGACATCGGCATACGTATCGGACTTAATCCCATGGCTACCAACAAGGTACTTACCAATATGAACAAATACCCCAATAAGGTCATTCCACCCGAAAAGCTAATAGAGATATTTAAAGAACATTATAATTGATATACTTATCCTTTTTATTCTATTTAATAACCTTTGAACACATTCACTTGTAAACTGGTATGAAATCAAGAGCGATACATGGCTCATCCCCAACAATCCAAGCATCGCTACCGGCGGAAATCTCAAATGCCTCACCCGGCCCTACTTTCGCTTCAATACCAACTGGATCTTTAACCATCATTTGGCCTGAAATCACATAGCCTATGTGGTTTTCCGATGGTTTTCCTACCTGCGGCCCTGCGTGTAGTGACCACTTCCAACCTGGCTTGTATGTACCCAGACCTATTACAGCAGTTTTTAGGGATACATGCGATCTAGTGCTTCCATCAATAAATGTACGGTTGCTACTGTCATCACCTGGCTTTCCAATAACAATGCCCGTTTGTTGTTCCATAAGCTCTTTAAGTTTTCAGTTTCCAGGAAATGCAAATAACACTTTGCTCACCGGACGTCCCTAAACGAAATGAAGGAGCGTTCCGGTGTAGCAATATGTTTTGATCCCTAACTTCTCTATTATATCTATTCCCAATAAGGATATTTTACCGAACGAGCATCTCCATAATTAACAGTTGAACCAACTTTCAAGATGCGATAATTTTCAATTGGTATAGTACAAATCCCGGCATCCCATTCCCGAAGTATTCCATCCCAGCTTTTGTCAGAATGAGCCCACAAACCTTCAGCATAAAGAGGTGTGCCTTGAGCAACGTCCACAATGACCGCTCCATATATTTGCAACGCTTTTGCCACCACTACTTCACCGGGAGTTAGATCGAACTGCTTTAGATCAAGATTCGGATCCAGTTGAACGACAGCACCTTCGGGAATACCGCCTTTTGTGAACCCATCCGTCCATGATGCCGGAAAGACAAATTCCTGAAATGCGGCAAATCGAGTTGCCATTGCCAGTTTGTGCTTAATTTCACCCTGCATTACCTCATCGTACATAATTAATCCGGCAATCGCCGGAACACCGGCAGCTCGACTTGGACCATGAAAATGAACACTTTCACCATCTTGGATATCAAAATCATTTGTATTAAAAACACCTGATCCACACAAAGAGTACTTCATTCCGGTGTTTGATTCGAACAAACCATCCAGCCTGGTTCGAAACCCCCACATATCCCAGGCAATTCCATTCTTCCGGTCGATAATTGCAAAATGGGCATCTTCTTCCGGATCAGGTAAAGCCTCTTTTGGAATTGGTACATTGTCACCAAAGTCAGGGCCGTGACCAAAATATTCTCTATTCGTGTTCCAGAATCGTTTTTCGTCTTCGTTTAATCTATGCTTATGAATAATATACTTTGGCGTATTTTCATCCACTTCATAAACGGGAATAGTCCATTGAAATACATTAATTCCAATATTTGGTGTATTGGGTTCGGTCTTTAGTAACAAAATCCATTCATGACTTTTTTCATCGATTTCTGGATTCTGTCCGATCATCTGATTCCAGAAACTGCTTTCATTAAAAAATCGATTTGAATCATTACACGGATTCTCTGTTCTTGAACACATTGAAAAAAGAAGGAGAGAAGATATTATTCCAAGGAGTATTTTTTTCATTTTCCGGTTATTAAATTTATTGTAGAAGGAGCTTCTACAGATTTGGCGTATAGTTTGTACTTCTTCCTCTTTCACCTGAGTCCGACAAGATACCATTTTCTATTACATCTTGAATATCTCTACGGGCGGTAACTCTATGTACTTTTATCATCTTTGCCCATTTGGATGAATGCAACTTACCAATGAAGTCACCAAGTAATATATTAATCATTTTGACTTCGAGCCGTTCAGCATCAGGTGCGGTGTAATGCATTTCTTGTTGTTCCACAATTCAAACATTTGGGTCTATGTACACAGATCAGATCTCCACA
>JBDLIX010000278.1:0-4135 GCA_039714655.1 Bacteroidota bacterium
AAGGACCATCACCTATCACCTGGTAGGCAATATTAAAGTCACCACTTTTTGTATAATTGGTTTTGGGTTTCAAATGAAATAATTTAGAGTGTAAGTCCTTCCTATTTCAGCCAGGTTTCGTTTGTTAAATCTAACCAAATTATCTTTTCTGAAATTATAATCAGATACCAACAAATTGCCAGTTTTTTCGCCAGTATTCCAACAAATCAGTATAAACCATTGTAATATTTCACATAAAATTAACAGTTATTTATACTGGTGTAAACACATAAATCTCTGTTAATGTTGAAGATAACTCAAATAGCCCGACTTTTTCGGACCTGATATTATATCGAATAAAGGAGACTCATAATCAGGGGGTCGATGGTTCGAGCCCATCTGGGCCCACAGAAAATCAACCACTTACAATTTATTTTGTAGGTGGTTTTTTCTTTCGTGCCAGTTTGGCGCCAGGATTTGAGTGGAAAGGTTGGTGGGGATTGACACCAAGTTCATCTTTTTATTTTAAAGATTCCAAATACTCAGCAAGTTGATTTTTGGCCATCTCTATTCAGGGTTAATGTGATATCAACCACTGTTATAGTTTACCAGGAGTATTGTGTTAAATATTTGTTAAATAGGCTATTACAAATTTAACAGCATTAATTATTGAGTACTTTGGTAACCTTAAAATTGAGGAGGTGGAATATGATTCGGATACTATCAGCACTATTGGTTTCAATATTATTGACCTCCTGCCAGAATGAGAAAACTCCACTCGTGCCACTATACGAGGGCCTTTCAAAGTATCATCGTTCGATAACAACAAATTCAAGTGAAGCCCAGGATTATTTTGATCAGGGGCTGGCTTTGTATTATGGATACAATCACGAAGCTGCCATTCTTTCATTCAAGCAAGCCATTGCTCTGGATTCAAATTGTGTGATGGCCTGGTGGGGTCAGGCTCTTGCTTCAGGTCCACATATTAATAATCCAGAGATGGATGACAATGCAAAAACTGCAGCCTGGGAAACATTGCAGAGAGCCCAGGATCTAAAGGAAAGTGCTTCGCCTGTTGAGTATGGTTTGATTAACGCTCTGTCGAAACGATATTCCTGGCCGCCCCCGGAAAACAGGAAATCTCTGGATGTGGCCTATGTCAATGCTATGAGTGAAACATATAGTGAATTTCCGGAAGATCCGGATGTAGCTACGCTCTATGCAGATGCTTTAATGAACCTGCGTCCATGGGATTTATGGACTTCCGATGGAATTCCACAGCCCGGAACCAAAGAGATTATGACCACCCTGGAAAGTGTGCTTGAAAAATACCCCGATCATCCTGGTGCCTGTCATTTTTATATCCATACCATGGAGGCATCACCTTTTCCAGAGAAAGCACTGCCAGCTGCAAATAATCTCCGCAACAAAATTCCGGGAGCCGGTCACCTGGTACATATGCCATCTCATATCGATATTCGTCTTGGGAATTATGAGGACGCAATTACCGCCAATTTAAAAGCGATCATAGCAGATAGTATCTGGATTTCCGCCGGCGGTTTATATACGATATACAGGGCGCACAATTACCATTTCCTGGCCTATGCTGCTATGTTCGATGGCCAGAAGGAACTGGCATTATCAGCATCTAATGGTATAATTGATCAGGTTCCTCTTGAACTTGTCAGGGCTCATCCTGATTTTTTGGATGGTTTTCTGGCTGTGCCGACTCATGTGATGATCCGTTTCGGTATGTGGGAAGAATTAATCGCTTCACCGAAACCTCCTGATGATATTTATCTTACAACTGCATTTTGGCACTATGGACGAACCGTTGCCTTTGCTGCAACCGGAAGGGTTGATGAAGCAACCGAAGAGTACAATGCATTGTTGAATGCATACAAATTGGTTCCCGATAGCAGGCTTATCGGTAATAATCCCGGGAAAACAGTGCTTGATATTGGGGTGCTGATGGCTAAAGGTGAACTGGAGTATAGAAAGGAAAACTATGAAGAGGCATTTAACCTTTTAAGAGAAGCTGTGCAAAAGGACGATGAATTGCGCTATGATGAGCCGTGGGGCTGGATGATGCCCATCAGGCATTCACTGGGCGCTTTACTGGCTGAGCAAGGCCTGTATGAAGAAGCAGAAGATGTATTTAACACGGACCTTCTCTTACATCCACATAACGGTTGGGCATTAAAAGGCCTGGCTACCTGCTATCATATGACCGGGCAACATCAGAAGGCAAAGATTACAGAAGAGCTTTTCTTTGAGTCATGGTCAAGATCTGATATTCATCTGAAAGCTGCCTGTTTTTGCAGCAAGGGTACTACTATTTAAAATCTAATTTCATAGATTTATTGTTGAATCTTTGTCGTTCTCAGGTGCCAGTTTGGCGCCAGGATTTAAGGGCATAGGATGGTGGTGGTCATCACTTATGATAAGTTTTCTCTGAAATCTTAACACCAGCGCTGTAATATGTAAAGACAAGTTGAATTTCTTTACAAAAGGACTTTTCTTTGTATAGAAAACACAAAAATCTTTACATTATGATCAATGGGCTAAATTGGCAACCTAAAGAGTTACCCTTAAGCATTGATGTTGAGTCAAAGGCTGTCCTGAAAAGATTGCCAAAAAATTGAAGTCATTGTTAATGACTTAAATGTTTCAAGAATAACTGCAGCAAACTACTTGAACAAGCTAGCTGAAGACGGATTAATAAGAAAAGAGAAGCTTGGAACCGGGAACTATTATATTAATGAGCAGTTGTTCGAACTCTTATCTTGAAGATAATCGTGATTTGGCGCCAGTTTGGTGCCATTTTGTTGCCAGGAATTGAGAGGAAGGTTGGGAGGAGTTGATAATTTATAGGAAGCTTTTAAACGCATCTTAAAATTCAAGGACCTTTCTTAATTCGTAATGTTGCGCTGTGTCATCATATCTCAATAAAACCCGCTGAGCCTCCTCTGGCATATATGCCCTTTCATAATTTTCTCCTGCGAATAATTTTACAGCATCCATTGAATTGAATTGAAGAACGAGGAAAAATTCAACTTCTTCTTTCTTGTGCCGTATAGTTATACTCACTTTTTCTAACCCGATGATTCCTTTCTTTTTCACATCTGGGAATATCTTGTTCAAAAGCAAGTTTTCATAGATGCTGGCATTTTCTTTAGTTGTCCATCCTTTCCATGTTCTGATTATCTTTGATTGTTGTTCCATCCATCATGTTTTATACTCTTGTAGCAATCACGTAAATATGTTTGGTTCAGTAGTATATTCAGCACTTGCTATAAATATTTATTAAGAAATTTTATCTGTGCCTGACTGGATTTGTCAAATAATGGACCAGGATAATGCAACAGTCCGAAATGACCACCGTCAATATCGATCCATTCTTTAGGTTGCCGAATCATTTGAAAAACTTCATAAGTAACCTCCGGGTCTGCCCCATTCATCTCGTCATTTGTAGCTACAATCATAAGTATGGGTGACTTTATTTGCGGAGCAAACTGACCTGTATGAAATTGGTCTGGCATTTCGATAGTTGAATAAGAAACCACATTATTCCAATGTGTACCGAAACGTCCGCCATATTCAATGAACCAGCGATATGCTGTTATTTCTTTAAGGAACGAAGGTGTTCCTATTTGGTCAGATGACACAATGGGCATTTGTTCGATGACCGTATGTGATATGTCCATTATTCTATCATTCAACAGGACTCCTTTGGCGAAAGAATAATTCTTGTCATCCTTGTCTTCTTCAGGAATGGTTGATCCAAAAGCCGGAATCATTGCTACAATGGCTTTTACTCTTTCATCGACTGATCCGACAAGAAAGGACTCCCGGGCACTCAGGCTTGCACCCCAGACAGCTATTCTTTTAGCATCTAATTCAGGCTGGTTTACTGCAAAATCTATGCAATCAATATAGCCCCTGGACTGAACCAAAAAGTTCACATCCTGTCGGGGTTCTCCATCAGAGATACCTAAATTCCGATGATCATACAATAGAACAGCATATCCTGCTTCTTTGTACTTTTCAGCATATATATCGGCCGTCATTCCATTGATTGTTGTAGTAAATCCATGTGCCATGATGATAACCGGACTCTTTTTTGACCCTTCCTCGGGTAAATACAACCTCCCTC
>JBDLIX010000279.1:0-4102 GCA_039714655.1 Bacteroidota bacterium
ATATCCGGATTCCAGTTAGAATAGATCGTTTCAGTCTGAATCCCAGTTGCATCATACGTATTTATCCAACGATAGCCGTTTACCCATTCATGACTGTTTAGATCCATCCCATAATTTATAACTTCAGTTTGATTCCCTTGGGTGTCATAGCTGTAAAAAACACGCGATTTTCCTATCCATTCTATGGTATCCGGATTCATGTAATAGTTATAAAACTCAATACAGTTCCCACGGGCGTCATAAACCCGTACAAGACGCTGATACTCCGCCCATTTATTCATATCCGGATCCCACGAAGAGAATAGTAATTCAATCCAATTCCCTGAGGCATCATATGTATAAGCTGAATGCCCGGATAAAGTCGATTGACCGGTATATTGATCCCGGTCGTATCGGATTTTTTCAGTTATATTTCCCCGGATATCATAGCTGTTAATCTGGCGTGTTGACAGGGTCCATTCATGGATCTCTGAACTCCAGTAATCCCATGTGTATGTATGGCTGGAATCTAAGATCATTTCCTGCGCCTGGCAGCGCAGGGCTTCCGGGAGGATTACCGGAAAGATGGTCAGGATCAGTAACAGGACCGTTTTTTTCATGATCTAGCAGCACAGAAAGCCAGCATAAAACTATGCTAAAGGCATGTAAATATCAATAAGCTAACACAAAATAGTCAAGAGTCGGGGCGAGGTATAGCTACTCCTCCACCCCGAATTTCCAGATGGTCTGGGATACAAATTTTTCTCCGGGCCGCAAAATGGTGTTTGGGAAATTGGGTTGATTGGGAGAATCTGGAAAATGCTGGGTTTCCAGGCACATGCCAGAGTTCTTTACATAGGTGATATCGCCCGAGACCAGCGTTCCGTCCAGGAAGTTCCCGGTATAGAACTGCACGCCCGGTTCGGTGGTAGTTACCTCCACGAAGCGTCCGCTCTTCGGATCCATTAATTTGGCGGCAAGCACCTTCTCTTCAGAAGTCCCATCCAGTATATAATTAAGGTCATATCCCGCAGGATTGCCACCCGCTTCTTCATATCTTTCTCCGATCACAGTAGGTTTCCTGAAATCAAACGGTGTTCCTTCCACATTGGCCATTTCACCTGTGGGTATCAACTCTTCATTTGGAGGTGTATACCTGGATGCATTGATATAGAGAATATGATCAAGGATGGTACCTTCACCGGAAAGGTTAAAGTAGGAGTGGTTGGTCAGGTTCACAGGAGTCGCTTTGTCGGTCTCAGCTTCATAGGTGATGAATAGCTGATCCATGAGTAATTCGTAAGTGACATCCACTTTCAGGTTTCCGGGATATCCCTCTTCACCATCAGGACTTACATAGGAAAGTTTCAGGGCAGCCCGTTCATCACAGGAGATAACCTCAGCATCCCAGAGCATTTTGTCAAATCCTTTCAATCCTCCATGAAGGGCATTGTTCCCGTTATTGACAGCTAACTGGTAGGTCTCTCCATCCAGGGTGAATTGGGCATTGGCGATCCGGTTGCCAAAACGGCCGATAAGGGATCCGAGGTAGGGATGGCCTTCCAGGTATTGATCCAGGTTATCAAAACCCAGCACAATGTTGCCCAGTTTACCATGCTTATCGGGGGTATGGATCTCGGTAATAATCCCACCGTAATTGGTAATCTTTACTACATAGTCCTTTTCATTCTTTAGGGTATACAGCATTACTGAATCTCCTTCAAGGGTGTTACCGAAAAAGGATTTCTCCACTTTACATTTGGGATTCTTATGCTCAGAAGATGGTTCTCCCTTGGCGCCGGACTTACAACCGGCAATTAAGATAACCAGAGCTACAATTAGTGAGATACCTGTGATAAGCGGGCACCTGGATAATGCTACAATCTTCTTGTTCATTGGGTCTGTTATTTTATTGTTAGTATGCTTACATCGCTCATGTTGTGGGCACATTGTCAAACATCAGCCTTTCCCCCCTTACCATCTCATTAAATAGCCCATTCATATAGACCAGTTTGCCATTGACCCACGTATGGGTCACTTTTGAATGCAGCGTCTCTCCCTCCAAAGGTGACCAGCCACATTTATAATGGAGGTTCTTGTGGGCTACGGTCCATTCCTGGTCCAGATCGACCAACACCATATCTGCTCTGTAACCGGGCTCTATGAACCCTCTCTCTTTCACTCCGAAGAGTCTGGCCGGGGCATGACACATCTTCTCCACCACCTTCTCGAGGCTTATTTTGTTCTGGTAAACCAGTTCCAGCATGGCCACCAGTGCGTGCTGCACCATGGGTCCGCCTGAAGGCGATTCAAAGTATTTGCTCTGTTTCTCTTCAATGGTATGTGGCGCATGGTCCGTGGCAATCACATCCAGTTTGTCATTTAGCAATGCTGCCACCAACGAGTCGCGGTCATGCTTTGTTTTCACCGCCGGGTTCCACTTGATAAGGGGTCCTTTTCGCTCGTAGTCTGTATCGCAGAACCAGAGATGATGGATGCAAACCTCAGCGGTAATCCTTTTTTTGTCAAAGTCTGTGCCCTGCTGGAAAAGTTCCAGTTCCCTGGCAGTTGAGATATGGAGAACATGCAAACGGGAATTGTGTTTTTTTGCCAGTTCAACAGCAAGTGAACTGGAAATGTAACAGGCCTCTTCGCTCCGGATCACTGGGTGGAGATGGACCGGAATGTTCTTCCCGAAGCGTTCCCGTTGCTCTTCAGTGTTATTTAGGATTGTGGCCTCATCCTCGCAGTGGGTAGCAACCAGGGTGGGGGACTCTGCAAAGATCTTTTCAAGTGCCTTGCGGTTGTCCACCAGCATGTTGCCTGTAGACGATCCCATAAAAACCTTTACCCCGCAATTGCTGGCTGGATCCAGTTTTCTAATCTCATTGATATTATCATTGGTGGCTCCCAAGTAGAAGGAGTAATTGGCCATGGAGACCTCTGCAGCACGGTCATACTTCTTTTCCAACTCCCCGATGGTAGTGGTGTTGGGTTTTGTATTGGGCATCTCCATAAAGGAGGTAATCCCTCCTGCCACTGCCGCCTTTGATTCGGTGGCGATTTCACCCTTGTGAGTCAGCCCGGGTTCCCGGAAATGCACCTGGTCATCGATCACACCCGGGATCAGGTATTGTCCTCCGGCATCGACAATCTCTAACTGGTCCTGCTCTGCACCAGGTTCTCCTTCAGCAACTGCCCGGATGATTCCGCCCCGGACCAGCACAAAACCATGGGTAATGATACCGTTGTTTACGATCTTTGCATTCTTAACCAGATAATTATTCATAATGTGTCACTTTTTGTCACCCTTTGTTACACTGCAAAGCAGTACTGTTACAGCAGCACAGCTGCCTGTCACCTACAGGCGCTTTAGCGACTGTAACTGCGGAACCAACTACCCACCTTCATTCTTATCACTCCAAATATGGCTTCGCTCACGATCTTCCCTGACATCTTTGAGGTACCTTCCCTGCGATCGGTGAAGATAATGGGCAATTCAACCACATTAAATCCATACTTCCAGGCCTTAAATTTCATCTCAATCTGGAATGCATATCCCTTGAACTTGATCCGGTCCAGGTCGATCGTTTCCAGCACCTCCCTGCGGTAACAGACAAAACCAGCAGTGGCATCTCTCACCTTCATCCGGGTGATCTTTCTTACATAAACCGAGGCAAAATATGAGATCAGGACTCTGCTCATGGGCCAATTCACCACATTTACACCCGAAATATAACGGGATCCAATAGCCACATCTGCTTTGTTGTGGTTGCATGCAGTAAATAGCCTGGGAAGGTCATTGGGGTCATGGGAGAAGTCGGCATCCATCTCACATATATAGAGGTACCCTTTCTCCATGGCCCATTTAAAACCCATGATATAGGCAGTTCCCAAACCCAACTTCCCGGAGCGCTCCAGCAGGTGGAGGGTCTCCCTGTGGTTGGCCTGCAATTCTTTGATTCGTTTGCCCGTTCCGTCAGGTGAATTATCATCTACAATCAGCAGATGTGTATGGATGGAGAGGTTTAAAACAGCATCAACGATACTGTCTATATTTTCTATCTCATTATATGTGGGTACGATGACCAGCCGTTCATTCATCTTAGTAATTGTCGAAAGC
>JBDLIX010000280.1:0-4088 GCA_039714655.1 Bacteroidota bacterium
CTGATCCCCCCCTATTATGCCGATATCCCGGAAACACTGGAGGAGATTATGGCCTCGGAAATGAAGTACCTGGAATCTTACGAAAAGAAACCCCTTCGAACCCAGTGGTGCTACTTCTGGAAAGCCTGGAAAAACATCCTGTTTAGGAAAGCCCGGTCGTCTTAAGGCCTCCAGCGTTCAGATTCCCACATTTCCTTGCTGATTCCCGTTCTTGATTTTGTTCCTTCCCGATTGATCCGGAATATCCTTATCTTCGCCAAAACCCTTTTTAGAAATGATTTTAGTAACCGGCGGAACCGGGCTCCTTGGATCGCACCTCTTGTTTGAGCTGGTCAGGGAACACGAAGAAGTGGTAGCTCTGAAGCGTCCATCATCCAATCTGGAGGAGGTGAAGCGGGTATTTGCCTACCACTCCAATGAGGCGGAAGAGCTTTTCAAACTGATCGATTGGGTGGATGTGGATCTGCTTTCCCAATTTGAACTGGAGCGGGTGATGATCGATATTGAGCAGGTCTATCACTGTGCAGGCATGGTTTCATTTCAGCCCCGCGATCGCAAGAGGATGATCGACTTCAATGAGCAGAGTACTGCCAATGTGGTAAATGCCTGCATGGAGGCGGGAGTGGAAAAACTGATGCATGTGTCTTCCTCATCAGCCATAGGCAAAGCACCTGGAGGCACGGCCGCCGATGAAAACAGGATCTGGGCCCGTTCCAAATACAGTTCGGGATATGCCGAATCGAAGTTCAGATCGGAAATGGAAGTCTGGAGGGGCATTGAGGAGGGTTTAAAAGCAGTGATTGTGAATCCGACCATTATCCTGGGACCGGGATTCTGGGACCGGGGAAGTTCTTCCATGTTCAGCCGGGTGGCCGGCGGACTAAAGCATGCCACACCAGGGGTAACCGGTTATGTGGGGGTACAGGATGTGGTTTCAGCCATGATTCAACTTATGTCCTCAGATATTGTGGGCGAGCGATTCATCCTTAGCGCAGGCGATCACTCCTACCGGGAAATATTTGAGATGATGGGGACCTCGCTGGGTGTAGCCCGGAAGCTTAAGGAGGTATCACCCTCCACACTTGGCCTGCTGGTCAGGCTGGATGCCTTTACGGGATTCTTTAGCGGGAAGCGCCGCATTACTTCCGAGCATGTGCATTCGGCTTTTTACCAGGCCCGTTTCTCCAATGAAAAGATCCGTGAGGCACTCGGGATGGAATTCACCCCTGTTTCTGAAGCGATAGAGGGAGTCGCCCGAATGTACAGGCGGGACTTTCCTTTGAAGAAGTGATCAATCCCAGGGCTTTCCTGATCCACATTGAATGAATCAAAGCTACAACAGAGTTTTGAAGCAAATTTAACTTTAAATATATTTAAAATATCTTAACAAAGAATATGTAATAAATGGCATTGTCAATATTGTTTTAATATATTTAAATAATATTGTCATTTGTGCTGATTTCTTATACCTTTGTCGTATAACTTAAAATATATTTAAACTAACCGACATGACAAAACCAGAAATTGGCAAAAAAGTTAAGAACAGGAGAAAAGTAATGTCTATGCCTCAAAGCCAACTTGCCAATTATACCGGACTTTCAGTTGTTACATTATCCCAAATAGAGAGTGGAAAGGCAAATCCATCATTAGATACTCTATACAAAATTTTTTACTACTTAAATCTTGAGATTTCAATTACTGTAAAGAAGGATAAATGAAACTAAGGGTTAAGTATAAGGGGAAATACAATGCCGGATCTCTCTGGAGAGATGATTCCGGTTACCATTTTGAATATGATGATGAATTCATATCAGACGAAAACACTTTTCCGATATCGGTAAACATGCCAAAATCTCAAAAAAGATATAATTCGAATAGATTATTCCCAAATTTCCAGTCAATGCTGAGCGAAGGATTCAATCGTGAATTACAGTGCAAAGCATTAGGTATTGATATCAATGATGATTGGAATCTGTTAATCCATACATGCGAAAAAAACACCATTGGCGCAATTACAATTGAAAAATCAGAAAGTAATGGCAAACTGTAGCGGATGTTTAAAAGAGAATATTGATGGGTTTTGCTCAGCGTGTGAAACAAAACTTTTTGACAGATCAAAAGTTTCTGGCCAGCTTAAATTTAATTGGAATGACATTGAAGACAGGATTATGGGGCAACCTGCAGGGTTTAGTATTTCAGGAGTACAAGCAAAAGGGTTTATAGGAAGAGACAAAAACAATCTCTTAGCTCCCAACAGGGATATTGAATCAATGTATATTATCAAACCGTTTCTGGATTCAAGAAGAACTCTATATATGGATTCTCCGGCTAATGAACATTTAACCATGACCATGGCTGAACAATTATTCAATATGAAAACTGCAAAATGTGCGTTTATGAGATTTGCCAATGGGGAACCGGCATACCTTACAAGAAGGTTTGACAGGGATAGAAAAGGAAACGCTTTGCGCCAGGAAGATTTTGTATCTGTATTAAATGCTACACCAAATGCAAATGACCATAGCCTTTATAAATACAATTCGTTCACCTATGAAGATGTTGGAAACAGACTTATTCCTGCGGACCGGATAAGTTTTATTCGAATTTTGGTCTTTAATTTCCTGACAGGAAACGGGGATGTTCATTTAAAGAATCTTTCTCTTTTGGAATCACCGGATGGTGATATGCAATTATCTCCCTCTTATGATTTGATGAATACAAAGCTTCATATCAATGATCCACAAATAGCAATGAACCTGTTTAAAGAGATGGAACGAACGAAACAAAGTTTATTAGCTACTGCATACAATTATAAAATAGAAGACTTCATTGAATTGGGAAAAAGGATAGGAGTAAAAGACCGAATTCTTCAATCGATAGAAAAAGAGTACAGTTCGGCTAAAGCAGATATGCTATCTATGGTTGACAAATCATTCTTATCGTATGCAGGGAAGCAAAAGTATAAGGAAGTCTTAGAGTTACATCACAAGCAATTATTCAAAATTCCGTAAACGGTATCCCCCTCCCGGAAAACCTTGAAACCCCTTGCGAACGGGAGGGGGATGACTCGCTTACGCTGATCTGCATGTATATGTGTTGACCTGTTCTATATCAGCGCCTCCTTCCAAAAAAATAAACTGAATTCTAAACTTTTCTGCTATATTTGTTGCCCGATAACAAACAATCAATCAGATAGTAATATGAAACTCACAAACATTGTAACGAATGTGGTCCTTGGAGCCGCTGTAATAGTACTTTTTGTGCTGCATTTCTCCGGTGGTGAAAAGAAGGAAAATAAGGGTGAACATGACGCCGTCCAAATGGCTGACCCATCCGATATAAGTATAGCTTATTTCAACATGGATTCCATCATGTCACAGTGGGATCTCTATTTTGAATACCAGCAGGAGCTTGGGAAGAAGCAGTCAGAGATGGAAGCCGATTTTGCAGGCAAGACAGAAAACTTTTACCAGCGTGTTCAGGATGCCCAGTACAAGATCCAGCGTCAGCTGGTTACCCGAAGCGAAGCCGAACAGCTTCAGCAGGACCTGGCTGCCGAGGAGCAGAATCTTATGGCCCTGCAAAACCAGTACACGGCCGACCTGCAGGAAGAGGGAATGGTGAAGAACCGCAAGATGATTGATATGATTGAACGTTATGTGGCCGAGTTAAGCAATGAAAAAGGATACTCTTACGTATACTCCTACCAGTTTGGCGGCAACCTGATCTACGGTTCAAAATCCTATGACATTACCAGTCAGGTGGTAGCCGGACTGAATAAAAAATACCAGCCGGGAACAGAACTGGAATAATGGGCTTTGCCGATGCATACCTGCTGAAAGCCGGTTTGCGGGAAGCGCTCATTGAACCGGATCCCCATCCCGATCTTAAAATATCAGTAACCATACCGGTATACAATGAATCCGGGCTCGAAAGATGCCTGGATTCTTTATTTCTGTCAGCCAGGGGTCTGAGTGGTTCTGTGCATACCGAAGTGCTGATTCTGATTAATGCGCCTGCAGTCGCTCCCGGCGAGATCCTGGAGCAAAACAAGCGGACTTACGAAGAGACCCAATCCTGGATTTCTG
>JBDLIX010000281.1:0-4040 GCA_039714655.1 Bacteroidota bacterium
TCGATGCAGAGATTAAAGACCTCCTTGGAATAATCCAAATTGAGCTCCTGAAATACGTCCCATGAAAACTCGGTGGTATCGGTCCGGGCACCCAGGTGTAGTACGATCTGGATAAACCGGTGGTTCTCATGAACCCACTGTGGGAATTCCCCTCGATCTACCATGGCACAAAACTGCTTACCCACATAATTCCGTTCCCGGGCAGCCCTGCTGAATTCATCCACCAGGACAATATCCTTATAACGGGCATTATTTAATCCCGTCAGAAGATTACTACCAATAAAACCAGCTGCTCCTGTTACTACAATCATTACATAAAGATAAGATTAATATTTTTTAATTTTGTTTCTTTGTAATTACCATATATGGTATACCTGACACGCAGAGAACGTTTTAGTGCGGCCCACAGGCTGTTCAATCCGGCCCTGACCGATAAGGAGAATGAACAGATCTATGGTCCCTGTGCCAATCCCAACTGGCATGGTCATAACTACATCCTGTGGATCACCATCAAGGGAGAGGTTAATCCCGAAACCGGGTACGTGGTGGACCTGAAGCAGCTGAGTAAGATCATTCGTGACAGGGTGATCGCAAAACTGGACCATAAGAACATCAATATGGAGGTGGACTTTATGAAGGATCAATTTGTTTCCACCGAAAACCTGGCCATGGGGATCTGGAAAGAGTTGGATTCCCATATAAAGGCGCTAAATGTGGAGTTGTATTCAGTAAAACTCCAGGAGACAGAGAATAACACAGTGGAATACTTTGGAAAATAGATACAAATGGACATAGTGAATAACGGGCTGGGAGAGAACCAGAATGGCGGGTATGACCGCATCGACCGATGGGATGATGAGACAACATCAAAACTTACCGTCAATTACGAGGAGATACTAAACCTCCTCGGAGAAAATGGACAGAGAGAAGGTCTGAAAGAGACCCCAAAAAGGGTGGCCAAAGCGATGCAATTTCTTACCCAGGGGTATGGAACTGATCCCACCGAAATACTTAAATCTGCCATTTATCATGAAGATTACAGTGAGATGGTCATTGTGAAGGATATCGAACTGTTCTCCATGTGTGAACACCACATGTTGCCCTTTATCGGAAAGGCTCATGTGGCATATATCCCCGATGGTCGCATCACCGGTTTAAGTAAAATCGCACGGGTCGTAGAAGCTTATGCCAGACGCCTGCAGGTGCAGGAAAGGCTCACGGTTCAGATCCGGGATTGCATCCAGGAGACTTTGGAACCATTGGGTGTAGCCGTGGTCATCGAGGCACTTCATCTCTGCATGGTGATGCGTGGAGTTCAAAAGCAGCATTCAGTTACAACCACATCGGCTTTCACCGGTGGCTTTTTGAAATCGGACAAGACCCGTGAAGAGTTTATACACCTGATCGGTGCAACCCTTCGCTAACTTTCATTACTTTTGCTGAACATTAATTAGAACAGATGCAAGCATTTGTATTCCCCGGACAGGGCGCCCAATATGTGGGCATGGGGTTGGATCTTTATGATCAGCACTCCCAGGCCAATGAATTATTTGAACAAGCCAACGAAATTTTGGACTTCAGGATTACCGATCTGATGTTCAACGGGCAGGATGAGGACCTGAAACAGACCCGTGTTACCCAGCCTGCAATTTTCCTGCATTCGGTCATCCTGGCCAGCACACTGGAAGGATTTCAGCCTGATATGGTGGCTGGCCATTCTCTGGGAGAATTCTCCGCACTGGTGGCCAATGGAACACTCTCCTTCGAAGACGGACTGACTTTGGTTTTTAAAAGGGCCCTGGCAATGCAGAAAGCATGTGAAGCTGAACCCTCAACCATGGCTGCCATTATTGGTATGGAAGATCGTCAGGTAGAAGAGGTATGTGAGGAGATTGACGAAATTGTGGTGGCTGCCAATTACAACAGTCCGGGTCAGATTGTAATTTCCGGTTCTCTCCCTGGCATCGATGCCGCTGTTGAGAAACTGGCAGCCCTGGGAGCAAAGCGAGCACTTAAACTTCCTGTTGGCGGAGCTTTCCACTCTCCGCTCATGGAGCCTGCCAGGGCTGAATTGGAAGAGGCCATCCAGGCTGCGCCTTTCAGCACACCCGTTTGTCCGGTTTATCAGAATGTAAACGCAATGCCCTCAGTCGATCCGGTTCAAATCAAACAGAACCTGGTAGCCCAGCTCACAGCACCGGTGAAGTGGACCCAAACCGTTCAGCATATGATTGCCGATGGAGCCTCCTCATTTACAGAAGTTGGTCCCGGAAAAGTATTGCAAGGATTGATCAAGAAAGTTGACAGGGGAATGGAGACACGGAGTGCGTGATATTTTTTAGTACTGAAGAAAAAATGAAAGTCTTAAAATTCGGCGGCACCTCTGTAGGTAGTACAGAGAATATCAGAATTGTCAAAAAGATACTGGAAGACCAGGAACAGGCTTGTGCTGTGGTAGTCAGCGCATTTGGCGGAGTAACAGACCAGATCATTCATACCGCCACCCTGGCAGGTGAACACAACATTGCTTTCAGGGAGGATCTGAAAATCATTCAGGAAAGACATTTTAATGCGGTCAATGAACTGCTGGAAGGGGAGCACCGGGAATTCACCCTAAAGGAGATAGATTCAATGCTGCATGAATTCCAGGATGTGTTGCAGGGGGTCTATCAATTGCAGGACCTTAGTGATAAAACCCTTGATTTTCTGCTTAGTTTCGGGGAGCGCCTCTCGGCCACCATCATTGCCAGGTTTGTGGAAGATGCACAGTACATTGATTCCCGTAAACTGATCCATACCGATAGCAACTTCGGCAATGCAATGGTACAGTTTGAGATCTCCAACCAACAGATCCAGGGTCAATTGAATAATCTCCAGAAGGTGGCTCTCCTTCCCGGATTTATAGCCACCGATGACCACGGACGTACCACCACCCTGGGAAGGGGAGGTTCGGACTACACTGCTGCCATCATTGCTGCAGCCATAAAAGCGGATGTATTGGAGATCTGGACCGATGTAAACGGTTTCATGACAGCCGATCCGCGCATTGTGCATAAGGCCTACCCGGTCGATTGCATGAGTTATGAAGAGGCCATGGAACTCTCCCATTTTGGTGCAAAAGTTATCTATACACCTACCCTTACACCTGCCTATAAGGGAAATATACCCATCCGGGTAAAAAACACTTTTAATCCAGACGCACCCGGGACCCTGATTGCAAAAGAAGCCGTTTGCAAGCAGAGTGAGATGATCAAAGGGATCTCTTCCATTGATGAAATCTCTCTGGTTACGGTTAGAGGAGTCGGTATGGTTGGAAAGACCGGCACTTCATCCCGGGTCTTTAGTTCCCTGGCCAGGCACAACGTGAATGTGATCCTGATTACCCAGGCCTCATCAGAAATGACCATCTCATTTGCAGTAACTCCTGCAGATACAGCCAGGTCGGTGAATGCGCTGCATGAAGAGTTTGAAATAGAGATTGACCATCGCAAAGAGATAGAGATAGAGGTAATAAATGACCTCTCAATTATCGCCATCGTGGGTGAAGGAATGCGGCATACTCCCGGAATTTCTGCCATCCTTTTTAAGTCACTGGGCCGGAATGGAATCAGTGTCATCGCCACAGCCCAGGGTTCCAGTGAGCTCAATATCTCCGTGGTCATTCAGCACAGCAGCCTGAGAAAGGCCCTGAATGTGATCCACGAAGGTTTTTTCCTTTCCGATTACCGGGAATTGCACCTCTATCTGGCAGGAATAGGAAATGTGGGTAAGAAATTAATGCTCCAATTACAAAAGCAGCAGGAGAAGCTCACTGAAACGCTTAAACTGAAAGTGAATCTGGTGGGCGTCACCAACAGTCGAAAAATGGCAATTGATCCGCACGGGATAGACCCGGCTGGCTACCAGGAGAGATTGGATCAAGGAGAACCGGCCAGCATTGAGGGAATGATTGAAGCCATCAGTAAGAACAACCTGAGAAATTCGGTTTTCATAGACTGCACTGCCAGTGATCACGTAGGCCTGATATATGAGAAACTATT
>JBDLIX010000282.1:0-4023 GCA_039714655.1 Bacteroidota bacterium
CTGGTGGCACCACCGCCAAACCGCTAAAGCCCCCGAAGATCAAGTATCTGAGGGGGCTTTGCAATTTATGTTGACGGAAGTGTTGATGGAATTGATGATGATTCAGAGGAATTGAAATTTTACTGATAAATTAGAAAGATAGGCTGGGAATATGCAGTATTTGGGATGCCGTCGCCATCATCATCAGAATCCGATTGGACTTCAATCCTTATGAAAACCTCATTTCCTTTAGGAGTGTAACTATCTGTTTGACCATATGTTTTTTTCACCATTTGAAGATCATGTTTGTACCATATAATGCAATTTCCATTGGTAGTTGAACAATAAATGGTATTTCCCTCCAGGGTTATGTCCATATTGACAAAGTCGGGCCCCCCTTCTGTTGCATAAAAATTCCCCGCAATCAAGTTTGCATGGATATCTGATGCTGAATTAGTTTCGCTGTTAACTATGGTCGCATTATGCCCTGCATTAGCTGCGCTGGTCATGTCATCGGCAGCATTGCACCAAATTCGTTTCTCCTGTGATATTTGATTATCCCAGAGCCATAAATCCATCTCCATTTTATCGTACCAATTGGAAATCTCAATGCCCCAGAGGCCTGCTCCTGCATTGTCCAGATGATGGTAGATCACATTGGACCTGGCTGGATGATTAAGTTGACAAATAACATCCTTCATGCTGATAAGTTCTTCACTGGTGACGCCATCAGGTATGGTGCTGTTAATATTGTAGGCATTCATATGTACTTCTAATCCATCCAACGAAGCATGTACTTCTTCCCCGGGAATATATAATATTCCTTCAACGCCCGGATCAGAGGTGTTTACTGAATGGTCTGTAAGCGATATAAAATCATACCCCAGTTCCCTGTAGGTTTCAACCATAACATCGGGTGGATCTTGGCCAAAATAGCTGGCAGTGCAATGGACGTGAAGTTGTCCTCTGTACCAATTAGCGTAATTCTTGTAAGGAGACTCAAAAGTATATTCCGAAGTGATATTCTCGTTCCTGCGGAAAACCTCCACATCATGTACCATTGTATCGCCCATCATATCCTCACTTTTTGCAATGAGCATTACCGGAAAAACACCTGTACGGGGAAAAATGTGTACAGGATTTTCTTCAGTTGAGCTGTAGTTTCCATCTTGGAAGTTCCATTCGTAATATTCTGCATTTACTGATAAGTTGGTAAATGTGACCTCCAATTTGTCCACCGAGAAACTAAACTCTGCTTCTGCCTCAGTCGTTATGGGAGGGTCTTTACAACAAACGGTTAACAGAACAAGGCTGGCGACATAACAAATTGCATTTTTCATGGGAGATTCCGGTTTAGGTTTTATCTCCTAAGGATACGATCTTTAAAAATTATTTGCTGTGCTCGCTGTCTCAAATACTGTAATGTATATCTCCAGCAAGTTAAATTGTGCTTGCCCGATAACCTGAAGGAGACATGCCATGTTCCTTTCTGAATTTTCGGCTGAAATGAGAATGATCTTTAAAACCAACCTTAAAAGCCACCTGTATTATGCTTAGGTCTGTGCTGCGTAGAAGTTCTTTTGCCATATGCAGACGATATCGATTCAGGTATTCCATTATTCCGTTTCCGGTTAGCGCCTTTAGTTTGCGATAAAGTTGGGCCCGGCTCATGGCTGTGAGTTTGCATAATTGAGTCACTCCAAAGTCCGGATCCTCCAGGTTTACCCCAAAGGCATCCTGGATGTTATTCAAGAATTTATATTCCATGCTATCTACTGATCCCTCCTCGATTTCTAGGAGGGGGAAACCAGAAAAGCGTTCCCGAAACCGATCGCTTAGGGACAATACGTTTCTGATAGAAAGAAGCAGTTCTTGTTTTTGAAAGGGTTTGGCAAGATAAAGGATTGCCCCTGCGTTCAGCCCTTCAAGGCGGGAGGCTACATTAGCTTTGGCAGTAAGGAGTATGACAGGGATGTGACTGGTACGGATGTCTCCCCGAAGCTGCTCAAGCATGCTGATGCCATCCATCATTGGCATCATAATATCACTGATGATCAGATCCGGGATTCTGTCCATTGCGATATGAAGACCTGATCTGCCGTGCATGGCCCTGATTACATGGTATTTTTCCTCCAGGATGTCGTGCAAGTATTCAGCCACTTCCCTGTTATCCTCTACAATCAGCAAAGAAGGTTTTCCATTCCTCTCAGCAGTTTTAGTATTGTATTCATCTCTGCCCTCAGGAAGGATTGCTGCGCCAATACCTGTCAAGGAATGAGGACTTGGTTCTTCGGTATGAAACATGGTTTCAATGGGTGTTTCTTCTTTCTTATAAGAAACTGGCAATGTAACCGTAAAACAAGTTCCTGCACCCACGGAGTTATGCACAGCGATTTCACCTTCCAACAACTCTACAAGTTCCTTAGTTATTGACAGGCCAAGTCCAGTCCCCTGAACTTTCCTGATTCGTTCATCGCTTCCCCTGAAAAACCTTGAAAAAATCTGGTCCAGTTCATTTTCCTTGATTCCTTCTCCACTGTCCTTTACATGAATTATTAACCGTGGAGGGTCATTCTTGAGCACCCTTATATCCAAATCAACACTTCCCGATTCAGGTGTGTATTTAATTGCATTGGATAATAGGTTCCATACAATATGTCTCAGGTTTTCCTGATCGAATTCCATCACATATTCTTGTGCATCAGAGTGAAAAAGGAAATCCAGCTTTTTAGTCTGTGCCTCCGCCTGGAGGGATTCAAAGATCACCTTCAGGTAGGTGATGACGTCCCGCTTGACCAGGGTTCTTGCAACAGCTCCAGAATCCAACCTGGCAAGTTCCAGCATCTGATTCACCAGATCCAGAAGATCTTGGCTGCTTTTAAGGATATTACTTAATTTTTGATTTATGTCAATTTCAGAGCCAGTTTGAATCTGATCGACCATTCCCTGTATAACTGTAAGGGGCGTCCTGAATTCATGCGTAATGTTGGTGAATAACCTGGTCTTTACTTCGTCAAGCTCAAGATAGCGCTGTGCTCTCTCCTTCTCATACCTGGTGTGCTGGAAAAGATAAATCAGAACTACGACCAGTGTCAGTCCTCCTAAAAAAAGTGTATTGATCAGAAAGAAGAGCTGATTAAGCTCTGGGATCATTTCAGGAGGTAGTTGTAAGATGTTTTGGATCACATAATTTGCTATCGTACAGACAACAAAAAGGAAAAAATACCAGACAGACCATGCAATACTATAAAACAGAACGGAGAAAATCACTGAATTCAGGCTTCCAAAAATAATCCCTCCACAATGAGGTATTCCACCCAGCCGGATAATGATGAAAAATGTGATCAGGATGGCCATGTGTTGTGAGAAATGGACAATCCATTTCAATGGATAGGGCAGCACAGGGAACAAGACCAGAAAGGGAATCCACATGGCAAGTAAAATGATCCCATAAATTAATAGCGAATTCGCTCCAAGAAGTTTTGCCGGGATGCACATGCAGGCAACATAGAAAGTGACTACAGCGATGATCAGCCAATAGGTCTTTTTATACTGAAGGGTGGACTTGCTTATGCCCTTATAGGTGAAGAGCCCATCCAGGAAAGTATTGAGATTACTGTATAAACCACTAATCAACCTCACTAATACAAGTATCTTTAAACTATTAGTAAGTAGTAAGTTACACAAGTTTAATGAGAATTAAAATTCCCGTTATAATTGGTAAAGTTGAGTCCTGGTAAATGAAAATTGAAAATCAGACGAAAGAAAGGCTTAGAAGATGGGGTAACTATAGATAGACTACTGCAAGATTTCACTGTTGACGGTTCCGCTGACGGAGAGTTCACTTTCCTCTAACTGATGTATATCTATCATTACCAATCACTGGACCGTCACACAGCATACAAACCATCAACAGGAAGCGGGGATCTCTGAATTTTTACTTCACGCTGACGCAAACATAGCAATCTCTATAACAAACAATTACATCAAGATTTCCGCCCGATCATACTTCAAATCGATGGGGGCTGGTGGCACCACCGCCAA
>JBDLIX010000283.1:0-3907 GCA_039714655.1 Bacteroidota bacterium
TATGAAACGAAGAGAATTTTTACAAAAGACAGGAACAACTGCCGCTGCAGGTATGATTCTTCCAACCATTGTACCATCCACTGTTTTCGGTAAAAATGCTCCCAGCAACCGGATCAATATCGGGATGATAGGTGCCGGAAGACAAGCAGTAAATTATAATCTGAATCGTGGATTTTTAAAATTGCCGAATTGCCGGGTAGTTGCTGTTAACGATGTGGATTCATGGCGGATGGCAAATGCTGCAAAAGTGGTCAACGACGCGTATTCAAAAACAGGGAAATCATACAACGGGGTAAAAACCTATGATGATTATCGTGACGTGATTAACGATAAAGATGTGGATGCGGTCATGATCTCCACAACCGATCACTGGCATGCTCCAGCTACCATAGCAGCAGCTCTGGCGGGCAAGCATGTATGCATGGAAAAAGCATTTACAGTGGCTCCCATGCACGGGAAAGCTGTGGTAGAGGCTGTAAAATCTGCGGGTGTGACCGGAAGACTTGACAGTGAATTTCGTTCGATTCGTGGGTTCAACCGTGCCGTTGAACTGGTACATAACAAAGTGATTGGCGATTTGATTGAAGTTGAGGTGGGCGTGCCGGGAGAGGGAGAATTGAGTGACAGCGGAATTGCGCCACAGACAACAATGCCTGTTCCAAAAGAATTGAATTATGATATGTGGTTGGGACCTGCATTTCCTGCTCCATATACCATGCAGCGTGTGCATGAGCCTGGTACAATTGATTCCAGACCCGGATGGTTGCGTATTTTCGATTATTGCAATGGTATGATTACCAATTGGGGTGCCCATCTGAATGACATTGCCCTCTGGGGAATGAAAAAGGAATATGAAAATCCTGTTACAGTTCAGGGGAGAGGTACTTTTGACAAAGGGTTCTGGAATACAATCAGTTCCTTCGATCTGGAATATGAATATGCCGATGGAATGAAACTAAAGTACACCATTGATGTGCCCTATGTTAAATTCATTGGTAGCGAAGGATGGGTCAGAATTGAATATTCGGATATCCTGACTGCAAGTCATGATTCGATCCTGAATTACCAGCCTGGAGAGCACGGCATTTCTTATAAGGATACGCTGACCGACAAAGCCGATTTCTTAAGAGGTATTGAGACTGGAAAACCTACCATGGAACCCCTGGAAGTGGGGTATAATGTATACCTGTTAACCATGATGGGACTGATATCCATACAGTTGGGAGACAAACTTACCTGGGATCAGAAAGCAGGACGTTTCATCGGAAATAATGCCGCCAATGCTATGCTGTCTCGTCCTTTCAGGGAAAAATGGATCGATAAACATGTGGCTGACTGGATGCACAAATACCAGGAATTTGAATTGAAGTAAAGCGTCGGATGCAAATAGAAAATTCAATATGATATCAAAAGAAACATTTTCACGCCGGAAATTTGTCAAAGAAACATTAGCTTCTGCAGTTATTCTCAGTTCTGCTCCCCATGTTTTTGCGGAAACAGAAGGAGAAATGAAAAAGATACAACCCTCTTCAGAGCCTCTGTTTCGCTTTCTTCAGGTGAACGATCTGCATATACAGCATGTAGCAAAAAGTTACAAAGATGCGAATGTACGGGCTTCCTGGTTATTCAATGCATTAAAGGAGGAGCGATATTTTCCCAAACCCGATTTTATCCTTGGAATCGGGGATATTATCTGTGGAGAGAGCCTAGAAGGGATAAAGAACGACTTTACATATCTCCGTGAAAAATTCCTGGATGGTTTATCGATACCCTTCTACCCTGTTATGGGGAATCATGAATGTAAACAACAGGAAGGGAATCAGGAATATGAAGCGCCTTTTATTGAAACGTATGGGCCTGACCGTCTCAATTACAGTTTTGAATATAAAGGTGTCGGGTTTATAGCATATAATAACGTGGGAACATATGGTCTTCCGGATGAGCAGGAATATGCACGGAAAGAGACACTGAAGAAGCTTCTGCAAAAAAATCCTTCGCTTCCCAAAATAGTCTGTTGTCACATCCCAATTATCCCTGTTCGTGAGGAGCATGTTCTTGCAGAAAGTTTTGGATTTGCATCATATAAAACAAAAGACGCATCTACACTGGAGGTACTTGAGGCTCCGGAATCCAATGTGAAGGCAGTGCTGTCCGGACATCTTCACATCACCGGTTCTGTTATCAAAGAGGGAATACACCACATTTCAATTGCCGGTCTGGCTTCTTATCCTCATGATATCGCCCTATATTCGGTTTTCAGTGACCGGATTGATGTGGAAGTTATCAGGATCCGGTCTGATCTGCTTGTGCCGGAAACAAACATTCATGGAGCCCAGCGTCATATTAAAGACTTTACCGACAGCACACATCCCGGTTATACACAGTATATCATGGGAAATGAGAATGAACGAAGATTTTCAATACCGTTAAAACCCTAAAAAAGTCAAGATGAGAAATCTCCTTTTACTTTCCCTTATGCTTCTGATGGGACATGCCTGTTCCCCGAATCCTCAAGAAGTGAATAACCTGATTTGGGATACTCCCTCCGAAAACTCCATGGGTTCCATGCCTGCCGGCAATGGCGATATGGGAATCAACCTCTGGGTGGAGAAAAACGGTGACCTGCTGTTTTACCTCTCTAAAACAGATGCATGGAGTGAAAACTGCCGGTTGTTGAAGATCGGGAAAGTCAGGTTATCGCTTTCACCCAATCCTTTTTTAGAAGATACTCCTTTCCTGCAGGAACTGAATGTCAACGATGGGTTGATACACATAGAAGCCGGGGAAAATGAAGAGGCGATATCCATTGATGTATGGGTCGATGCCCATTATCCTGTAATTGAAGTGGATGTAACCAGCAAGAGACCTGTTCATGCCAGGGTGAGTACAGAACCCTGGAGGACTCACCGCAGGAAAGTAGTCAATACCGACGAAAAGCACTCTGCCTACGGTATATCGGGTCCGGACGGACCGGATGTTTTTGTAGAGAGAGATACGATCCTCTCCATGGAACAGGAAGGGGTGATCTGGCTGCACCGGAACCAGCGGTCGATCTGGCAGTCCAACCTGGAGCTTCAGGGCCTGGGCAGATTTGTAATAAAAGGAGAGGATCCGTTATTAAACAGAACATTTGGCGGGTTGATCCGCTCACCGGAGCTGGTAAAGACCACTCCTTCCCAACTGGCCTCCAACAATCCGCTGAAGCGATTTTCTCTGTCGGTTTATACCCTGTCTTTGCAAACAGAGACACAAACAGAGTGGGTGGACCAGATCACTGAAAATGCATTTGATATTGAATCGAAGTCCAGAACAGGGAGACTGAAGGATCATAAAAAGTGGTGGCACGCTTTCTGGAACCGCAGCTACATTCATCTCTCCACCCAGAATGAGGAGGAAGAAGAGAAGGTGTTTAATGTATCCAGGAACTATGCACTGCAACGGTATGTGAATGCATGCTCGGGGCGTGGTAATTCTCCCATCAAGTTTAACGGTTCCATCTTTACGGTGGATACGGAGAATTTCGAAGGACAATGGAATGGGTTTGATGCCGATTACCGGCGTTGGGGAGGCCCCTACTGGTGGCAGAATACCCGGTTGCCCTACTGGTCGATGCTGGAAGCCGGGGACTTCGATCTGATGCAGCCGCTGTTCAGGATGTACCGCGAGGCTCTGCCCATCAGAAAACTGGCTACCCAGACTTATTACAACCACGAGGGGGTATTTTTCCCTGAAACCATGTATTTCTGGGGAACCTATGTGGATGATAATTATGGCCGCGACCGGAGCGAACTGCCTGTGGGAATGACATTGAACCGCTATATACGTTACTACTGGCAAGGCGGACTTGAAATCTCACTGATGATGCTGGATTATTATGCATTTACAAAAGACCAGGAGTTTTTGAAAG
>JBDLIX010000284.1:0-3695 GCA_039714655.1 Bacteroidota bacterium
CCCCGGACGATGAAATTCACGTACCAGTGCAAAAATTATAAATGCAAGTACAACAAGTACAATAATCTGGTTGATCATTTGGAATAAATCTACGTGGATGTATACGAGTGTGAACAAATAAAGATATGAAATACGTGAATTTTTATTAATTTTTCCGCATGGAAGATTACAGACTTACAAATTTGAGGGAGCTTGAAGCGGAGGCAATTCATATTATACGTGAAGTGGCTGCTGAATTTGAGAATCCGGTTATGTTGTACTCGATCGGGAAAGACTCATCGGTAATGGTCAGGCTGGCCGAAAAAGCCTTTTATCCGGCCAAGGTCCCTTTTCCCCTGATGCATATTGATTCGAAATGGAAATTCAGGGAGATGATCAATTTTCGGGATAATTACGCCGCCGAAAAGAACTGGGACCTTATTGTACATTATAATAAAGAGGGTTTTGAAAAAGGAATCGGCCCATTTACCCATGGCAGCAAGGTGCATACCGATGTAATGAAAACACAGGCTCTGCTTGAAGGTCTGAGCAAATATAAGTTCGATGCAGCATTTGGAGGCGCAAGGAGAGATGAGGAAAAATCCCGCGCCAAGGAACGCATATACTCTTTCAGAGATAAATACCATCAGTGGGATCCGAAAAATCAGCGGCCTGAATTATGGGATAATTACAATGCAAGAATTCACAAGGGTGAATCCATTCGGGTCTTCCCCATATCGAACTGGACAGAACTGGATATCTGGCAGTATATTCGCCTGGAGAAAATCACCATTGTTCCTCTTTATTTTGCCAAGGAGAGACCCGTGGTAAATCAGGAAGGAACCCTGATTCTGGCAGACGATGAAAGAATGCCCGATGAATTGAGAAAAAGAGCCGAGATGAAGATGGTTCGTTTTCGGACCCTGGGTTGTTATCCACTCACCGGTGCAGTTGAATCGGAAGCAGACACCCTTGAAAAAATAGTGGAAGAAATGATGCTGGCAAAGGTATCTGAAAGAACCACCCGGGTTATAGATTTTGACCAGGAAGCCAGTATGGAACAGAAGAAAAGGGAAGGATACTTCTAGATATTTATTATTAAGAAATTGAACATGACTGAACAAAATATGCCATCGGATAATATCCAGGAGTTTCTTGACAGGGATGAGAAAAAGGACCTGCTGCGCTTTCTGACTGCCGGATCAGTGGATGACGGAAAGTCCACACTTATCGGACGATTGCTCTTTGATAGCAAAAAACTATACGAGGACCAGCTGGACGCCCTCAAGAGAGAGAGTGTAAAAGAGGGGCATGCAGGAGGTGAGATTGATTATGCCCTGCTCCTGGATGGCCTGAAAGCTGAACGTGAACAGGGCATTACTATTGATGTGGCTTACCGCTACTTCAGCACCAACCGAAGGAAATTTATCATTGCAGACACACCTGGTCATGAACAGTATACCCGTAATATGATCACCGGTGGCTCCACAGCCAACCTGGCCATCATTCTTCTGGATGCACAGAAAGGTGTGATCACACAGACCAAGCGGCATACCTATTTGATTTCCCTGCTGGGCATCAAGCATGTGGTGCTTGCTGTAAATAAAATGGATCTGGTTAACTACGATCAGGAAAGATTTGATTCCATATGTGCAGATTACAGGGCTTTTATTACCAAGCTTGATATTCCGGATGTGGACTTCATTCCCATTTCGGCTCTGAACGGGGACAATGTGGTGGATCTGTCCACCCGGATGCCATGGTACCATGGCACCAGCGTTCTGGAATTTCTGGAAACAGTCCATGTAAGCAGCGATAACAACTATGATGATTTCAGGTTCCCGGTCCAGTATGTACTCCGGCCTGATCTGGATTTCAGAGGATTCTCAGGAAAAATCTCGTCCGGCCTGATTCATAAAGGGGATCCTGTTATTGCACTTCCCTCCCGGAAAAGCTCGAAAGTTAAAAGCATTATCACCTATGAAGGTGATCTGGAAGAGGCCTTTACCCCTCAGGGTATAACCCTCACCCTTGAAGATGAGATTGACATTTCCCGGGGTGAAATGCTTGTTCATCCCGATAACCTGCCGAGACTTGAGCGACATTTCGAGGCCATGCTGGTATGGATGAATGAAGAGGCTCTGGACCTGTCCACTCACTTTTACATTAAACATACAACTCAGGTAACTCGTGCACGCATTGATAAGATCAGATATAAGGTGGATGTAAATACCCTGAAGAAATCAGAAGTTGAACAACTCAAACTGAACGGAATCGGAAGAGTAATTATTACGACCACCAAACCCCTGTTTTTTGATCCCTACAGAAGAAACAGGCAAACCGGCTCCTTTATTCTGATTGATCCCCTCACCAATAATACCAGTGCAGTGGGTATGATCATTGACAAACTTGATCCGGGCGATCTTCCTTCCAAAATTACCATGGAAGCCAAACAAAAAATTGAACGGGGGCAGGGGCTGATTGACAGGACTGAATACATCAGGCGTTATAACCAGAAGGCAGCAACCATATGGATCACCGGTCTGCATGGATCAGGTAAAAATGCCCTGGCCTATTCCCTTGAAAAAACACTGTTTGACCTGGGAGCCACCGTAGTGCTGATCGATGGGTTTACCATTCGTTCCGGTTTATCCAGGGAACTTGACTTTTCACCTTCCGACAGGGCCGAACATCTACGCAGAGTGGCTCATATATGCAAAATTCTTAACAGTCAGGGGATAATTACCATCTGCTCCTTTATCTCTCCGGACGAGGACATCCGCCAACAGGTGAAGGAAATCATAGGCGAGGATAGTTTCCACCTGGTCTATATGGATTCTGATCTGGAATACAGCCAGAAGAATAAACCTGAACTGTATAAGTTATCAGATGAAGGAAAGGTCTCCGGACTTCCGGGTGTGGACATACCCTATGAAAAGCCTGATAACCCCAACCTGATGTGCCAGCCCGATGGGGAGAACCTTGAGATTATTACCTCCTATCTGGCAGAGAAGAAAATTTTCCCGGCTACTTGATCTCGACTTTGAGTTTTTTCAGCTTCTTAAACAGGGATTGAGATCTTTTTAGCAGGTCCGGATCAATGTCCAGACCGGAAAGCTCCCGCTCTTTATATGGGTCTCTCTGCTCTACAGATAAGTCCAGGTTCACGATTTTACCCAGGGTGTGAAGCAATTCTTTTGGATGCAAGCACAAATCTGTGTATTCTATTAAGAACAGATTCTCGTCTCCTTTCAGGGAAAGAATATGCGTGTAGTAGCTGATCCAGATAGCAATCCAATAATTGATGGAGGAGGTATTGTAGCGATTACGTGTATCTATCAACTCCAGGTTAAATACCTTGTGGTTCAGTCCAAACTCATGATGTCCCAGCCAGTTCATATAGTCGAGAGTAAACGGGTCCGCTTCATGCATATCACAAAAGCGATTATACTGCGTAAGCAAAGAATAGGCATGGGCAAGCGGATTTCTGAAAATCATAACAATTTTAAAATCCGGATTATGCGATCTAAGCGATTTATATCTCAGTATCAGGTTGTTATTTTTTGCCAGGTAGGTGCTTTCCTTGTTCTTAGGACAGATCAGTTTCTGGTAAGCCAGGTAATTCTCATAGGTTTGCTCATCAACTTCATGTTCTTCCAGGGTAGAATCCGAGATAAATGAATCTTTTAAGAAGACTTTAAAAAAATACTCCTCCA
>JBDLIX010000285.1:0-3688 GCA_039714655.1 Bacteroidota bacterium
ATAACCAGTTCCTTTGCTTGTTTGATACCTTCCAGGACCCTCTCGGGCGTCATGGGCATCTGATAAAGACGTGCTCCGCAAGCATCAAAGATGGCATTGGCAATGGCGCCGCCCATACAAATGATAGCTGGTTCACCGGCCCCCTGAGGTGGTTGGTCCTGCCTGTCAAGGATTACCGTATCAATTACTTCAGGAATCCAGGAAAACAGTGGGAGTTGATAGGTGTCAAAGTTCTTTGTGATTACCTCTCCTCCCCTGAATTCAACATCTTCAGTTAGGGCATATCCCATACCCATGGTAACACAGCCTTCAGCCTGTATAATGGTTCCCTGTGGATTCACACACATGCCCATATCCTGAGAGCATACCGCTTTGATAGGCTGCACCTTACCGGTTTTCTCATCAACTTTTACTTTAATCATAACAGCCACCCATGTTCCTGCATCTGTTCCCAGTGCCATCCCAATACCTCGTCCACTTGGCCCGGTAGCCGGAGTATATCCAAATTTATCTCTCAGCGCCTCCACCACCTTGATCATCTTTTCATCGCTCAGGTTATCAAGCCTGAATTGTATAGGATCGACTCCTAATTTGGCAGCCATGATATCTATCTGGGATTCCCGGGCAAACGTATTGGAATTGGCATGTGGAGCCCGCCAGGCACCAACTGGCAGAGGCTGTACCGGGGGTGAACCTGACTTATTTGAAAACTGGGTGGTTTTGGCATGGGGTACATTGTAGAGAGTATCAGAACCCCGGGGTCCGGCATGGTATTGCTTGAAATCCCACAGGGTAATTTTTCCTGTTTTAGTGACTCCGGATTTGATTGTTATCACGGTGGCATTTCTGAAGAAATCCATAAAGAACTCCTCCTCACGGGTGTATTTTAGAATCACAGGTTTCTGTGCTATTTTGGCAATCCTGACCACCTCCATCACCTGAGGGTGGTAGATCTTGCCACCAAAACCGCCACCCACGAAGGGAGAGATAACCCTTACATTTTCCAGTTCCAATTCCATTTCCCTGGCAATTTGGTCCTGCGCTCCGAAGGGTGATTGGGCGGAGGCCCAGACTGTCACCTTCGCACCCTCCCAATGAGCGAGGGCTACATGGGGTTCGATGGAAGCGTGAGCTTTATATCCATCATGATATTCACCTTCAAAAATGAAATCGGCTGCTTCTTCGCCTTCGGCAAGGTTACCGGAGCTATCTACCTCGCGGCTGTCCGAAGGGGCATTCAGGAGGTATTCAAAAATGGTTTTATCATCTACCTCCTTTTCATCGGTTGTGTATTCGGCCTTCACTGTGGCAAGTGCTTCTTCTGCTTTTTCGGGTGACTCATGAAGAACAGCTACCAGGTCTCCATCCCGTACCACCTGGACACCTTCCATTTTTTCAGCTTCCGAATAATCCACGGAGACCAATTCCACCAAATGGGAGGGGGGTCTTAAAATCCTGGCATATACACGACCGGGCAATTTGATATCGCCCGTATAGATGGCTTCCCCGGTTACTTTTTGTCTTGCATCTGAGCGAAGGAGGGATTGACCCACATAGTTGAACGCTGTATGGTCCTTTACTTCGGGCTTCTCATCCATGAATTTGTCAATGCGCTGACCTTTGGTTAACCATCCATAACTTACCTGCTTTTCTGAATTGGAAGTGTCAAAAACCACACCGTCCTTCACTTTTAGATTTTCTGCAGAGATATTCAGGTATTCTGAAGCCAATTGAATAAGTACAGCCCTGGCCTCTGCACATGCATCACGTAAATAGTGGCTGTATTCACGGGTTGTAAGTGACCCCCAGGTCCCTGCATCATATGAGCAAAGCTTGGTGTCTCCCATCAACATGGTGATCGATTCCAGAGGAACATCCAGTTCATCGGCCACTTGCTGAGGCAATGATGTGATGGCTCCCTGTCCCATCTCAATTTTACCCACATGACACAGGACGGTTCCATTTTCGTGAATTGTCAGGAAGGCATTGAAGTCCGAAGGAACTTCCCGTCGTTGGGCCAGTGGTAAGGCCAGTAATTCGGAAGGATTTCCAGTGCTCATGTACACCACGACACCGCCACCCAGCAATTTGAAGAAATCCCTTCTTTTTACATCCAAAGGATTTCTGGTGGTGGCTAATTTCTGTTTTGATTCTGTCCGTTTCCGTTTCATGGCTGTTTTACTTTTTTCATTTCACGGCCTGCCAATTGAATGGCCTCGATAATCCTGATATGAGCTCCGCATCGACAAAGGTTCTCTTCCATACCTTCTATTACTTCCTGGCGTGTTGGTTCCGGATTTGCCAGCAACAGACCAACGGCGTTCATGATCATTCCTGGTGTACAGTATCCGCATTGCAAAGCATCTTTTTCCATAAAAGCAGTCTGGAGTGGATGCAACTGACCGTTTTTGGACAGGCCTTCGATGGTGATGATATTCTGATCCGCTATGTCACCAACCTGAATCATACAGGACCTGTAGGCCTGGTTGTCAATGAGAACGGTGCATGAACCACAGATCCCCTCTCCACACCCGTACTTGGTGCCGATGAGGCCGAATTGATCCCTGAGGACCCATAGCAGGGTGAGGGTTGGGTCGATGGCAATTTCCGCTTTTTCACCATTGAGGTTAAAATGAATTGGTTTTTCCATCTTTATTGGTTTTGTTTTGTAGCTGTTGAGTAGTCTTCCCTGGTATCAATATCAACCAGGATACCGGGTTCATCCACATCCACTTCCAGGACATCCTCTGGAAACAGGTGCATCAATGCCCGTAACCCTTTTTCCAGGTCAAGTTTAAAAATGTCTCTTCTGTATTTCAGATCCACCAACAGCGGATGACCCCGGCGATGATCGTGGACCGGGATAACGATCCCATAAAGATCTCCATTGTAGGCTTCAATAATGGTGTTGGTAATGGCCGGTGGTATGTCCGGTTGGTCGCCCAGGTAAACCAGGGCAACATTGGCATTTTGAGGAAGAGCTTTAAAGCCGCACATGACTGAGGATAGCATTCCTTTTTCGGGCTGCTGGTTGTGACAATATTCAACATCTCTTTGTCCGATGACCCTGGTGATCTCTTCACTGTCGGCTCCCAATACTACCATCACCTTATGGATTTTGGAATCAAGGATATTGTCAACCACTGTTTCAATCATTGTTGCGTTGTTGTAAGGCAATAATAATTTCTGAGTCCCCATGCGTGTGGAAGATCCTGCTGCCAGTATGATAGCCCAATTATCCTGCATTGTTCCTGTTTTTTAGATGGCGAACACTTACCAGCTGTGCTGCGATGCTTACTGCAATTTCCTGAACGCTTTTTGATCCTATGGCCAATCCGATGGGTGTGTGAATACGTGACCACTGTTCCGGTGTTGCCCATCCCTCGGTCATGAAACGTTTTTTCATAATCCCAACCTTGTGGGAACTCCCAATCATCCCCACATAGGCGGAGTCAGAACCTATGCAGGGTTTCAAAGCTTCCGCATCGTGATCATGCCCGCGGGTAACAATTACAATGTATGTATCGGGACCGCTGCTCAGTTCACTCATGGCCGTGCCGATATCCTGAACGATAAGATGATCTGCATCTGGAATGTTTTCCCGGTTTGCATATTCCTTACGGTCATCAATCACTGTAATATTGAAATCCAACAGTCTGCCCATATGGGCAAGTGCTTTCCCAACATG
>JBDLIX010000286.1:0-3668 GCA_039714655.1 Bacteroidota bacterium
TGAAACCTGTAGGTCATCTCACCCCCGGTTACATTGAGCTGAAAATAACCTGCATTACCCAGACCATCTTTCAGTGCATCCATCACTATATGGGTTGTATTTCCAAACTGTTGGGCGAAATGTTCATGGTCATGTCCGGTGACAACCATGTCCACCTGATGTTCCGAGAAGAGTTCCAATAGTACCATTAGCTCCTCCACATTGGGATTCGTGCTGGCTGTACGCCTGAAGCGGAACAGGTTATTGTGTGTAAACAGAACACACCGGCGATAGTCGGAACGTGTTTCCAGGATATCTCTCAACCAGTCCAATTGCAGATTCCCCATTGTCCCACCCCCGGTATCCAGGCATATATACAAATCAGTAGCTGCTGGTGTCCGAATAGTAAACAGATAGGTTGAGGATCCGAACCTGGAATAATACTCCGGCCATCCATCAAAATAGAGATCATGGTTGCCCACCATCAGGAATAAAGGCATGGAATCTGTATGGGGAAGATGCTGTTCCAGAACGTCAACATCCTCAGAATGCCCGGTGGTCAGATCACCCACCATAACCACAGCCCCGGCATCCAGTTCCATTGCCACGGAAAAAAGAGAATCCAGGTTATTGGTTCCTCCCACATGACTATCGCCCATTGATAGAAGGAGGTAATGGTCGGTATCAACCGTGATCTCGCGGAATGGATGAAGGGCATTCCACTCCATCGATTGCTGAAATCGCTGATTCACAGTTTCGTCAGACAGGAACATACCCGGGATATCAGCAACCTCACAAGTTGTGACAGATAGTGCCACAGTCAGCATAAATAATATTTTCATTGGATCTCCCATACAATTCCTGTTCTGATGAAAAACCCAAAATAATTCACACTTAAATTAAACGCACCGGCACTTTTGTACCATGCCTCCATAAACAGATCCAGGGGCAAACTTATCCTGTAGTGACCACGAAGATTGAAGATGGGATTGGTCTCCTGATTCACCAGAAAATGATCAAGGTTTGTCACCGTTAATCCAATATTCCAATGGGATTCCAATGGCTTCAGGTGGTATCCAGCGGAATAGAGCAGATTCCAGTTCTCCCTGATCCGTTCACCTTTCTCATACATATTTGTATCAATGGACTTTTGTGTAAAAGCGATGCTTCTGAACCCGGTACCCAACTGTATGGAAAAGTGATTTTGCCTGATACTGAGCGACATGCCCCAATTGGTCTCGCGCAATAACCCTGCGTATGGGGTCCAGATGCCGAATCCCTGCAATTCAAAAGGAAATCCCTTCACCTGCAGATCTCTTGAACCCCTGATGCTATATCCCGAAAAAACAGTTGAATTATTGCTCTTTAAATCGAGCTGGAGTCCGGTTGCAACACTGTTCTTCCCAAACTGATACTGCACCAGGGCTGCTGTTTTCAGGTAGAATCCATTTGAAACATTGTTCGAACCCATATCCACATACCCCGATCCCCCTGTTTGGGCCTCCAGGTTTAATCCCGATAAAACCCAGAGCAAAGCAAAAGAGAGTATTGTGCCGATCTGATACTGCTTGATGGTGATAAATATAGTAAATTAGTGAGTTCATCCCATTTTACTAATTTTGCGCTGAACATATTTTACTGACCCATGATCAGATCCATGACCGGCTATGGAAAAGCCGAATGCCTTTTGCCCGATAAGAAACTTACCATCGAGATTAAATCCCTGAACAGCAAGCAACTGGATACACATACCCGGTTGCCTGCCCTTTACAAGGAGAAGGATTTGGAGGTCCGTCAGCTGATTGCTGCAGAATTGGAGCGGGGAAAGGTGGAGTGCACCTTTTACTATGAACTGACCATTGAGGCAGGATCAGGGATTATCAATGAGCCAGTGGTCAAGAACTATTATGAACAGCTCTACAAGATCTCCGGGGAGCTGGGGCTGGAAGCTTCGCTGGAGTTATTGAGTACTGTGATGCGGATGCCCGATACCATTCGGTCAGAAAAACCTGATTTGGAGGATGAAGAGTGGAAAGCTGTTAAAACAGGTCTGCAACAGGCGCTGCAACAGGTGAATGGATTCCGTGTCCAGGAGGGAGAGTCCCTCGACCAGGATTTGCGGGAGCGGGTTCACTCCATCTCCGAAAAGCTCTCCCAGGTACAACAGTATGAAGAGGCTCGCATCAATCAGATCAGAGAACGTATTGGGAATAACCTTGCTTTGTACCTGAAAAAGGATGATCTGGACGAGAACCGTTTTGAACAGGAGCTGATCTACTACATCGAGAAGCTCGACATCTCAGAAGAAAAAGTAAGACTGTCCAATCACTGCAAATACTTCCTGGAAACCATGGAAGATTCGGGAACGGCGGGAAAGAAATTGGGATTTATCTCCCAGGAGATGGGTCGTGAAATCAACACCCTGGGATCCAAAGCCAACCATACCGAGATCCAGCGTCTGGTGGTGGAGATGAAAGATGAACTGGAACGGATCAAGGAACAGATCCTCAATGTGCTGTAATGGAAGGTAAACTTTTCATATTCAGTGCCCCGTCGGGTTCAGGAAAGTCAACCATCGTACAGCATCTTATGAAACTTAACCTGGAGCTGGCTTTTAGTATTTCAGCCACTTCCCGGAAACCCAGAGAGGGTGAGATAGACGGACGTGAGTACCACTTCATCTCCCCCGGGTTGTTCCAGGAGAAGATTGACAACAATGAATTCCTCGAGTGGGAAGAGGTTTATCCCGGACAGTTTTACGGAACCCTGCGAAGCGAAGTGAACCGGATCTGGAGCCAGGGAGAACATGCCCTGTTTGATATTGATGTGGTGGGCGGATTGAACCTCAAAAAGGAGTATGGTGATAAAGCGTGTGCCATCTTCGTTCAGCCACCCTCCCTTGAAGTCCTGGAACAACGACTCCGTTCCAGGAACAGTGACGATGAGAAAGCACTGAAAAGACGACTGGGGAAGGCCGAATATGAAATGCAATTTGCATCCCGTTTCGACCATATCCTGGTGAATGATGCCCTGGACCACGCGCTTGTAGAAGCTGAAAACCTGGTGAAAGATTTTCTGGCAACTTAACTATTGACCGATGAAATAAATTTTTAACCAATGAATACGGGACTCTATTTCGGTTCGTTCAATCCCATTCACATCGGCCACATGGCCATTGCCAATTTCATGATTGAGTTCAGTGACCTGGAACAACTCTGGTTTGTGGTAAGTCCTCAGAATCCATTGAAAGAGAAAAAATCACTCCTCAAGGATTATCACCGCCTGGAGATGGTACGTTTGGCTGTAGAGGACGACGACCGGTTCAGGGCATCGGACATCGAGTTTCATATGCCCACACCCTCCTATACCATCGATACCCTTACCTACCTGGAAGAGAAGAACCCGGGCCGAAATTTTCAACTGGTGATGGGAGCCGACGGCTTACGAACTTTTCATAAATGGAAACATGCAGAATTGATCGCAGAGAACTACCACCGCTTGATCTATCCCCGCCCCGGAATTGACATGGAGCGTATCTCCCGCCTGCCCAATGCCACGGTTGTAGATGCCCCGCTTATGGAGATCTCATCAAGTTTTATCCGCAATGCCATCCGCCAGGGGAAAGATGTACGGCACCTCATGCCGGCAAAAGCATACCACTACATGCGCGAGATGCACTTCTATGAAAA
>JBDLIX010000287.1:0-3620 GCA_039714655.1 Bacteroidota bacterium
CACCGCTCGAAATAGTCAAACAGTATATCGAAAATCAGTAGATTTGTCCTTATATCCACTCCCTCAAGAGAAGTGGTTTTACGGACAAGTTGGATAAAAAAGAGACTGAGATGATTTCATGCACAGAATTTATCCCGGCATATAGCGAAGGATTTAAGTTTCTTGAAGCTATTGGCGGACGAAAAGAGGTTGAGAAATTTTGGAGTGAATTGTCAGATTTGTATTTAAGAGGTTCACTGGAAAAGTTGGTGGAAGAAGAGGGACTGACAGGGTGCTACACTTACTGGTCACATTCACTTAATGAGGAAGCTGCTGATTTTACAATGGTACTGGATGAAGATATTGGAGAATTCAGTATCCACATGCACAGTTGCCCTTCCAAGGGTATGCTTCTGGAATTGGGTTATATGGAACCCTACCATGCCTATTGCGACCACTGCGATGCATTATACAAACCAATTGTTGAAAGGTTTGGTTACAGATATGAATCTGAGATTGACCCTGATAAAGCAAGGTGTAGTATAAAAATAACACGGAAATAGAACATAACTTCTCAAATAATATCCCATGGGTTTTATTCTGCCCGGGTAACTATCACCCAGCTACCGGGGATCGGCATGCTTCAGTGCCGCAATGGCAAGCAACACACCCAGCACGATACCCAGGAAGGCAGCAAACAGCACCCGGAACTCCTCCGGCAACAAGAATGTAATGGTCTGTGCTGGAATCCAGAATAGGGGTATGGTCTTCTTAAAAACAAAATCCCATTGCACATCCCAGTTTATCTCCTGCAGTGTCCGGGCAAAATCCACCGGTCTTAAGAACCCTGCCAGAGAGCCGCCGTTTCTTATGATATGTGTATCAGTGATTTTATGAAAAGTCATCAATACCGGGGCATAGAAAAGATTCAGTGCAGTAGAGATACTGAATGAAACAAGGACTTTCTTCCAACTCAGATCCGAATGAAGGATTGTGCTTGCATCCTTGAAACCTGCCTTCTCAAGAAAAACCGGTGTTCCGGATGCAAAGATTGCAAAAGCCATATAGATGGTCACTCCCAGGAATCCCCATACGATGGCCCGCGGGATCAGTCCAAATCCCTTTTGATAATAGCTGCCGGTCTTGATCCTGAGGCCTATGACCTCACCCAGGGTGGCCAGGATAAAAAACTTGATGAAGCTCATCAGCACCCCATGCTCCAGGTTGAATTGATAGTAAGCCTCAAATATTTCGCTGAAAAGAAAGAAGGGGAGAAAGAAGAGAACAACCCCGAGGATAAAATAGAGATCTTTACTTAAACGCATACCAAAAGCAAAAAGTGGGTTCAAGCTGCGAAAGTATAAATTTTTTGGAAGTGGTCAAATAGGGCGGAACTTCACTACCAATGAGTCCTCTGTTACCCGGGAATGAACTTATCTAAATAATCAGATAGGTTGCAAACCTTAATATCATCTGATTTGGAATAGGTTTCAGTACTTGGGGTAATGATATAATTTTCCTTTGTCCCCAGATCTCTTATTGCGATATTGAATCCTTTTGATATTCTTGGAGCTGATGTATATTTTATTTCTATGGCAGATATAGGTGAGAGTCCCTGTACCAAAACCAAGTCACACTCTGCACCATTGTGTGTCCTGTAAAAGTATAGATCCATTTCAGGTGAAAGAATTTGCTTGATTTGCTCAATGACATAACCCTCCCAGGAGTTGCCTATTAAGACATTACCCTGTAATTGTTCGTAATCTGTTATGGAAGTAAGGGAATGCAAAATACCGCTGTCTCTGATATAAACTTTCGGTGATTTAACCAACCGCTTTTTAATGTTGTAGCTATAGGGTTGAAGTCTGGTAACCAGGAATGCCTCTTCGAGAAGATCCAGGTAACGGTTCAATGTGGGATAGGATAATCCCATAGATTTAGCAAAATTACTGGCATTCCAGATTCCTCCCTGATAGTTGGCCAGCATCGTCAGAAATCTTCGTGTGACAGTTGGTGAAGATGGAAGGCCCAATAATGGCAGATCCCGGTCAGTATATGTTTGAATAAAACTACGGATCCATTTCTTGGAAAAGGAATCATCTTTAGTAAGGTATGGCTCCGGGAATCCACCAAAAAACCAATGCTTTTTCAAATCCCAGGATTTCCCTAGCTCCAAAAGATTAAATGGTGAGAGTCGTGTGTATGAGATGCGACCTGCTAACGAGTCTGAACTTTTTCTAATCAATGAAGGTGAGGCTGATCCCAAAATGATAAATCTTCCGGGAATTCTGTATTTGTCCGTCATTCCCCTCAGGATTGGGAATAATTCGGGCATTGTCTGTATCTCATCCAATATCACACAATCATCCTTATGATCCTCAAAATAGATCTCAGGATTTTCAAGTTTTGAAATATCCTCCTGAAGTTCAAGATCAAGATAAACAGCTTTATACCCAAGTTTGTCCATAATTAATCTGGCCAGGGTTGTCTTTCCAACCTGTCTGGGACCAATAATCCCGACAATTGGAAATTGCCTGATATCATCCAGAATAATGTTCTCAGCCCGTCGTTGTATGATTGTTTTCATGAAAAATAGACGCTACGTATTTATATTTCATGGTAAAAATAGCCTCATTTCTGACAAAATCAAAATATTTCCCATGCGGTTGATATACCTTAAGCAGTATCCAATTCCTTGAATTAATGTGCACTACCTTGGTTTGACGTTTGATTTCCCGGTTAACCGAAATTTTCAATGATCTGCATATGGATCATATTCCCCATTCATAACTTTCCTGACGGCTTCCAGATGGCTAAATCCATATTTCATGTCCGGTAACAGATAACTTCCTTCAACCCATTCATTCCAGGAGAAGATGGTGATGAGATTAGGTTGTTCAGGCCGGTCGTCGCAATACTCTTTCGCCTTTTGAAGAAAAGCGGCAAAGCTCTCCGGCGATTTATTACTATGTGTAATATCCGCTTTCCCTTTATGTGGAAATCTGGGTGTATCGTCCCAACCAATTGAAACATTCGGAAAATAGGGAACATCCAATGTTGCGTCTAGTATCTCTCTCTTTTTCATTGTTTCAGCACCCAGCTTTACATAATCTTCCATAGGACCCCAGCCATATTTAGTCACACTGTTCACTCCTAAATATTCAATAATTTCATTGACGCTTTTTCCTTCACTTAAATCATGACCAAGCAAACTTGGGGTCATTCCACCTCCGGCCCTGAATTGAAGATGCATTCCCGGAAACCCTGCTTTCCTTGTCTCTTCTCTGAAGTATGCAAGGGCATCTCTTGTATTTTCAAGTCCACCCAAACCTCTCACAAGGTTATCCGGAGAAAAGATATGAAACACGGGCTTATCATCAATTTTAAAATAGTTGGGTTTCTTGAAATATTGATCTATGGCCCTTTGAATAACTTTTTTAAAGTTCTCTATATCTGTGGGACCCTCCCAAAGCACTGATGTATCATCCCCATATTCATGTACATTCCAATAGTTCCTTATTACGGTATGATTTGCCCACATGATGTAGAACTTCATTTTTTCATTGTTGTTGGCTTTCAGAAATCCGTTGTTCAGGGAGCTTTCCAGAAATGGCCCCCCGTCAAACCAATACCAATCGAAA
>JBDLIX010000288.1:0-3613 GCA_039714655.1 Bacteroidota bacterium
GGCTGCTTGTAGCGAAGTTTCACAGTCATCAGCTCGGCGGAAAGATCGGTTTTCACTTCCTCAGTAGCTTTTATCTTCTCACGGCTCGACTGATACTTCAATGGATCAATGCTCTTCAGGGATTCATCTGTACCAGCCGGGATCACCTCATAAAGCGCAGTGACGGTATGTCCGGCACCCATCTCTCCGGCATCCTTCTTATCATCATTGAAATCTTCATCGTTGAGCAGGCGGTTTTCATATCCCACCAGTCTGTATCCTTTCACACGTGCAGGATTGAACTCGATCTGGAATTTCACGTCCTTAGCGATGGTGAAAAGTGTTCCCCCGAACTCGGTGATAAATACCTTCCTGGCTTCCTGGATGTTATCGATGTATGCATAGTTGCCATTTCCTTTATCGGCAATAATCTCCATCTTATCATCCTTGTAGTTTCCCATACCGAATCCAAGTACGGTCATAAAGACACCATGCTCCCGCTTCTGTTCGATCAAGCGTTCCATCTCAGCATTGCTGGAAGATCCCACATTGAAATCTCCATCAGTGGCCAGGATGATCCGGTTATTTCCATCTTCGATAAAGTTTTCCTGTGCCACCTTGTAAGCCAGCTTCAATCCGGCACCACCTGCAGTGGATCCACCTGACTGGAGTTGATCCAGGGCTGCCAGGATCTGTTCTTTTTTAGTTCCGGGAGTCGATTCCAGGACCAGTCCGGCAGCACCTGCATATACCACAATGGCTACCCTGTCTTCGGGTCTCAGTTCATTCACCAGCATCCTGAAAGCCTGCTTCAAAAGAGGAAGCTTATTGGCAGCACTCATGGATCCTGATACATCAAGCAGAAAAACAAGGTTTGAAGCCGGCAACTCGGACTTATCAATGCTTTTACCCTTCAGTCCCACATGAAGCAACTGGTGGCTTTCATTCCAGGGACATTGTGAAATTTCTGTATAGACTGAGAAGGGATGCTTCCCTTTTGGTTCAGGATAATCGTAATTAAAGTAATTGATCATCTCCTCAATCCTGACAGCATCCATAGGGGGTAATTGACCCATATTCAGGAAGCGGCGTACATTGGAGTAAGAAGCCTTATCCACATCAATACTAAATGTAGAGAGCGGATTGTGCAACACATCCTTGAATCCATTCTCATGGATTGCTGAATATCCTTCAGTATTATGTTGAATATAACCTGGCTCAGGTGCATAGGAGGCATTTGCATATGCTCTTTTTGTATGACCACCTGCTTTCGTATAGATTGGACGTCCAGGTCTCTGAACAGCCATGTCTGCCGATGTCATTTCGTATGATTTCTGTTCTCCATATGCCACGACCACAACCTCTTCCAAATCGGTTTGTGAGCTTTTCATGATCACATTGATCCGGTTGGACCGGGCGATCCTGACCACTGACTGTTCCATACCAACATAAGTAAACAGCAGGTATTTTGCCTCCGCATTCACTGATATCTGATAGGTGCCATTGATATCCGTTACTGTTCCGTTGGAGGTTCCTTTCACAACTACACTCACTCCGGGAAGTGGATTTCCCGAGTCATCTTTTACGGTTCCGCTGATCAACCGGGATTGATACGGAGCCATGCTGTACGCTGAGAAAAGAAGTACGACTAAAATTGAGATTATTGATTTCATGATTTCTGTTTTTAAGTTTGACTTCACCCTTAGGATGCACGGTTGAAATCAATTCCATAAAATCTTCCACATTTTTTTTAATTTTATGGGATACCACTCCCCCAATTATGCTTGATATAAGCGGAAAGCAACAGGATAAGTCTGACGAAGAGTTGCTCGGAACATTTCAGCAATCGGGGAGTCTGGATCTGTTGGGTGAACTCTATTCCCGTTACATGCACCTTGTATATGGTGTCTCTCTCAAATATTTCGGCAACCGGGACGATGCACAGGATGCAGTCATGCAGATCTTTGAAAAACTAATTACCGATCTTCCCCGTCATGAGGTACAGAATTTCAAAAGCTGGCTCTACGTGCTTACAAAAAACCACTGTCTCATGGAGATCCGATCCAGGAAAAGTGCAGAAAACAGACTGGAGGGATTAAAAATTGAACAGGAATTTATGGAATCCGGGGAGGAATTGCATCCCATAGACAGAGCGGATGGTTCCATGGAAGATGCACTGAAGGAGTGTCTGGAACAGCTGAAAAATGAACAGAAGCAGTGTGTCCACTTGTTTTACTATCAGAAACTATGCTATCAGGAGATTGCAGTGAAGCTCAACATGGAAGAGAAAAAAGTAAAGAGCTATCTGCAGAATGGCAAGAGGAATTTGAAAATATGTTTGGAAAATAAAAATGTCCGGTAGAAAGAAACATAGAGGTGCAAATGAGTATTTGCAATACCTGAAGGGAGAGCTCTCCAACCAGGAACGCCACTCCTTTGAAAAGGAACTGGAAGGCGATCCTTTTGGAAAAGAGGCCCTGGAAGGATTGGAAACGCTCACTCCTGAACAGTCAGAAGAGGATATCCTTTTATTGCATTCCAGGATGAGAAAGAGACTTGGCAAAAAGAGAAGAATAGCCTGGTACAGTGCCGCCGCATCCATTGCATCGCTGTTGATTATCGGAACCATTTTTCTGCAGATTTACGACTTAAATCCTGAAGTTGCTGAAGAAACGTTTGATGAAGAGGTATACACACCCCCTCAATCAGCAACTCCTAAAGGTTCAGAACCTAAAAAGATAATTGCAGAGGAGATGCCTGAGGAATCGGCAGAGGAGCTGGCGGAGGAACAGGAGAGAGAGGTAACAAGAATCCCGGCACAAGAGGAAAAAGATGAGGCAAAATCCTCCAAAGGCCCCGGGGAAGTCATATCAGAAGGTCCATCAAAAGTTGCAGAGGTTCAGGTTGCCGAAGCACCAATGGCCGATGTTATCATGGAGGATATTGACTCTGAAAGGGTTACACATGTTGAAGCCGAGGCGATCCCTCAGGATAAAGAGGATCAGTACGATTACATTGTCGCTGAAACCAAGGCTGCCCCTATTGCGGAGGAGACTCCAGATGAGGATGCGGGAAGAAGGGCCAGGATACGCAGTGAGCGTTTGAACCAGGCCGCAGCTGGCAAGCCTGAGGAGATACAGAAAAAAGCCTTCATCGAAGAGCCGGAAACCCAACTGGTTTCTCATCAGGTAAGCGGTATCGTGGTTTCAGGAGAAGATATGGAACCCCTGCCTGGAGCCACTGTAGTTATGAAGGGCAGCAATACGGGAGTAATAACAGACATGGACGGGTTTTTTAATCTTCCCGTTCAAGATGATTCAAATTCCACGATTGTGGCAAGTTTTGTGGGGATGGAGACCCAGGAGTATCAGTTTGAAGAGAGTGAAGAGTTACAGCTGGTGATGCAACCCGACGCCCTAACCCTTGATGAGGTGGTTGTCGTGGGACGGGGAATTCAACCGACAGGAGTTCCGACAGGGGCTTACTCTACGGTGAAACTGGGGGATGAAATACCCGGCAGTCAAAGATCTGCACAGCCTTCAGACGGATACCGTGCATTCAAGCAATACATCGAAGAGAACATTCAATTCCCGGAAGTTAAAACAACCAGTGACAGGGTTGTCGTTGTACTGAA
>JBDLIX010000289.1:0-3593 GCA_039714655.1 Bacteroidota bacterium
TCATGAAAAAAATTATCCTGTTACTGTTAGCAGCATTCATGTTTCAATCCTCCTTTGCCCAGAAGAAAATCTGGGATGAAACGGAAGAGGAAAAAGCAAACCGGTTAGAGTGGTGGCAACACGACCGGTTTGGTATGTTTATCCATTGGGGATCTTATGCTTTGGCGGGCCGGCATGAATGGGTGAAAAAACATGAGCGGATAGCAGATGATGAATACCAGAAGTACTTTGACAATTTCAATCCCGATCTCTACAATCCATCGGAATGGGCAAAAATGGCCAAAAATGCGGGGATGAAATATGCTGTGATCACCTCAAAACACCATGAAGGATTTACACTGTTTGATTCAGAGTATACGGATTATAAAGCCACCAATACGCCTTATGGCAAAGATGCGCTAAAAGAGTGGGTGGATGCCTTCAGGGCTGAAGGATTGAAAATCGGGTTTTACTACTCACTCATCGATTGGCATCATCCGGAATATACCATCGACAGGGTACATCCCCAAAGTGCCACGACTCAGGAAGAGTATGATGCGCTCAACAAGGATCGGGACATGAGTCTCTACAGGAAGTATCTGAAGAACCAGGTGCGTGAGATCCTGACCAATTACGGGAAATTAGATATCCTGTGGCTCGACTTTTCATTTCCCGGAGAGTTCGGTAAAGGGCGCGATGACTGGGGGTCCGTGGAGCTTATGAAAATGGTCAGGGAACTGCAACCGGGAATCATCGTCAACGACCGTGCCGATCTGAAGGAGTTTGCCGGGGGATGGGATTTCACCACTCCTGAGCAGTTCAAAGTACCGGAATGGCCCACCTATGAAGGCAAGAAAATCCCATGGGAGACCTGTCAGACTTTTTCCGGTTCATGGGGGTATTACCGCGATGAACACACCTGGAAAGACACCAAGCAATTGCTTGTATTGCTCATTGAATCTGTAAGCAAAGGCGGGAACCTTTTGCTAAATGTGGGGCCAACCGGACGGGGAACCATCGATTACAGAGCAGAAGAAGCCCTGGGTTCCATGGGTGACTGGATGAAATATAACAGCCGTTCTATCTATGGCTGTACCGAAGCGCCGCAATCATTTCAGGTACCCGATCACAGCCTGCTGACCTACAATCCGAAAACCAACCGGCTCTACATTCATCTGCTTGACTACCCATTGCAAAACTTCACTTTGAAAGGATACAAGGGAAAAATCAGGTATGCACAGTTTCTTCATGATGCCTCGGAAATCAGGATCTCCGCACCCCGGGGACACTGGGTCAGTCAGGAACTATCAGAGAATGACATCAATTTGAGCCTTCCGGTCAACAAACCACCGGTTGAAATCCCTGTGATAGAATTGATACTGGAGGAATAGAACACCGGTCTGACAATCATGGCCATATATGAAGCATCATTTTGCCGGATTACCAGGGGATGCTCGCAGGCCTGATCAATCTTGCTGAATCTGTATATATCCTTGATATTTAACACCTTCCCTGTTGTTGCTTACACAAAATGTTAGCGGCTTGGATTAATTTATTGGTTCAGTATAATTATATGATTTGTACTTTTCAAATTTCCCTTTCCCATTTAGTCTGTAAATTATATTTGGCTCTACATACAGGGAATATTCTTTCTGCACTTTGTATTGAATTAATGTTGGCTGAGTCGAAATGCCAACAACTTCAATAAGATTACAATCTAAATCTGTGACAACCCTAACTCCTTTAGAGAAAGTAAATAAGTGTTTATCATTTTTCAAACATACAACTTCATTTCCTTTGGTTTTCAACTTGTATTTAGTTCCGTTCCATTCTTGCGAATACTCATAATCATGACTATCATCCAAACAAGACCAGAAGATTTTATCTTGGGTAATATGTATCCCATAAAACCTTCCGATAAACTCTAAAGTGGTAAGGATACTTGGGCCGTATCCGTCTTTTGAATTATTGATTGTTGCAGTAAATGGTTCAAATTGTTGTGTGAATTTTAGTGAATCTTCAAGTACATCCAGAAACTTTAGTCCTAAGCTTGTTAACTCAGCAAAATGACCGTAGTTTTCTAATGCTCTGATTGATCTTTGATAAGTCAATCCTTGAGGTTGGCCACTCCAGTTGTTTCCAGATATGTTTCTAAAACTGGGGTCGTTTGCTGCAATTGATGGCAAAGGCATTGGAGTCCAAAATTCTTCAGGGTTCATCAGGTGATGAGCTATGAACCTATCTGCCATATCCTGATCAAAACTACCCAGGTGCATGCACCTTAGATTATTGTGAAGTAAAATGGGCATTGTTTTGTTGTCTTTATCCTTATCAAAACAGGCATTTTTTACATCATCCCATAGGTAAGACTTTAGATTAGCTCTTACTTCTTCAGCCATTTCTCTCCAGAATTTTTCCTCACCATTGTTCAACTCTTTTGAGATAAGTGATAATACATGCCTGCACGAATATGAATAGGACATGATTTCCATTGACTCAATGGGGACCTTCATTTCTATAGCTGTATTATACTCATTTTCCGAGCAGTTAATTTTCAATTCTTCTTTTGTGAGGTTAGCAGCAAACTCTTTTGTGGGATGGAATTCATAGACCCATCCATTTGGAAATTCATTGAAGCGAATACTATGATCTTCTCCTGTATCGAAAATGCACCATGTTTCCAGGCACCCATTATTGTCCGAGTCACGAGTTTTCCAGAGGTATTCATCAAAGCTTTTTAATGATTTATACACCCGGTTAAGGTAGGTAGTATCCCTACCTAATAAGTAATACATTTCAAAGGCAGGCATTGCAAAATAGAGTCCCTGAAACTGATTGTAGCTGGGAATAATTATTCCACGATTGTAAATAACTCCAGGCAATCGACCGTCCGCTCTTTGATAATCCATGAAGATCTCGATATTGTTTTTGGCGACTGTCATATTACGTTTTGCATACATGTAACCGCCCATTGGTTGTGTTTCTAACCACACATTATCGTATACTGCGCCTTCTTTTAATACCTTTCTATCCCCGTAGTAAATAATATTTTCTACTGCTAATGCTTCGGCTCTGTCGTACAGTTTTTGAAGAGCACTATCAGAGGTTGTAAATGCCACTGAAGTTTTGGGAAGAGATGATTCTTGAGCTGATAAAAGAAATGAACTTAATAATAAGATTGATATTGTTGCGATGTTATTCATATTTGTTAGTTTTTATTATCGCTTCTGTTTTAATCTGAACTCAGCATCCAATTTTGTTACAATATCAGGATTCTCATTAGCTCTGTCATTTGTTTCCGAAATGTCTTCCGCAAGATTAAACAGTTGCCATGATTGATCGGGCTTTGTCCGTACTATTTTCCAATTGCCCATCCGTAGTGCTGCATGTTCTTCATATTGAAAGAAAAACGATTCATGTGGTGAAACATTTGACTCGCCCATAAGCACAGGAAGTGGATCCTTCCCATCAAATATCCGATCAGCAGGTAATTCAACTCCCGCCAGCCGGGCTGAAGCAATTAGTAAGTCAGGAGACCATAGCGGTACATCTATAACCGAATTCGCTTTTATCTTTTCCGGCCAACGAGCGAAAGCAGGAACCCGCAATCCCCC
>JBDLIX010000290.1:0-3451 GCA_039714655.1 Bacteroidota bacterium
TACAGAAAAAACCCTCTGCAATGGATGGCTTCATACGGGCGACCTGGCCTACAGGGATGATGAGGGCTATTTTTTCCTCACCGCCAGGAAGAAGGAGATCATCAAGGTGGGGGGCAAGCGGATCAGTCCAAAGGAGATTGAGGAGGTGATTGTCTCAATACCAGGTGTGGTTGACTGCTCCATCTCCGGGGTCTCTGATGACTACCTGGGCGAAGCTATAAAGGCAGAGATTGTGATATCCGGGAGTGTAAAAGCAGAAATTGATGAAGCTTTCGTCAAGAAGTACTGCGGGAAGCGACTCGCCTCGGAGAAGGTTCCCGGCATTATCGAGTTCAAAGACTCGCTGAAGGTGGCCTCCACCGGGAAGAAGGTGAAGAGTCAGTAGTAAGTCTCCGGTAGTTTGTCTCCGGTCAGTCGCGGATCATTGTCCGGAAGCAGCGCAAGAGTGTCATAGCAGGAACCGAGCCTTGCGAGCTCACGATACGAAGTGAGTAAACTCCCATAAAGTTTTTTATAAACCTGTGTATGGTTTTTATAATAAACTTTATGTACGTTTGTTGGGAAATCTACAAGATGTTTATTAAGATCCTTATTATCTCATTTATCCTGGTCAGCATCGCCATGCTGGGCATGGGCCTCAATATCCTTGTGAAGAAAAAAGGCAGGTTTCCTGCTTACATGGTTGGTCACAACCGGGATATGCATAAGCTGGGCATCTCCTGCGTAAAGCACGATGAGATCAGATGTCACAATAAAAATGAGAAAGCAACCGGTTGCGGCGGGTGTATTGAGCCGATTGAGTGACGCAGAAAGTGCTGTTGATCCTTTAGCTGATCAATCCGGATAAGTTTCCAGCTGTTTGATTACTTCTGAAGCATCAAGTTGTTTCACTGCTAAAGCGGTATACTTTTCATTGGTAGGCATAAACTCCGGAACAATGTTTTTCACCTTTTCAAAGACTTCACCATCCTCCAGTGAGGGGAACATGTGGTGGAGGGTTTGAATATCTGAAATGGTCTTCTTATGATCAAACCACTCAACCTCTCCCACCTTTACCTTGGGATTGTATGTAGGCAAAGTTTTCTCCTTGTTATAGAGCAGCTCTTCGTAGAGTTTCTCTCCTGGACGCAGGCCCGTATATTCTATCTGGATATCCCTGCCTGGTTCCAGACCGGAAAGACGGATCATCTGTTTTGCAAGATCACTGATCTTCACCGGTTCTCCCATGTCGAATACGAAGATCTCACCGCCCATGCCCATGAATCCGGCCTCCAGTACCAGCTGACATGCTTCAGGGATGGTCATAAAGAACCTGTTGATCTCGGGATGAGTTACCTTAACAGGGCCGCCCTCTTCAATCTGCTTCCTGAAAATCGGAATGACCGACCCGTTGGAACCAAGTACATTTCCGAAGCGGGTGATTACAAAATGTACCCTGTTGCCCGGTTTCATGGTTCTTGATTGCAGGATCATCTCTCCCATTCTTTTAGAGGCACCCATCACATTGGTTGGGTTGACTGCCTTGTCCGTAGAGACCAGTACAAACTTTTTCACTCCGTATATCTGACTGAGCCTGCTCAGGATCAGTGTAGAACCGACATTGACCCTGATGGCCTCGTGTGGATTGTCTTCCATCAGCGGCACATGCTTATAAGCTGCTGCATGATAGACCACATCGGGCTTGTACCTCCTGAAGATCCAGTCCATCTTTATCTGATCCGTCACATCAGCCAGGCAGGTAACCACCGGAGCATCAGAGAATTTCTCTCTTAGCTCATTGATCAGATGAAACATGGGGGTCTCGGCATTATCAATCAATACCAGTTTCCCCACATCAAACCTGGTCAGCTGTCTGACGATCTCTGATCCAATGGAACCGGCTGCCCCTGTTACCAATATGGTTTTTCCTTCCAACCCCCGGGCAATCACCTTCATGTTCATCTGGATGGTATCCCGCTTTAGCAGGTCCTCCACCTTGATCTTCTTCAACTGGTTCACGTTGAATTGCCCGTTCAGCCAGGAGTTGGCCGAAGGAACCTCCAGCACCTCAAGTCCCAGGTCCACAGCAAATTTCATGATGCTGCTTCTCTTTGTGGCAGAGATCTCCTTGATGGCAAAGACCAGGGTTTTAACATCGTGCTTCTCCAGGAACTCCCTGTTCAGTTTTGTCGGACAGTATACCCGATAACCTTCCAGACTTTTTCTCTGCAATTTACGGTTGTTATCAAGAAATCCGACAATATTCAGATCACTGCTTCTGTCACCTGCAATCACCCCCCTTACCGTCATCCCTAAAGAACCTGCGCCAAAGATGATTACATTCTTTTTTCTTACAGAACTGGTTGTAACCAGCAGTTCGTAAAACATTTTGATCGCAATCCTGAAAGCAAACAGCGCAACATTCAGTGTAACATAGTGGATCACCAGGATGGAGAGTGGAATATTAAAAATCCTCAGAACATCCAGGGAACCGGAGATATAGGTTGCAAATACCAGAACAGTCAGCGCAGAGGTACTTGTAACAATCACAGTGAATATGTCTTTGATGGTTGTATGACGCAGGAGGCCGGAAAAGGAGCGAAAGACAATTGCAAAGCTGCAGTATGCACCCAATACAATCAGGGATTGAAACAGGGCCAGACTTAGATCAATGGGCGCCTGTTCAAAATTATATCTAAGGAAATAGGAGAGGATAAATGTGACCACAACTGCACTGCTGTCCAGCATAAATACCAACCAGCGTGGCAAGGAGTGTTTACGGAAGTATCCCTTCGCCCAGGATTTTAATAAATTGATCCACCTGTCTCTAATTGCTCTCATCTTCTTTCGGTTTAAACCGGACCATTGGCCGGCAAACCTATTTACGTGATTTGATAGATGAAGTTAAGAAATCCGGGGCTTTCAGGTAACTATTTTGATCCCGATTTGATCAACCTGTAAAAAGGTGCGGTTCGCAGCCGGAAAGCACCTATTAAAATTGTAAAATCAGAATTTCTTCAGCCTTCTGACATTCAAATATTACATGCTATAAAACAATGATATTCGTCATCGATAGTGATTGATTGGTCAAACTCAACATGCTGATCGTAACCAAACCGCATTTTATCTATTGATAAAGGAGTGTGAATGGGGATCAAGTAAAGTTTATAGGTGAACTACAGGGTTGATGTGAGGTACTCCCTGAACTCCTGGTAACCGGGTTTGATCAGGGTGGATTCTTTTTTGCGTTTGGCAAAAGCTGCCAGCCGCCCGGGGATCTCCACAGGCTTTCCGGTTACAGGCTCCACACTCTCCTTGAATTTGGCCGGGTGGGCCGTCTCCAGGAAGATGCCTGTATGGCCGGGATGTTCATCCAGGTAGGTGCGGGCAGCCTGGTAGCCGGTGGCTCCGTGGGGATCGCACAGGTATCCGCTCTCCTTAAAAACCCTTCCGATGATCTCCCTGATCTCAT
>JBDLIX010000291.1:0-3433 GCA_039714655.1 Bacteroidota bacterium
GCAAGATTCGGGGGAAGGATAGAAAAGCTATACGTGAATTTTACCGGTCAAATGGTCAAGAAGGGCGAAAAGCTCGCCACCTTATATTCTCCGGATCTTATAAGTGCTCAGAGGGAATTGATCGAAGCTATATCATTTAAAGAGAGCAGGCCCTCCTTTTATACTGCTGCCAGGGCCAAATTGAAACTATGGGATCTGACAGATGGTCAAATTGATGCAATCGAGGATGAAGGTGAGCCCCAATTGTATTTTGATGTCCTATCACCCATCTCAGGAACTGTTATGATGCGCCATGTGGCGCTTGGGGATTATCTTAAGGAAGGATCTCCTCTGTTCCAGGTTACTGACCTTTCCCGGGTTTGGGTAATGTTTGACGCCTATGAAAGTGATCTCCCTTGGATCTCGAACGGAGACCATGTGGAGCTAAGAGTTCAGTCTTTACCGGGTTCAAGCTTTAAGGGTCGCGTAAGCTATATAGATCCATTTATCAATCCATCCACAAGGGTTGCAAAAGTCAGGATCGAATTGCCAAACAAAGCCCTGAAACTTAAGCCGGAAATGTTTGCAAACGGGGTGTTGCATTCAAATATAGCAGAATCATCCGATCAGTTGTTGATCCCTAAATCATCCATACTTTGGACCGGCAAAAGAGCCGTTGTTTACGTGCGTGTTCCGGAAAGAGAATCACCCTCATTCCTCTATCGTGAGATAACACTGGGGCCGGAGGCCGGAGACTTCTATGTGGTTGCTGAGGGTTTAAATGAGGGCGAAACCATTGCTGTAAATGGTGTTTTCAAGATCGATGCTGCAGCTCAGCTTGAAGGAAAGCCAAGCATGATGAATCCGGGTGGAGGAAGGGTCTCCACGGGACACGATCATGGATCAATGAGCGCAGAAGTGGGCTTTGATGAGGCAGATCATTCTGAACATCAGTCCATGGAAGCAGAACAGGAAGTTGTAGAGGTAAAGGCAGAGTTTAAAAATCAATTACAGGATGTATATAACTCCTACATCATAATGTCCGAAGCACTGGTGGCATCTGACGCTCAAGAGGCAGGAAAAGCTGCAGCACAGGTAGAATCGAGCCTGAAGGAGGTTGATATGTCCCTGCTTGATGGTGAGGCCCACATCTTATGGATGAAGCATTTAAAGGAATTAGAGTCCGAGATTAAGACCATATCCACAAGTTCCGATATTTCAACACAGAGAATTGCGTTTGCAGCATTCAATGACGCATTCTATGCCAGTCTAAAAGCCTTTGGGCTTGAGCAGGGAACCGTGTACTATCAGTATTGTCCAATGGCAAATGGCGATAAGGGAGCCTACTGGCTAACCAATATTAAAGAAATCGAAAATCCATATTTCGGTGATGAAATGCTGAGGTGTGGAGAAACAAGGGAAGTGCTGGATTTTAATGAAAAATAATTGTAACCAAATAATTAAAGAAGAATGAAAAAGATGAAAAAAAGTGTGTTAGCTGCTGGTTTAACACTGGCTGTATTATTGATGGGATTTACATCATGTGAGAAATCAGATGATCCCGGTTCTGCGGATATCGAGGGGGAATATATTGGTTCCTTTTCCATATCAAACTCTTTAAAATCTGCACAAGCCTTTGGTGTCGATAACGATCACGGAACCGCTGTAGTGAGCAAGGTGGGTGATAGCCAAATTGAGGTTCACTGCTTCGGGAATCAGATTGACACCACATATATGCTGGATTACTATGAGCACAACGACAGCATAATGGTTTGCCTGACAGGGCTTGATTTCGAACGCCACTACGGTCATATGCTCGGTCAGGGACATATGGGCGGAGGAATGATGGGGGATATGCGGAACGGGGAAACCCAGTGGATGCATCATATGCAGGATGAGCATGTGAATGGAGATGAGCACTTCGGAGGATTCAACATGCAAGAAGGATCATTCACTTATTCATTTATAATGATGGATGGATCCTCACCCTACTATTTGAAATTTCATGGAGTAAAACAATAAGTAATTGAAAACCAAAAACGTAATATTATGAAAACAAGAATTTTAAGTTTAGTAATGGTTATAGGATTGAGCACGATTTCACTATTTGCACAATCTGAGAAAACGGAAAAATTTGAAGTCGCCGGTAATTGTGGAATGTGTGAAACTCGCATTGAAAAAGCAGCGAATGCTGTTGATGGAGTATCTTCAGCGGACTGGGACAAGGAAACTAAAATGATAGAAATCACCTACAATCCTGAGAAATCTGATATTCACAAAATTCACCAGGCCATCGCTAAAGTTGGGCATGACACCAAGATGCAAAAAGCGGAGAACAGCGTGTATGATAAACTTCCTGGTTGCTGTAAGTATAAGAGAATGGGTTCAGAAGAACATAAACATTAAGAATATTGTTATACCGCTGCCTTCGGGTGGCGGTATTTCAAGTTTTAAAGAATGGCAGATAATAAGAAAAATAACGAAAGCAAAACCATGTGGGTTGTAGTATTGACAGCAGTCACAATGGTTGTGGAAGTTATATTCGGATTGACAACAAAGTCTATGGCACTTCTGGCTGACGGGATCCACATGGGTTCGCACGTACTTGCCATTGGTATGAGCTGGATTGCCTATATAATTGTCCGAAAGTTAAAAACCAGCAGAGAGTTTACAGGAAATGCCGATAAGATCCTCTCTCTATCAGGATATAGCAGCGGCTTGATGCTCATGATTTTTGCGATCGTAATAATGGTTGAAGCAGTTGAGCGGATATTCAATCCAGTTGGAATAGAGTATAAGCAAGCCATTCTAATTGCAACTATAGGCCTTGGAGTAAATATTTTAAGCGCAATCCTTTTGCATCATAAGCATGAACATTCTGACCACAATATTCGAGCAGCATATCTTCATGTATTAGCCGATGCCGTAACAAGTTTATCCGCAATCTTGGGCCTTACAGCTGCGATGATCTGGAATATTCCTTTTATTGATACGGTAGCTGCCTTAATCAGCTCCATAGTCATTATCAGATGGTCAATAGGCTTGTTAAAAGACTCCGGAGGAGTATTGTTAGACATTGAAAAAGTTCATAAAGGACGCGGGCACCATCACTGATACAATCATAGCCTGAAAATCTGCCCCAAAGAAAAGCCGCTAAACACTTGTTTACCAGGCATTTAGCGGCCTTCAGAGGTCGGTAGCGGATTCGAACCGCTGTAACTGGTTTTGCAGACCAGCGCCTAGCCACTCGGCAAACCGACCGGGTCTTTTGCATTTCACCGCAAAATTAGTAAAAAAATTTACTTCTGCTTCAGCAACATCCAACCAGCACTTTAAGAGTAAACCTGATTGCGTAAAGTGTTATTCCCCGACATTGAGTAAATTTATAGGATCATGAGAACCCATTTGATCATTTCTGTATCAATTGTTGTCTTTCTGTCAGGATTGCTTACAT
>JBDLIX010000292.1:0-3333 GCA_039714655.1 Bacteroidota bacterium
AAAACCACAGCAGCCGGGTCGGCATTTTTGTTGACTTCCGGTGCTTATGCATTTAATTCAACCCAATCGGACAAGAAGAAATTCGCCCGACAATCGGAACGGGCAATCCCCATTGCTTACGATGTTGATGTGGTCGTAGTTGGTGGCTCTACAGCTGGGGTGGCAGCCGCCATTGAGGCTTCGCGAGCCGGAGCTAAAGTTTTTCTTGTGGCACAGGAGCCTTATCTGGGTGAAGATGTCTGCGGCACCTTCCGTTTATGGACAAAAGATAAAAGCATTTTAAATACCAAACTTGGTTCTGCTATCTGGAGCGAAGGATTACCCAGTCAGCTGAAAGTTAAAAAAAACCTTGATGATGCCTTGATTAACAATAACATCAGCTTTCTGTATTCATGTTTTGTTACCGATATTCTGACAGACAATACCGGAACTCCGGCTGGAGTTGTTATGGCAAATCGTTCGGGCAGACAGGCCATAGTCGCCAAAACCATTATAGATGCCACACCCCGCGGATTGGTTGCAAGAATGGCTGGAGCAGAATTTGGCACCTACCCTGCAGGCAAGCAGAATTTCCAGTTTACTGTAGTTGGTAACAATATAAAAAAAGGATCCAATCTTTCTGCCAGGATCCATGAGGAGCCTGTTCAGATAAATTTCAAATCTGCAGGATCTGCCAGCGATGGAAGTTTTCAGAAAACCAGTATTCAATACAAAGCCATTGAATATTCGATGCAAATTAATATGAAAGATGGCAGCTGGGCATCTTTTGCCGAGGCGGAACAGATTGCCCGTGACCTTACCTGGGATGCTGGCCAGGTGGAATCCTCTGACCTTCTTTTTCAAAATCCACCCGACAAAATGGTGGGACAAAAACGATGGAACAATGAAAAAGTTGACCTTGAAAAAATCAACATAAGAGTTTTTCAGCCCAGAAAAACTGAGAATATATTTGTATTAAGCGGAAGTGCCAGCCTCAGTGAAAAAGCAGCTGAAACACTTTTAGCACCGGGAAAAATGATTCGAATTGGTGAACGGATAGGTAAGGAAGCAGCCCTTGTCGCCAGTGCTCTACCAGTACCTGTATATTTTAAGGTAAAAGGGATCTCAAACCAGAATGCCGAACAAGGAGATGTGGGTGAATTTCTTGAAGGATTACGTCCATCGCTGAATTTAGGTGAGGTGGTTTCAGAAGAAACCACACTACCTGTCCTGGGTGAATACGATGTGGTCGTTCTTGGTGGCGGGACTGCCGGTGCACCTGCCGGAGTGGGTGCATCCCAAAAAGGTGCCAGAACCCTGGTAGTTGATTATATGCACGGATTAGGGGGAATGGGAACCCTCGGAATGATAGGAAAATATTACCACGGTTATCGCAAAGGTTACACGAATGTTATCGACCGCGGCGTAAAAAATATGGGACCTGATCATCCACGAAAAAAAGATAAACTGGAATGGTGGGTGTTCGACTGGAAAACCGAGTATTTCAGAAAAGAGATCCGTGGATCCGGTGGTGAAATCTGGTTTGGGGCAATTGGCTGCGGGGCTTTCGTTGATAATAATCAGGTGAAAGGAATTGTGGTTGCCACTCCTAACGGAAGAGGCATTGTCCTGGGTCATTCCATCATCGATTCAACGGGAAGTGCAGATATCGCCATTGTTGCCGGAGCATCATACAGTTACACAGACGGAAAATCTGTAGCTGTTCAGGGTGCGGGGTTTCCCTTCAAGAATCCAAATGATTTCTACAATAACACGGATTGGACTTTTATCAACGATTCAGACATGCTGGATGTCTGGCGTGTTATGGTTGTTGCCAAAGACAAGTTTGAAGAACAATACGATATTGGGAAAATCCCTCAAACCCGCGAAAGAAGAAGAATAGTAGGCGATTTTACCGTTTCTGTGCTTGATGTTTATAACGAACGGACCTATCCTGATTCCATTTCGTTGCATAAAAGTTCATTCGATACACATGGCTTTACGGAAGATCCGTTTTTCTCATTAAAGCCACCTGAGCATAGCGGGATTGATGTGTATGCATATGTTCCTTTCCGGGCATTGCTGCCAAAAGGGTTAGAAGGAATCGCCGTTACTGGACTTGGAGCAAGTGCCCACCGTGATGCCATGCCGGTGATAAGAATGCAGCCATGTTTGCAAAACCAGGGTTATGCAATAGGCTGGGCAGCGGCTATTGCAGCTCAGCAAGATAAAAATATCAGGTATATTGATATTAAAGCACTTCAGAAAGAACTGGTAGGCATTGGCAGCTTACCTGAGACTGTACTGAACGATACTGACAATTATCCTCCCCCGATCGAGAAAATCCAGGAAGCTGTGAATTCCGTTGTTCAAGATTTGGATGGACTCGAGACGATTCTCTGGGACCGGGAAAGGGGAGTTGAAACCTTAAAAGGCGCCTTCAACAAGACTCAGAACGAGGATCACAGACTGACTTACGCCAGAATTTTAGGAATGGTGGGAGTTGAAGACGGCTGGAAAGAACTTATCGAAGCCATCGATAGCTTTAATGACTGGGACGAAGGCTGGAGTTTTACGGGTATGGGACAATTCGGGCGAAGCATCAGTTACCTGGACAGTTTGATCATTGCCGTTGGCCGGACAAGAAAAACAGAAGCACTTCCAACCATTTTCAGATTGATGGAGAAACTTACTCCCGAATGTCATTTCTCTCACTTTCGTGCAACAGCTATTGCCCTGGAAAGTATTAACAATCAAAGTGCCGCGGAGCCACTGTATAAGCTTCTGGAAATGCCAGGGATTCGGGGACACACGATGCCTGATATTCGCACTGCAAAGAGGTTTGAACCTAAGTTTAAGAATGATGTAAGTACCAGGAACAATTCCCTGCGAGAATTGATCCTGGGGCGCGCATTATACAAATGTGGTGACTTCAATGGCGAAGGTTACCAGATTCTGAGTGAATATTCCAAAGACCTCCGTGGGCACTATTATCGCCACGCAAGTGGCATCTTGGAGGATAGGTCATATGTGCCGCAAAAAGACCCGAATTAATCTTGAGTCGGATAGGAGCCTCTCCTGAAAGATAATCACTCAAACTCCTTCGGCACCCCGCAGATCATCTTAAAGGGTTTGTCCCCCTTGTTTCGGTACTGATGCTTTTCGCTGGGATTGACCAGGGCAAAGTCGCCCGCATTCAGGGGCTGCTCTTCTCCTTTCTCATTGACAAGGCAACCAATTCCTTCGATCACATAGTTCATATGTTCATAAGGATGGGTGTGGTAAGGCGTATGACCACCAGCTTCCACTGTAAATACCCTGTAGGAATAGACAGGTGTTCCATCCACACTACCC
>JBDLIX010000293.1:0-3293 GCA_039714655.1 Bacteroidota bacterium
TTTACCTCCTCAGGTGTACCAAACGGAAGTACTTTTTGGGTATCAACACCCCCACCCCAGAATGTCAGACGGTCACCATACTTCTCTTTCAACAGCACCGGATCCATGCCGGCTGCGTTGATCTGGACAGGATTGATAATATCAAAGCCTGTCTCAATAAAATGCTCCATGAAAGGTTCAACTGCTCCACAGCTGTGTTTGAAGGTTTTCCAACGTGTGTTCTCATGGATCCAATTATTGATCTTCTTGTAATAGGGGGCATAGAGTTCATCAAAGGTCTCCAGTGAACAGAAAGATGAATCCTGTGTGCCAAAGTCGGTACCGCAAATAAAGATAGCATCCACTTGATCGTTCGTGGTTTCTTTGGCCCTGGCAAGGTTTTGAAGGGCAATATCAGTTTGTTTCTCAAATATCTGGTGCATGTAATCGGGTCGCATCAGGGTCGACATATACCAGTCAGTTACATCCCTGATCCCCTTGGGTGCCTTCAGGTTCAGGGCAGGGACCAGGGCGATATCCCCGATGGCAGTTCCTCCAAAATTGGCAATCAATCCTTTGCCTTTCTTCGATGTTTCCGCTACAGCCGATCTCCAGTAATCCAGATCGGAGGGTGTCATCAGTGCAAACTCCTCCAAATTGTCTTCGGGATTAAGTTTTGATTCATCTAAAGGCTCCTGCCGGTTCACAGCATCAAAGAAGAATCCAGCCTTTGGCATTTTGGCACTTGGAGGCACCTTATTATCACCCTGAGGATACATAAGGGTATCCCCTTTATGGTCGACGGATACCGTAAAGGATCCCGGAACCAATACATTCTGTCCCCAGGGCGTCAGGTATTCCTTCCAGTTTTCCAGCCGGTTCCCGAACATATCTGCAGGAGGGGAAAGACCGATCACATCCACCCCCAGGGCCTCCATCAGGTCTCCCTCAATCTCTCCAAGCATCTGGTAAGGTTCTGTGACCTTTACCGGTTTCTGATCAAGTCCAAAATGGTCCCTGAGCTGTTCAACCATGCGGACATGAATACCGGTCACAGGGGTTGCTCCAAAATCCACTACTACCCGGTCGGGTTGCTCATGGTTCAAAGTCTTTAGAAAGTTCTCTCTTGAATTCATACTGGATTTCTTTGTATAAATGAAATACCGAGATGCAATGTAGCGATAATCATTGAATCCTCTGTAACCACACGGCCATCTCCCCCATCTGTCGGTGCGCCCATGCGAAATAGGGAATGGCTGTAAAGGAGGAGGGTCCGCTTTCTGTTTTAGCCGCACCCGCAATGGTTCCAACACCATGGAGGAGTTCACTATGATAAGTGTATTCAAACGGTTCCTCCGGATCAACCATAAGACCCAATACACCATCAGGATTATCCATGGCCTCAGCACAATAGACCAGAGGTCCCCTTTCAAAGGCAACTTTTCCCCTGTTGGCAGTCACTTTTTCATGACTGACCACCCTTCTGACTTCCATTTCGAAGTCAATCTCTATGGTGTCACCACTCGCCCATTCCCGGTTTTCGAGGCTGATATAGCCATCAATGATCTCTCGCTGTTGTACCTCTCCGTTTACTTTCAGTTTAATCTTCAGATCTTTCTGCTCCACATACCGGTACAGATTCCCCGGCATTACCTGGTTCCGAACCCATCCGGGTACCCGGATATGGAATGTTGCCGGAATTGATCTCTTATTTCCGAAGGTCATTTCAACCTTCCCGTCCCAAGGATAGCGGGTCTTTTGCTCAATCTCCATGGATCTGCCGTTCACCTCAAATTCCGCCCTGTTCCCTATAAACAGATTTACAAAAACATCCTCATCCCTGGTGGCATAGATATATCCCGGCAGTGAGGGCATAACCCTCACCACATTCACCGGGCAACAGGAGCAGTCAAACCAGGGAGAACGTCCGCAGACACCCTGATTGAAACCTGATACACCATCCGATTCCAGGGGATTGGGATAGAAGAAAGTATTGCCCTCAAATGATACACCTGAAAGGAAGCCGTTGTATAGTGTTCTTTCAAACAGATCCATGTATTTTGCATCCCCATGAAGCAGAAAAAGTCTGTGATTCCAGAACATCAGTGCGATGGCTGCACAGGTCTCTGTATAGGCAGTTGCATTGGGCAGCTCATAATCGGGCCCAAAACCCTCCCATCTGGGTTCTGCCCCAATGCCACCTGTGAGGTAGATTTTCCGGTAAACAATATCTTCCCATATCTTCCGCAATGCTTCGTCATAGGCATCGGATCCAGTCATGGCTGCAACATCGGTGGCCCCTGCATAAAAATAACCCGCCCTAACTGCATGACCTACCGCCTTTTCCTGCTCCACCAGAGGCTTGTGGTCCTGTAAAGCAGGTCCGTACAATTCGTGCCCCCGGTCATTGCCTCGCTGATCGATAAAGAATTTGGCCAGATCCAGGTATCGCTTCTCTCCGGTAACCCGGTAGAGTTTGACCAGACCGATCTCTATCTCCTGGTGGCCGGGTACACCCATATTTTTTCCGGGACCGAAAACCGAATCCACCAGATCCGCATTCTTTATGGCCACATCCAGCAGGCTACGCTCTCCCGTGGCCTGATAATGCGCTACTGCTGCCTCGTACATGTGTCCCACATTATACAACTCATGATGAATCTTCATGCTCGTCCACCGCTGTTCTCCACCTCCGTCAGCTGCTTTTGCCGGATCGATGGTCCGATTGGTATAGAGATAACCATCCGCCTCCTGTGCAGCAGCTATCTTGGATATTACCTTATCCAGATACTTCCTCAATTGAGGATCCGGATCAACATGCAGAGAATAACTGGCTCCTTCAATGATCTTGAAAACATCCGAATCATTGAAATATATACCTTCAAAGTCACCCTCCTCCATACCACCTGCCTTGGAAAAATTGCTGATCCGGCCCGTCTCTTCGCTCTTTTGAAATGCATACTGCAGGGTTACACTCCTGTTCGTTTCCAACCGCGGATTCCAGAAATCATCCACAATCTTTACCCGGGTAAAAGAGACAGGTTTGATGGGATAGTCCTTCCCGGACGGATGAGAAGGTGATTGGTCGGCACAACTACGCATGATAAAAAAAAGCAACAAAAAGCTTAATCCGGAAGCAATGGTTCTCATAATTTATTCAATTTGTAGTACGGAACACTAATATAATTACATTTGCTTTCTCGATGATGTAAAACAAACAAAAGAACATGGAAAGAAGAAATTTTCTAAAAAAGAGTCTGCTCGGAACAGCAGCTTTTACGATTGTACCAAGGCATGTACTGGGTGGTCCTGGA
>JBDLIX010000294.1:0-3232 GCA_039714655.1 Bacteroidota bacterium
AGATCAGACTCCATAAACACTGTACAGCGGTCGCCCAGACCGGCTGGCTTACAGGCTCCAAGGGCCATCTTTCCGAACTCCTCGATGATGTTGATATCCAGCTTCTCTGCCTGCTCTTCAAGAAATGAACCGGTTCCGGCGGCACATACTTTGTTCATTTCAAAATCGACCACCACTCCATTGTCAATGCTGATGTATTTAGAGTCCTGTCCCCCGATTTCAAAGATGGTATCCACCTCCGGATCGAATATAATGGCGGCTGTTGCCTGGGCAGTAATTTCGTTTCTGATCAGATCAGCTCCCACAAAATCTCCGGTAAGGTACCGCCCCGAACCTGTGGTTCCGGCCCCTTTGACCACCACCCTGTTGCCTACCTCTTCATATATTTCTGACATGCCCCGCCGAATGGCTTCAAGAGGCTTGCTGGCTGTAGGGAGATATCTGCGTGCGATCACCCTGTTCTGATCATCAATCAGTACTACGTTGGTACTCAGGGATCCGATATCGAGGCCCAGGTACACCTCATATTTCTCTTCTGAATCAGGGATCTTATATACCTCTTTCTTGATATTCGATTCAGCTTCCTCAAGCGGATCGAAGGATTTACCCCTCAATTTTTCCCCTTTGATGTAGTTTTCCAATTCTTCAGTTCCCTGATAAACTGAGCCCGCTGTCTCTCCTTCGGTCATGTTGTGCAATACGGCACCCATGGCTCCCATGGAGGTATTGAATTCGGGAATCAGGAGCTCCCCGTCCCTGGCATTCAGGAGCTCCCTGAAAGCTCTGATCATTCCTATGTTGGAGGAGACTCCTCCCTGGAACATGACGGGAAATTTGATGGTTTTCCCCCTGCCCAGTGAACTGATGAAATTTCGGGCCACCGCAAAACAGAGTCCGGCAACGATATCGTTAACCGGTGTGGCAATTTGCTGGAGGTGGATCATATCGCTTTTGGCGAATACACTGCAACGGCCTGCTATACGAGGTGGGTCCTTGGATTTGAGTGACAGTTCACCAAACTCTTTCTCAATGGAAATCCCGATCCGTTTGGCCTGCTGATCCAGGAAAGAACCTGTGCCGGCAGCACAAAGGGTATTCAGTTCAAAATCGGAAAGTCTTGATGCATTGTTATCCAGCTCATCCATGAAGATCAGCTTGGAATCCTCGCCACCCATCTCAATGATGGTCCTTACCTGCGGGTAGAATCTGGATACGGAAGTGGACTGAGCCACAATTTCATTTACATAGGTGCCTTCCAAAAGGTTTGCAGCCAGCTTGCCTCCCGTACCTGTAAAACTCAGCTGCCCGAACTGATCCCTGGAATAGGTTTTCCCAAGGATGTCCAGGATCTCTTTCAGTTTTTCAAATGGTTTGCCATGACAGTAATCGTAACGCTCCTTAATTACCTCACCATGATGATTCAGTACAACTGTGTTTATGGAGATTGACCCGATATCAAATCCAAAGAGATAACTGGATTTCATAGAAGTGTCTAAGCGTTTTTTTTGATTTTTATTCATATTAATTGACTAACAATAGTTCGACATAGTTTCAAAACAGGAAATGAGCATATCTAATAAGGCTGCGAGATTTGATCAAGTATTTGCACAACATTGTGATCAAGAAGTTGTGGATTATAGTTTAGATCTTGTTCCCCCACCCGAACTATTATTATATTCTCACGGGGATATATATATATTAATTGACCAAATAAACCCCTGGCATAATAACTTTCATATTGTTTGGGTCCAAACCTGAAATTATATTGAAAGTACCAGAAACTCCCGGCAGTTGTATCTCTTCTGGTAGCCTCATTAACAAAACTTTGAGGCAATATATTCTGATTATTCCAAACCCCGTTATTTAAATATAATCTGCCCAATTTCGCTAAATCAATAGCCGAACAATTCAGGCAGGAGAAACTCTTCTCCATTGGATGCCTTCTTTTGTTATCCGTATTCCAGGTTGCATCGTATTGCATTCCTATTCGTTGCCAGACCTTTTCCTGCAGGTAATTTGATATGGTAGATTGAGTAACTCTTTCCAGAATCACACCTAGTAATTGGAGGTTTACACTACCGTAATGAGTTTCAATTCCAGGTTCAATATAAATTTTCGCCTTCATAACCCTTTTTCGCAGATTACGACCGTAATAATACCTTGCATTATCGGACAGGGGATTAAACTTTGAGTCAGAGAATTTAATTCCGGAAGTGTGAAGTAATAAGTGCCGTATGGTGATTTCACTGAATCCTTCTACATTAAGAAACTCAGGAATGAAATCGGTAATAGCCTGGTCAACGCTGGTAATCAATCCTTCATCAATCGCAATTCCAATTAAAGTTGTGATGAACACCTTCGTAACAGAAAAAGTATTGAAAATTGAATTCTCACGATACTCTTTATTGTATTTTTCATATAGAATAGAATCATTTCTGATGATGATAAAAGCTGCTGTCTTTGATTCTCCAATATATTCATCAAGCGTTACAACATCTGGTAAAAAAAGGGTATTATGTGCATAAATTTTATTCCCCAGTTTGTTTGATGAGTCACATTTAGAAAAATAGAAAACGGACTCAGGTGTATGCTCAATTACCCGGTAAGGAAAAATCTTATAATCTGTTATATCAGGTACATTATAGATTATTCGACAAGATGAAGCACATACAATCACTGCCAACACTATAGAAATAGACAATAATTGAATAGGTAAATTGTTTCGGCACGGATTACCGTACCTCTCACTGATACTTCTGGGGCCTAAACGCTGACGGATTGAGTGGATGGTTGTCATTATTGTAGATTTCAGCCTATTACCAACTATAAAACTATATCACCCCACTAGGTGAGTCGAATGGTTTTGTCTCAAAACAGGTTGCTAAAGTCTCAGAAGTGGATAAATGGATATCAACCTGCCAGAAAGCAGGGGATCACATGAATGAATTACAATTGGAAATTACCTCACTTTTTGACGGGAAGGGAATCACGGTATTCGGAGGGATTTTTTCCGTAATACTTCCTGAAGGACTCTGCAAAATGGGAGGTGCTTCTGAATCCAACTTCATACATAATTGCTGTTATATTAAGATCACCTGCTTCTATTAAAGAAGCGGCTTTCTTGATCCTGAAGAGCCTGAGAAGCTCATTGGGTGTTGTGCCTGTTAAAGCATTCACTTTGCGGTAAAATTGTGCCCGGCTCATGAGCATCTCTTTACCCATTTCTATCACA
>JBDLIX010000295.1:0-3203 GCA_039714655.1 Bacteroidota bacterium
TCTTCACCGTCAATAAGATCGAAACCTGAGACCCTCCTTATAATGCCTTTTTCATTAATTCTGTATCGGACATAGTCATTTAAGGACAGCTTTACGGTTTTTTCCTCTTCCTGATCAATTTCAAAGCCGGTGTCATTAGTTGACACAATTTTTCCAACAAATTCAAACTCGCAATTCTCATGAGTTTTAATCGTTCCAACAATCTTAATTCGATTCAAATGGTGAATCCTGGGCGGAACATAATCAGGCCCATTCACTGGATCTGTATCCAGGTTACCTGAAAGGTCCAATGCAATAATTCTCAGTTTTCCATTCCGGGAATCTGCGGGCAGATTGATATTTATTTTACTATTAGCCACGTCCTGATCGAATCCAACAGTTCCTCCGTCATCGAGGAAATAAGCTTTTGTAATTCTGGTCTTTATCCCATTTATACAGATATCTCCACCTGTCCAGCCAAAGAGGTGCAGAAAGACTTTTTGTTTTTCCTGACTGTAGGTAAATGAGCCCCAGGAATGCTCCTTGGAAAATGGTGATCCCTGGGTGGTATAAATCGCTTCACCATTGTCCTTTATCCATTTCCCCAGTGCTTTTAACCTGGTTCTGTCTTCCGGGGGGAACGATCCATCGGGTTTGGGGCCAATATTCAGCAAAAAATTGGATCCGCGACAGGCACTTTTGCTGACCATGGAAATGAGTTCATCTGATGATTTCCAGTAACTGTCGTTCTGGTCATATCCCCAGTTCAAGCGCATGGTCATGATGGATTCCAGGTACCCTTCTTTACCCGGATCAATCACCTGTCGATCTCCAAAATTCTGATAATCGCCCAGGTTATTCCCTATTCGACCGCTGATGATGCACTCCGGCTGGTATTTGCGAACCAGTGCAGCACATAACCTGTTAAATTCAACATGTTCATTAACCGGCGTGTCAAACCACAAAATGTCGATCTTACCATACCGGGTCAGTAATTCCCTGAGCTGCGTTTCTGCCAGCTTGATATAATCCTGAGAGAGAGGACGTCTGTCTCTCATATTCTTGGCATGATGAAACCAGTCCTTTTCATGAGAGTAATAGAATCCTACCTTCATCCCCTGTTTATGGCATTCATCTACATAGGCCTTTATCAGGTCTTTCTTATATTCCGAAGCATCTATGATATCCCATTCACTTGCACGGGTTTCGAACAGAGCAAATCCATCATGATGTTTAGCCGTCAGTACCATGTATTTCATTCCTGCATCCATGGCCATCTTCACCCAATCGGCAGGATCATACAGGACCGGATTGAACGCCAGCGCGGTCTTCCTGTATTCCTCTCTCGGGATATTGGCTCTGAGATAGATCCATTCCGCACTCGCATTCCCGACTTCTTTCCCATAATCGGTCCCATTATATTCACCTCCGTACATGGAGTAAATCCCCCAGTGCAGGAACATCCCAAGACGGGCATCATCCCACCATTTCATCCGGGCATGGTATTCGCTTTCCGATTCATTCCAGCCTGTTGAGCTGCTGTCAAACTGGGAATAACATTGAGGATATGCCCAGAAAGAAGATACTACAATCAAAATAGATGTGCTTATTTTCATACAAAATAGCTTGTTTTAAATTTACCTGCATGACAAGACCTTTAGGCCAGTATTTTTTCCACAGCCATGGGCTCATATCTATCCATCTTTCCCATCTATTTCTCAATTGCCGACTGTTGGTCCCATAACCGGTACGGATCGTCATGTCGTTTCATCTCTGATAGCAGAATGGCTTCCATTTCGGCCAGTTTGCCAGCGTATTTTGGATCGGCCGCAAGATTCATCTGATTCGGTTCCGGATGAATACCCGTCAGTGACATCACCTCCGGATCATGATGTTCCTTCAACAATTCATCCGGGTTTTCCGCCAGGTTGAAAAGTTGGGTCTTCCGAACTTTGCCGTCAAGAACATCGTACTTGATCAGTTTCCAGTCCCCTTTTCGCACCGACCGGATTCCCGGTTTGGTGCCACCACAATAGACGCCGTAAAGAACATCCCGGACCATATCCTGCTTTCCTTCCAGCACCGGACGGAAACTTTTGCTTTCCACCGTTTCAGGAGGTTTGATTCCTGCCAGATCACACAAGCTCCCCAGGGCATCGGAAAGATATATATTGCCCTGCACCCTGCCCATCCTGACACCCGGTCCCTTGACAATGAATGGAACACGCCAGGTGTGCTCATAGAGGTTCTGCTTACCCTGCAAACCGTGCCTCCCAACAGCGATACCGTGGTCGGAAGTATAGATTATGTATGTGTTATCCAGCTCGCCCATTTCCTCGAGTTTATCAAGGACCCTGCCAATCTGCCTGTCGATATCCTCTATGCACGCGTACTCCCGCCCCATCTCATTTCGGATAGTGGCCTCGTCACGGTTTTTCCATACTCCCTGCACTCTCTCTTCGTCACGCAAACCCGGGTGACCATGAGGGAACGGATGTGCCGGAAGATAGTTTGCCGGTAGTCCGGGTTGTGCAGGATGAAGTGCCGGACGCGTGCTTTTATCTGTATGGTTTACTGCACCGTACCTGGCGAGCAGATCTTCCTTCCCGTTACGAGGGTCGTGAGGGTGGGAAAAGCCAAAGTAGATAAGAAAGGGATCACTGTCCTCCCGAGCCTGGCGGCCGTTCAGATAATCGATCACCTGCTGTGCATGCCAGGCATTGCCATGCTCGTCATTCCCTTCGCGATTGGTGCTATCCTTTCGAACCTGGAACTTTTCATTGGCTGCCTCATAACTATTACCTTGCTTACAGGTCCGCATCGTTGAATAGCCTGCACGATTGAAGATCGCAGCCATAGTATTCTCCGCCAGGTCCGGTGGCACCATTGCCGGATCCTTTTCAAGAGGATTTTTCCCAATTCCGGGTTTGTCGGGAATGTGCCAGAGTGTACGTCCTGACATGATCATGTGGCGGGATGGAGTGCATACACCTCCGCTCCAGGACCCCATGTGATAAGCTCCCTCAAAAACCATCCCTTCGGAAGCCAGCTTATCGAGAACAGGTGTTTCAAGAGGGGAAGCGGGATTATAGATCTTCAAATCATATGGTGATTGATCGTCCGAGATAATGAATAGCAGGTTGGGACGGTGATCCTTTGCCCGGGTTGGGCAGGAAATAAGCATCAATAACATGAAAGCCAGCCATCTAAAAAAAAGCCGGGCT
>JBDLIX010000296.1:0-3178 GCA_039714655.1 Bacteroidota bacterium
ATCGACCAGGCCCTGCAGGGGAGGGCTGCAGGTGTTCAAATCGCTTCTACATCCGGCATGCCGGGAAGCGGAACTTCTATTCGCATCAGAGGGCACGGATCACTGGGTACATCAAATGCACCCCTCTGGGTGATTGATGGCTATGTAGGAGCTGATATCAACACAGTCGCTCCCGAGGATATTCAGAGCATTGAGATCCTGAAAGATGCTTCGTCCACAGCCATTTATGGAGCCAGAGGAGGAAATGGAGTAATCATTGTGACAACCAGGCATGGAGATGCGAATCAGAACCGGCTGAACTTTGCTCATTATACGGAAATGCGATCGGTAATCAAGACCATGGACATGTTGAATGCACCAGATTTTATGAAGCTTAGAAATGAGGCTCTGGCAAATGATGGTTTTGATCCGCAATATTCCGAAGGAGAGATTAACTTGTCCGAACCAATCCGGTCCACAGGTTATATTGCTGATACTGACTGGCAGGACGAACTTTTCAGAAATGCACTGGCGCACTATTATCATTTGGGCATGTCAGGGGGGAGTGAGAAAACCAGATATGCCATTTCAGCCAATTATAAAACCGAAGATGGGATCATTCACTATTCAGAATATGAAAAAGCCGGTATCAACCTGAACCTGATCCATGAAATCAGTGACAAAGTCAATTTTGGAACGAATATTAAGGGGTATCTGAGCGAACAGCAGGGATTTGAGGTAGCTACCGGATCTTCCTGGGCGTATGGACCGGCAGGCAATGCTGTGGTCTCTTTACCCATCTACCCGGTGAATGATTCTTTAGGCGGATACTATACCAACAACATATGGGACAATCCGCTCTATGCAGCCAAGGAAGATGTGGATATCAGGAATAATGCTGCTGTTCAGGGCAATTTCTATGTGAATTATTCACCCATCAAGTACCTGAATTTAAATGCCAATATATCAGGTGAATTCAGGACCTCTATGAGGAAACGTTTTGTGACTGCAGGCCTCAATGAGGCCACATTAACTCAAAATCTGGCGAAAGGTCTTATTGCACAGGGAAATTACACCAAATGGATTGGGAATCTTGTGGCTACCTATGACAGGGAATTCAACAACGTGCACCATGTGGTTGCCATGATCGGTGTGGAGCAGCAGGTGATTCGGTCCAATTCTCACATTATGAATGGTACTGATATAAACAAAGAGACACTGTTATGGTACGATTTTAATGCTTTTAATCCTGACTACCATCAACCTTACTCCGATTGGTGGAGTTCTGTGTATCAATCGCAGTTTTCCAGGCTGACCTATAATTTGAAGAACAGGTATTTGCTGCAGGCCACAGTCAGGCGCGACGGCTCATCAAAATTTGGCTCTTCAAAGAAATTTGGTATTTTTCCTTCCTTCTCCCTTGCCTGGAAAATACATCATGAAGAGTTTATTTCCAATCTCGGAGTCTTCGACCAGTTGAAGGTGAGACTTAGCTGGGGTCAATCCGGAAATGATCAGATTGCACTCTATCAATGGCTTCCGGAAATTTCCTACACCTATCCGCACAATCTTGCCGTATTTGGCGATAACGTGGTTCACAGTGCCATCATCAATAAGATCCCCAATAACAATATTGGCTGGGAAGCTTCTACCACCATAAATGCAGGATTGGATCTCTCTTTTCTGAAAAACAGGCTTAATATAACAGTTGATCTTTATGACAGGACAACCACAGATCTGCTATGGGATGATCTTCTCCCACTCTATACAGGTTATGGGGATGGCTGGAGTACCAACAGCGTAAAAATCACCACCAATCTGGCCGAAATGAACAATAAAGGGATTGAACTTGCCATTGGAGTCATTGCCGTCAACAGTAATGACTGGAATGTGGAAGTGAACATGAATATCTCAACCAACAAAAATAATGTAGTTTACATGGGAGGTCAGAATGAATTCTATGTGGGAACAACCAAGGTGGAGGTGGGGCAACCCATTGGAAATATCTGGGGGTATAAGACCAACGGGCTCTATTCGGTACAGGATTCCATTGCTGGTGTGATTCCTACCGGATCTCGCCCGGGTGACCAGAAATATGTGGATACCAACGGAGACTCCATTATCAACGATGATGACCGGACTGTCATTGGGAATGCCCTGCCGGATTTCACGGCCGGACTCAACGCTTCCATCTCCTATAAAGGGTGGCAGGTGTCCATGACCTTTAATTCCTTCTTTGGCAATGACATGTATAATGGAACCTATGAAACCATCGCCAAAGGAGACCTGGGGAGAACCAATGGGGGGACCTTTTTGATGAATGCCTGGAATGTTGGCAACCAGGAGAGCGATATTCCAAGACTTTCCACAAATTATCAGTCAAAGACAAGTGACAGGTTCGTGGAAGACGCTTCATTCCTGAAGATGACAAATTTTATGATCTCCTATAACCTGCCAGGCAGCTTTCTTTCGAAGATAAAGGTTCAGGACATGAAGCTATATGTGAGCGGTCAGAATCTACTGGTCCTCTCAAAATACTCGGGTTTTGATCCGGAACAACATTCCGGGGGCGATTCAAACCTGAATTTAGGATCAGATAATAAAAATTATCCATCATTCAGAGCGTTTACGGCGGGGATCAGTCTCACTTTCTAACCATCAAAAAAAATAGTACCATGAACCATATATACAGAGTCGGAAAGTTTTTTGGGATGTTGTGCATCACCATGCTCCTGTTCTCCTGTGCAGATTTGGATGAGCCTAAACCCGGGGCTCTTGCCCCGGAGACTTTCCTGGAAAACCAGCAAGACGCACTGGATCTGCTGAGCGGGGCATATTCCGGACAATACACCATTGAGTCCTACCTGAAGCCCTGGATCATCCTGAATGATATTGGATCTGATGATTGTGGCTATTTATACGCTGAATTTCCTGAAAGGACTCAGTTGGACAGGCTGATCTTCAATCCGGAATTCCATGATTACCTGGCCATGTGGTGGCATCACTATATCATCATAAACAGGGCCGGGCTGGTGGTCGAGGAGGTGTCTAAAATGGAGGACAATGCCTTTGAATCAATGGAAATGAAAAACCGGATCATTGCAGAAGCCAGGTTTCTCAGAGCCTACAATTATTTTAACCTCATCAGGCTGTTTGGTGATGTCCCCTACTTTGGAGATACATATAGTACCGATCCGGT
>JBDLIX010000297.1:0-3078 GCA_039714655.1 Bacteroidota bacterium
CAGAGGACAATGGTCGTTTGTTGGAAAATCTGGTTTTTCTTGAACTTAAAAGGAAAGAAAAAGAGGTTTATTACCATAATCAAAAAAAGGAATGTGATTTTGTAGTTAAGGAAAAATCAAAAATTGTAGAAGCGATACAAGTCTCCTGGAGTATTGAAGTTGAATCTACTTACAATCGGGAATTGGCCGGACTTTTGGATGCTGTAAATTCTTATGGATTAAAAGAAGGAATAATACTTACCGAATCAATGGAACGTGAAATTGAAGTTGAAGGTGTGAGAGTTAGAGTAAAACCAGTATGGAAGTGGATGCTGGAATAAATTACCTCGTGATCCTACAGAGTTCGATTCCTGACCGCAGGTGATAAAGCAAAAAACCCTGCAAATCAACGACTTGCAGGGCTTAAGCGCAGTCCGTAGGGGAATCGAACCCCTGTTACCAGGATGAAAACCTGGCGTCCTAACCCCTAGACGAACGGACCGTATTGTTTAAGAACACTCGATAATTGCTTATCGGAGTGCAAAAGTAATATCTATATTTTTTTCTACCAAGAAAAAAGTGTAAAAATTAGCTAGTGAAAATTATAGTGATTTATCCGGCTACTATTTCCTCAGCCAGTTTGTGGAGATCAATTCCGGAAAAATTACCCGAGGTCATGATTAATAAGACAAAGGTATCTGCATCAATTGATTTCAGGTCCTCAACCAGTAATTCGGAGTTGTCATGCACAAGCAGATCTTCTTTATGAAATTGTTGTTTCACCTCTTCGGGGGATAGCTCCGGGAGTTTTTTAAGCCTGACTACGGCAGGATTGAAATAGACAAAGGCCTGGTCTGATCCTTCCAGGGAATCCCTGAAGTGAGGCAGGTACTCCATATTCAGGTTACAGAAGGTATGAAGTTCAAGGCAGGTGATGAGTTTCTGTTCCTGGTAGGTATCCCTGAAAGCTCTGATGGTGGCTTTTATGGTCGTAGGTGCATGGGCATAGTCAAGATATACTGCCTTGTTATTGCCATGGGCCAGCAACTGTTGGCGGCGTTCTGCACCTTTGAACTTTTGTATGGATTTGTAAAACTGATGTTCTTCCACACCCAGTTCCTTGCAAAGCAACATGGCGCCCATCAGGTTTTGCATGTTATGAACTCCGAAAAGCGCCAGTGGAATTGAACCGTATTTGGTTTCAAGGATATATCGACCGCTTTCTATCTTATGAGGATGCGCTGTATAAGGGATTTTTAATAAAGACCAGTGGCTCTTATCCACCACTTCACCCAGAACCGGATCACCTTCATAATAGAAAACCTTTCCACCTCCTGTTGCAATCCTCAAAAACTTCTGAAATTGCTTTTTATATGTTTCGAAGGTGGAGTAAACGTTCATATGGTCCCAGGCAATTCCTGAGAGAAGGGTCATATGCGGGTTGTACTGATGAAATTTCGGTTGCCGGTCAAGGGGAGATGATAAGTATTCATCGCCTTCAAGGATGATTAAAGGAGCATCATCGGATAGTTTAACCATGGTATCGAATCCTTCGATTCTGGATCCAACCATATAATCAAAATCCATACCCTGGTCTTTGAGTACATGCATGACCATGGAAGTGATGATGGTTTTTCCATGACTGCCACCAATGACCACCCTTTTTTTGTTTATGCTTTGTTCGTAGAGATATTCCGGAAATGAAACGATGTTAACACCCAGTTTCTGGGCACGCTTTAGCTCGGGATTATTTTTCCTGGCGTGCATTCCCAGGATGACTGAATCGAGACCAGTATGGATGCGGTCTGGTTCCCATCCTGTTTTTTCCGGGAGAAGGTTGTGGGCTTTTAGTCTTGATCTGGAGGGCTCGAAAATCTCGTCATCTGAACCAGTGATGGTGTGTCCTTTTTTATGAAGCGCAATGGCCAGGTTATGCATTACTGCTCCTCCGATGGCTATGAAATGGTAATTCATATCGTTGGGTTCAGGGTTCAGGAAGAAAGGATTCTGTATAAAAGTAAGGGATAATATGGGCTATTCAGGTTGTTCTTTCTGGTTTTTATTAACCGTTTACTGCTTAAAAACTCGGGCTCTTTTGATACTTTTGAACCTGATGGAAATACACATATTACATCTGGGCATGCTTAAAGCAAGGGCAGAGAAGATGATCAGGCCCCTCTCCGCTGAAGAGATAAGTAATAAATATAGTGTTGATTCAGAGGGATGTATCAGTCTGGCATTAAATGGTTTGTTGATCATTAAAGGTGAGCGGGTGGTATTGATTGATCCAGGTTGTGCTGATTTTCTGCCAGCCCGGATTATGAATGAATACGGACTGGAAATCACAGAGCCCATTGAGAGTATTTTGCTACAGAAAGGAGTTAAGGCAGACCAGGTAAGCGATGTTATTTTTACACACCTGCACTTCGATCATGGAAGCGGTGCCTTTATAAGAAAGCCGGGTAAGATTACTAAGCGCTTTCCAAATGCCAGGTATCATGTATTAAAGGAGCATTTTGACTATGCATCCCGGCCACATCCCTCAGAATCCAATTCCTTCTTCACCCTGTTTTTTAAGTATATCGACAGGGTACACTGGCTGGAAGACTGGTCTGTGGATTGGATGAGATTCAAAGTGTACCACGGACATACCAGGGGGATGGTGGTTCCTGTGATTAAATCCGAAGAGCATGAGATCTGCTATGCATCCGATCTGATCCCCATGCAGGTTTTTCTGAAAAAGGAGATTTACAGTGGATATGATGTTGATCCGGATCTTGCTAAATCCGAGAAACAGCAATTTCTCAGTGAAATAGGCGAGTCAGTTAAATTGATATTTATTCATGATGCACTCATTGACAGCGCATATTACCCATAAGTATCAAGTAAAACTTTAAGAATACTCTTGCCTGCTTCCGAAACTTTTGTGCCCGGCCCGAAAATGGCCATAACACCTGCCTGATAAAGAAATTCATAATCCTGAGCAGGGATTACCCCTCCGGCAATTACCATAATATCTTCTCTCCCCAGTTTTTTGAGTTCTTTTATGACCTCAGGTACCAGGGTTTTATGCCCTCCGGCCAATGAGGAGATACCCAG
>JBDLIX010000298.1:0-2989 GCA_039714655.1 Bacteroidota bacterium
CCGGCAATCAGGAAAAAGTTCCAGTGTGCCAGTTTCATGCTGTAGAGTGGTTTTTTCATCAGGTAGGGGACCAGAAACAGAAAGGCTCCCATGACGATAGCGTATGTGGAACCAAAGATCCCCACCAGTGGATGGGCTGTAAGGATGGCGAAGAATTGCTCTTCGGAGACCATAGCGATCTGTTCCACCTGAACAATCCGCATGATCATTCCCTCGACCACAACAAATAGATAATAGACAAGGCCTACTACCACAAAGCGCAGTGTAAGCTTCTGCATGGCGGTAAGGGATTCTGCTTTGAACAATCCCTGTTCACCTTTCATAAGTGTATTTACAAATGACATATTGTTAATCTTTTAAGGTTCGACAACTTCCACTGCATTCTCTTCAATCATGGCTATTCCTTTGGGACCGGAATACTCGGTGGAACGGATGGTGTAGGTCCCCGGTTTAAGGAATTTCCATAAAATATCATTGCGGTGGCCCGGGACCACCTGCATCTGGAATAACATGGTGTTATCCTCACGGAAGAGTCCAAACCCGTAAGTAAGGTCTTTGGATGTCACATCGAATTCGACAATCTCGCCCACCTTGATGACCATCTTCTCCTCAGGAAGCAGAAATTTGTGATTGGCCACATCAATGGCAAAAGATTGGTCCGGGGTGATTTCATGTCGTTTCAGATCCATTTCCGACCAGGGAATGGTGTTGTAGGTAATAATGTGCAATGAAACTCCGAGTGCCGTTAGGAATCCCACAAAGGTGTAGAAAAACGCAGGATGTACCTTGCTTTTCCCCTTCTTGGTGATTCTGAGGGCGAACCATGCCATAACCAACATGATTACAATAGTGTAACAGGTGTAAGCAATTGTTTGTCCTTTTAGGACCAGGGCTGAGTCAACCATAAGACCTCCTTTTTTGGGTTAGTAAAATAAAATAAATGCTACCCAAAGATAGCATATTATTAAAAAAAAATTCAATGCTGTTCATCATGGTTTTGCAATTGCGACAAGGTGGTGTTTTTGAGTACACCAAGTATACTTTCCCTGGTACTTATCCAGGTTTCATGCATGGCACAGGTGTGATCGAAAGGACATTTTTTAAATCCCATAATACAGGTGCCCAATACGTCGAGGCCTTCCACCGAATCGACAATTTCGGCCAGGGTAATCTCACTGGCAGATTTTTGAAGCAGAAATCCACCATTTCGGCCCTGGACACTTTTGATAAAACCGCTTTTTGAAAGTTTTGTAAGCAATTGTCTCAGGTAAGGCCAGGGGATTTCCAACTCTTCATGCAGCCTTTTTGCAGAATATTTAATCCCTTTGTGGCTTGCCAGAAAGCCAAGCGTTGAAAGGGCATATGATGTGGTTTTGCTAAAATTCAATTCAATTGAAGTTCTATGAGAATGACTCTGGGTAATATGATATACGAATATAGCAATTATTGAGGTAGCAGAAAATAGGGATCCTTTTTATCTTTGAAAAAATTTAGAGTACGATGTTGACCAGGTATCCCAAAATATCAGTGATCCTTCCCTTCTATAATGCGGTGGAAACCCTGGATCGTGCTATTTCCAGCATTTATCAGCAAGAGTTTGTGGATTTTGAGTGCATTCTGGTGGATAATAATTCGACCGACGGGAGTGAGAAAATTGCCATGGAGTGGGAGCGATTGGATTCCCGGTTCAGACTGATAAATGAAGAGAAGCAGGGTGTAATGTTTGCCTCAAATCGGGGATGCGAATTGGCAAGAGGGCAATACCTGGCACGGATGGATGCGGACGATCGGGCCTACCCTGAGAGGCTGAAACTACAGGAAAATTTCCTGAATGACCATTCTGAATTTGGAGCGGTAGCAGGATTGGTCAAACATGTTGGAGACCCGGAAAATACGGAGGGATTCCGAAGGTTTGTGGCATGGAGTAATTCGCTGCGCAGCTATGAAGAGATTTACAACCGTAGGTTTATTGAGGCTCCCATTGTTAACCCTTCGGCCATGTGGAGAAGAGAAACCATGGAGCAGCATGGCTTGTATCTCAGTGGAGATTTTCCGGAGGATTATGAGATGTGGTTGCGCTGGCTGGACAGGGGTGTAAAAATCGCAAAGATTCCGGAAATAGTTCTTGATTGGCATGATTCTGAAAAACGCCTTACCCGGACAGATGCTATTTACAGTGATAAATCGTTCTATGAGATAAAGAGCAAATACCTGGCAAAATGGTTACGGGAGTACAATCCATTTCACCCCTTTGTATCCATCTGGGGGGCAAGCAGGATCTCCCGCAGGAGAGCCAGGATGCTGGAGAGGCACGGTATTCGTATCAAAACTTACATTGACACTAAAAAAAGCCGGCAAATTGAGAATAATATTATCTATTATGAAGATATCCCCGATGCTGGAGCGTGTTTTGTTCTGACCTACATCAGACAGATGGATAACCGGGAGAAGATCCGGAAATTTCTCGAAAGCAGGGGATATGAAGAGGGTGTGAATTACCTGCTGGTATCCTGAAATGAGATGCAGTAAAGAATAATTTGCTATTTTAGGTATCTCGAAGAGACACCTAACAAAATAAAACTCAACCTATGCAACGAAGATCTTTTCTTAAAAGCAGTGCCATTGCTTCTGGTGCATTGTTATCGGGAAGTATGGCCCATGCATCTGCAGGTTCGGCCCAAAAGGCTCCTGCAGAAAAACACAATTTCAAACTGAAGTATGCTCCGCATTTTGGGATGTTCAGGCAATCGGCCGGTACGGACCTGCTGGATCAGCTCCAGTTCATGGCCGATGCCGGATTCAGTGCCTTGGAAGATAATGGCATGAAGGGCCGTGAAGTTTCCATGCAGGAGAAAATTGCCGGCAAAATGGCTAGCCTGGGGATGGAAATGGGAGTTTTTGTGGCCCATACAATTTATTGGAATGAGCCAAACCTTACCAGCGGAAATCAGGAGAAGCTGGACGAATTTCTGAAAGAGATCAAAGAATC
>JBDLIX010000299.1:0-2970 GCA_039714655.1 Bacteroidota bacterium
TCCTTATAAATATCAGGGATACTATCGCCGGGTACCAGCACTGATTTATTACTTCCAACTTCACGGACCGGATCGTCTATTCTCCTCTGAAAAGGAGCGTGGGGTGATTCATGAGGAAGGTAAAGAAGAAATCTCTTATTTCTGTTCTTTTTTATGAATTCTACCCCATACCTGGTGATAAGGTCGGTAGAATAACCCTTGTCATCTATCAGCCGTTGCCCAGGTCATCGGCCATAATAATCACGAAATTGGGATTTTCCTGAGTCCCGTTCCGGCAGCTGGCCACCACAACAACCAGGATCAGGGACAATAAGTTCATGTACTTTTTCATAATGGTGCTCCTTTTAAGTATCCCAAAGAAACCAAAAAACTGTCGGCCTCAATGATTGTTTGATAATAGAGATCTGTGTTTCTGTAATTAAAGAATCCATGTCCTTCTCCTTCGAACAATATCAGATCACATCTGCTTCCCACTTTTTCCATGATGATTTTGTAATATTGAGCCGTTTCAACCGGGATCCATTTATCCTTGGTCCCAAGAAAAAAAATGGTTGGTGGTGCTCCTTCAGTGATATTATGCAGGGGGGAAAAGTCCTTGTATTTGTTTCCTATTCTTTCATATCCATACCCGCCCGGTCCATTATCAATTACCGGATTGAAAAGGATTAACGCATCTGGAACGCTGCTGGTAGACAAATCATCACTCTCTTCGTTAAACCCTTTAATGATTGCCGCAGCTGCAGCAAGATGTCCGCCTGCAGAACCTCCAGCTGCAATGATCCCTGCGGTATCAATATGGTATTCACCGGCATGTTCCCGTATAAACCGGATGGCTGACTTTGCATCTTTTAAAGACTCGAAAGGGCTTGTTTGCTGCCTTTGCTCAACCCTGTAATCAGCCAGGAAGCAAACCAGTCCTCTTTCAGAAAAGTACTCGGCATGTGGTTTAAATTGACTCACATTACCTGTAGTCCATCCTCCGCCAAAAAAGAAAACGATAGCCGGATAAGTGTTGCTTGTATCGTACTTCTCAGGGAAGAAAACCTTCATGGATAAAGAGACAGAATCGATTTGTTTGTAAGGAAGCTGGTGTATATGTTGTGCAAAACCGGATAATCCGGAGGCCAGAATGAATATGATGTAAATTAGCGAAAGGTGTTTCATATCTGCCTTGAATTTATCATAAGAGTATTATTTTCAAATGTATATCTGTGTTATTCATTTTCATCCGGTCCCAAATACGGAACTTCAATCAATAACATATGGAACCTCTCTATGATCCGGCTGCGGACGTGGCAATGAAGGCTCTGCCAGGTGTTCGAGTAATTCGCCATACAAGCGGCTGATAAGATCTTTGTATTCAGGAAGGTCAAGTAGATTTTGAGCTTCTTCAGGGTCATTTTCCAGATCAAACAGGGCAAGAGGTTCATTTTGATCACAGGCCAGTTTCCATCTGTTTTCTCTGATCACATGGGTGATGGCCAGGGGAGGTTGTATGGTTCGTTGAGTCCTGCGAAACACATCAGCCACCCAGAATAGCGGTTCCCTTTCCGGGTTTTCTTTACTTCCAAGCAGTACGGGAAGCAGACTAATTCCGTCAATTTCGGCGTTTTCCGGTATTTTCATACCCGTCATTGCGCAAATCGTGGGCAATATATCGTTAGAATGCCCGATAAAGTCCGTGGTGGAGTTAGGTTTTATCTTACCGGGCCAGGAGACAAATCCGGGTACGCGGATCCCGCCTTCATAATAGCAAGCCTTACCCCCGGATAGTCTGCCATTGAACGCTCCCCATGCACCTCCGTTATCTGATGTAAAGAGGATTATTGTATTTTCCCTGATACCAAGTTCTTCCAGTCTTTGAACAATAAGTCCCACTTTGTGATCGAGATGCGAGATCATTGAGCTGTAGTTTATCCGGTAATCCGTAGCACTGACATTGGAGTTTGCCGGGACGGGTCGCTGATATGTTTCAGGATCTTCTTTCGCTATTGAATAGTGTGGCTCAGGAGCAGGTTCTATGGGAGTATGTGGTACATACCACCAGATATTCAGAAAAAATGGTTTCTCTTCTTTATGCAGCTTATTGATCATATCGATGGCAAAATCTCCGTTACAATCGGTCCAGTGCTTGCTGAAGTAAGGATCAGTTTTGGGTACTTTTTGGTCATTTCGGGTTAAAATAGTACCGCCTTTCCTGTAGAGTAATTGCTGGCCTATCAATTCACTACGCTGTCCTCTGTCTTCGACCTGGGTCTGGTAATAATCAAAACCATGTTCGTGTGGCCCCGGGTCTGCATCCGGATGCCTGTTATTGCGGTCTGTAAGATCGATACCGCGTACGCCTCCCAGATGCCATTTCCCCATATGTGCTGTGGAGTAACCCTCTTTTTGCAGAATTTCTGCTATTGTCAGGGAAGAGCTATCCGGGAGACAAGCACCGTTATCGCCGAATATTCTGTTGTTCATGCCAAATCGATGTGGATAACGTCCTGTTAATATAGATATCCTGGTGGGTGTACAAACCGATCCTGCCGAGTAGAACTGTCTGAATTGCATCCCTGATTCTGCCAGTTTGGTCAGCTGGGGTGTCAGGCTCTTGCTGCCTCCATAACTGGAGATCTCACCATATCCCATATCATCAGCTACCATCAGTATAATATTGGGGCGCTGATTGGAATTCTTAACCGGATGTTGTGACGGATTATCGCCGCATGAGGAAAGAGTAATAACCAAAAATGTGGCCAAAACTAAATTTAACGGTTTCATGGTAAAAATTTATTTGTTAAGGTTTACTGATTCTCCTTTACCGAGTTTGAAAACCAGGTTCTCACCCTGTTTTGTAAAGGCTTTATCACACGAAAACTCAACTCCTTTAAAAGGATCTTCCAAAACAATTTCTCCCCCGCTTTCTGAACGGATAGCTACCTGAGTCACACTCCCGTTTTGCAGTGTTGCAGAAACCAGGAA
>JBDLIX010000300.1:0-2938 GCA_039714655.1 Bacteroidota bacterium
AATCCGGCAATCATACCTGCTGCCTCAATCTTCCGGGTAATCTCCTGAAGGTCGGCCATTCCGTTGGGATATTCCGGCCGCCACGGAAAATGACCCATGGATGCTGCAAAATCCGGATAGTAGAGTACCATCTGTCTGAATCCACCCTGTTTTGCATAGGCAATATGTTCATCGATATTGCCGGTAGTGACATCTCTGAGTTCATAATAGGAACTCTTATATTCCCTCCTCCGGCGACTCTCTACCCCAAGGGGAAGATCAAAGTCCCTCTCCATACGGTCAATGCGATCCAGGAGATTCTCCTTCTCTGTGGTGATCAGGGCTGCCCCCACACCAGTCAGTCTGACTTTTGATTCGGCTCCCGCCGTGAACTGGTAGAAACCGTTGTGTTGATGGGCATTTATTTTTGCATACTGATCTGTAGCCAGCAGATTTACGGCTACATTTTCATCCCATGAGACATTCAACCATTCGCCAAAATGATCCCGCTCTTTTACCGGTAACTGCAACAGGGTAAATTCATCAATGGGAGTCTTTCTTTTGACACCAAAATCTGCCATATGGTACTCCAGTTTTTTCAATGTAAACCCAATGTAGGAATCTGTAATATTCAGCCCCACGGTTGCCACGTAATCGATGAGCTCAAAACTGATGATCAGATCATCTCCTCTCCGGTATACCGAATCGGAGAAGAATGTTTTCTCTTTTGCCGGATAGGCAAGCATGATCTCATTGTCATAAGGCCTCTCCTGTGTCACAGCAAAAAGCGGCATATGAACTCCTTGCATCAGGCACTCCTGCCCTGTGCTTTTATGGATGAGACTGCTGGATGTGCCGTTGCTGTTGATCACCAGGCGCATCTCTTTGTTTTCGATGGTTATCTCTGTAACTCCTGTGCTCTTATCAGAGTTTGAGCATCCGGCAAAGAGCCAGGTTAAGGTGATCATCAGTAGATAACCGATGCTATGAAATCTCTGTAGACTACTTTTTTTCACGGTTGGTTCCATTTACTTAGTGTCCCGGTAACCAGGCTATTCAATATCTATTTCTCAGATGAGTATTCGTTATTATAGAGCAAGTTGGTTGCACCTCCGTCCACATATATCGTTTGTCCCGTGATACTCCTGCTTAGATCTGAAAGTAAAAATGCCACTACATTTCCACAATCTCTGGCAGTTGTAAAATAGTTCAGACACTGGTGGTCGGTTTTATGATCTTTCATCCACTTTATGGGATCATGTGCCCACCTCCCAATAATATGTACACTTTGTTCTGAGTAGATCATTCCCGGGGCAACTGCATTACACCTGATATTATGTTGACCGAGGTCAATGGCCAGTCCTCTGGTAAGTGCGTTTACAGCTGATTTTGCACTGGAATATAAGGCCATCCTGTGCATGGTTGCAAATGCATGAACTGAAGAGATATTGACAATATTGCCAACCTGACCGGCTTTCAATAATTGTTTAACAAATGCCTTTGAAACCATCCAGATTCCTTTCACATCCACATTAAACAGGCGGTCAACCTCCTCTTCTTCAGCTTCATGTACATACCGGGCCAATCCTATTCCTGCATTGTTAACAACACCGTGAATGATCCCAACATCTTTAGAGATCTTTTGGAACATACGGCTCACTTCATCCGCTTTGCTTATATCGCCCTCAACAGCATAGGCATTGTTATACTTTTCGGCCACCTCCTGTGCCATTTCTAAATTGAGGTCATTCACAATAATCCTTCCGCCAACGTGATCGATCGCTTCACAAATGCCGCGTCCCATCCCATCGCCTGCTCCTCCTGTGACCAAAATATTTTTACCATGTAAATCCATCTGTAATTTTTTTATAATTGTTTAAGAATATGATTAATTCAGCAAATAGTCTTCATTATTATTATTAACGTTTTTCATTCTGGGCCCTGTTTGCCCTCTCTATATGCTCCTTTAATGTGAGAATATCGAATTCATCCAAAACATCCCTGATCTTAATATCAGGAGAGAGGCTTTCCAGTATGGTCCATTCTTCCTCATCAAAAGTCTCGATCCTGATATGCCTTCCATATTTTGCTTTAATCTTTGGAAAGTGCTCTACATAGGGCCAGAGGTGGATCAATGTTTTTTCAAGATTTATTGGCGCGCAAATCCAGTTTCGGTTCCAATTCTCGGTCTGGGCAAGAACCTTACCTGAGAGATCACATATTCTTGCTGGCCCTTTAATGGTACTGCTGACAGTATAAGCAGAACATTCCCATGCCTTGGTTTGGATCAGGGTCCTGCCAGAAAAAGCGGATGGCCAGAATATGATATCCGGATTTTTTTTCTTCAAAGTTTCCCAGCCATCCTTCCACTCTATATCATAACAGATTTGAATCCCGATTCTTCCAAAATCCAAATCAAATACAGGAGGATCGAGAGGTCCAGGAAAGATACCCTTATCCATTTCACTTATGGTAGTATGTGTCTTTTTATAGTTGCCAAGAACTTTGCCCTGCCTGTCTATCACTACGGCGGCATTGAAGGCCTTACCGTTTTCCCTGATGTGTATGGGACAGATCAGATAACAATGACTCTCTTTTGCATACTGTTTAAAAGGTGTCAATGATGGAAAAGGCATTGTTTCGGCGATATCCTCATATGAAGCGACCGGAGTACTGCCATATCTTGTAAAGACCTCCGGAAGGCAGATTATATCGGGCTGATAAACTTTCATATCCTCAAGAAACCCGAGTACAGTTTCTATCGTCTCTTCCCTGTTCCGGACTTCCATCTGTTCCTGCGAAACAGTCCCAATCCACACTTCGCGGGGAAGCTTTCTATCTTCAATGTTAGTCGCGGCACCATGAACATTTCCGGCTGCTATTACTCCACCAGCCATACCAATGGTTGATTTTTTGAGAAATTGTCGCCTTGAGGTTTTTTTCATTTCAATTCAGGTTT
>JBDLIX010000301.1:0-2916 GCA_039714655.1 Bacteroidota bacterium
TGACAATCAATTGGCTGGATCAAAAGAGAGATAAAGAGAAACCATTTATGATGATGTACTTGCATAAAGCTCCTCATAGATCCTGGTGGCCAAGCCCTGAAAAATTCAAAGAGTTTACGCAAAAGACATTTCCTGAGCCTGCATCTCTGTTTGATGATTATTCCAATAGAGGAACCGCTGCCATGACTGCTGAAATGAACCTGCTTCATCACATGAAATATGGTCATGACTCCAAGATTAGACCTGGAACAATTGAAGAAATGGGAGAAGTGAAACCCTATGTGCCCCCGGTGAATTGGAATGGTATGGATGGATTTACGGCATCACATGGAAGAGCTAATGACAAACAAAAAGCATTGTATGATCCGGTAATTGATTCTATCAATACCTGGTTCAAGGCCAATTGGCCAACTATGAATGATGAAGAAAAGATGAAGTGGAAGTATCAGCGATATATGCAGGATTATCTTGCTTGTATATCTTCGGTGGATGATAATGTAGGCAGAGTGCTGGATTACCTTGATGAAAGCGGACTTGCTGAAAATACGATTGTAATATATACTTCAGATCAAGGGTTCTACCTTGGAGAACATGGTTGGTTTGATAAGCGATTTGTATATGATGAGTCGTTCAAAACACCATTGATGATTCGCTGGCCAAATGAGATCACACCGGGTACAACGAATGATGAGATGGTACAAAATCTGGATTTTGCCCAAACCTTTCTGGAAGCAGCCGGCATTAATGCCCCGGCTGATATGCAGGGAGAAAGCCTGGTTCCCTTGTTGAAAGGTCAGGAAATGAATTGGACGCGAAACGGCGTGTACTACCACTATTACGAATATCCTGCGGAACACATGGTAAAACGGCACTATGCTATTGTTACCAAAGAGTATAAGCTCATTCACTTTTACTATGATGTTGATGAATGGGAACTGTACGATCGAAAAAAAGACTCTCAGGAGATGAATAATGTCTATGGCGACCCTACATATGCTGATGTAATTAATTTGCTAAAAAAGGAACTGGAAGAATTGAGAGTAAAATATAAGGATTCAGACGAATTGAATGAGAAATTCATCCAGCAGTATAGGGATAATAATTGGATTGATTGAGGGCTGTAGTAGCTGCTTTCCAACAGGAAATAATTATTAATTCTACAGAAATTTCGTTACACTAGCGTAGCTGATTATGGGAAACTTACAGTTTTTCATAGAGTTATGCGTTTGGTTTCCTTAACCCTATGTTTTTTGTTTTCAGGAAATAGTACAATCAAAGTTTTCCGCTAATTGGGATTGCACCTGTACATTAACAATTAATTGTATATTTCGGTACACTTTTCTATGAATGAAAGAGCGGGAAACTGAATATAATTTGATTAAGAAATTAGTTCGCGATGATCCTGATGCCTTTGATCAGATATTCGAAAACTATTACAGGAAAGTGTATGCATTCTCTTTAGGTAATTTCAGGAATAAGGAGGATGCAGAGGAGGCGGTTCAGGATGTATTTTACAATCTTTGGAAGGATCGTGCAAAATTAAAGGATCTGAAAGATCTTGAGGCCTGGATATTCACGATTTGTTTGAATATAATTCGGAAGCATTTCAGGAAATTAGCTTCTGAAAAAAGGCATCTTCAAAAATATGCGGAAAGTTATTCCGACAGCGATTCTTCTACCATGACCGAAGTAGAATACAGGGATTTGCTTGAAAGAACAGAAAGAATAATCGAAGACCTACCGCCACGGCAAAGGACTATCTTTTTGCTAAGCAGGAAAGAGTCATTGTCTAACCTGGAGATATCTAAGAAACTGAATATTTCAGTAAGAACTGTAGATAACCAACTGTCAAAAGCAAAAGCTTTCTTAAAAGAGGCACTTATTGACGGTAGTTTATTGTCTCTTCTATTCTTCCACCTTTTTATTAACTAGCACCTAAACAGGATGAAGGTTTCAATCAAGAAATCTGATCTCCACTTGTTAATATTAGGTAATTTATTTAACATGCTGTTAATGAGGCCTTAGTAAGGTTTATGCTCCTTAAATAAAGGAATTTGATAGAGCAGTTGAAAAAGGGCTTGCTGATTAATGGATCATTCCTCTATCGTCCCATTGTATCTGTAATCATTTGGACTATATTTCTGTGATGTTTCCTGGACTGTCAGTTCACCATTCAAAACCCATCGTTCGCCCCGGATGGAAAGGTGATCTGCCATTTTACTCCGCCATTCGGAGACCACCTGGAAATTATTGGGATCTTCGGCCAGGTCGGTCAATTCATGCGGGTCGTTCGAAAGATCAAATAACTGTTGTTCCCCTGTAAGGGTGAAATAGATATATTTATATCTCCCGTCGGTTATACAGGTCCATGCGTTCCCGGGCTCATAAATTTCAGAATGCTCTAAATCAAGCAGTTTCCGCCATTCCTTCTCACGCATAATGTCAAGCATGCTCAGTCCTTCCATCTCTTTGGGTTTAGGAAGAGCTGCAGCATCCAGCACAGTCGGCAACACATCTCTCAATTCGACCAGTTCTTCCCGGATCTGGCCACGTTTGGCATTGATTTTCAGGCTTTCCGGCCATCTTATAATCATGGGAACATTCGCAGATCCTTCATAGGGTTTGCATTTCCTCCACATATAATGGTCACCCATCATATCACCGTGGTCAGCTGTGAACAGAATGATGGTGTTGTCCAATTCTCCCCGTTTCCCAAGTGCTTCAATCACACGACCGATCTGTTCGTCCACAAATGAAATTGCTGCATAATAGGATTGTCTGGATGCACAGATCTCTTCTTCCGGGAAATTTCCCAGGGTCGGATTCTTCAGGATCTCCAGGGATCCGGTTTTATTGCCATTTTTTTCCTCGGCCCATGATCCAATCTCGGGCATCGGAAATTCAACATCCGAATAA
>JBDLIX010000302.1:0-2800 GCA_039714655.1 Bacteroidota bacterium
AGCTTCCGGGTCTGACAGAAGTTCAGATATCAGCATGATCTCACCCTATTCTCTTGACGGGATAGAAGTGATCAAGGCAGCTACTGCGGATAAGGATGCAGATTTTATTGGGGGGCTGGTAAACTTTAAACTGAGAGATGCTGATCCTGGCTGGAAGTTTGATCTTGTTGCCCAGGGTGGTTATAACAACCTTAAAAGCACCTTTTCTGATTACATGTTCATTGGAAATGTGAGCAACAGGTTTTTTGATGATCAGCTTGGTGTTTATTTGCAGGGAAATGTGGAACAGAGAAACAGAAGTTCAAATGATCTGAGTGCTGCATACAATGTCACGGCCGGAATATCTGATCCAATTGTTGGTGAAGAGAACCAGGTCTATACCACCAGTTTTTCAATGAGTGATATCATCAGAAAACGCTCCCGGTATGGCTCAACCCTGGTTTTAGATTACAGGCTTAAAGATGGCGCGATCCATTTCAAGAATTTTTATAGCCAGAGTGGAACGGAAATCGACAGATATACAGAAAGTTATGCGGTTTCTGCTCCAAACCTGTTAAAATATTCCGGGAAGCGGGAGGCATATGAGCTTCAGACCTATAGCAACATCATTGATTATGAACAGAGATTCAATAATCTAAAGATCAATGCAAAAGGTTCTCACTCTTTTTCAATGAGCAATACACCCCAGAATATTGGATTCAACTTCTCTCAGAGGGACGGGATGTATCTTCCGGAAGAGAATGATATCAGGCGCGGGAAACTGTCTCCCCACCAACTTCTTCAATATAAAACCATTGATTATAACAACACGTTTTTTGATAACCTCAGTGAGGACTATGCCATTACTGAGGAGAGACAACTGGAAGCTTCGCTTGATCTGCAGTATGATTTTGCAATCTCAAAGCAGGTGAATGGACATATCAAGGCAGGAGGAAAGTACAGGACTAAAGACCGTGTTCATGACCGGACAACCTATGGTAGTAATTTAAACCTTGGACAAGGGGCCAATAACACCATGCTGGATGCATATCCCTGGATGAGAGATACCATGGCAGCCATTTTTGGCGGGACTTCAGCAGATTATGAAAATTATACGGATAAGCTGGTATATCCACTCTTTATGGACCGTGAATTCGATCACAGGAACTACTTAGATGGAAAATACTACATGGGTCCGGTCCCCGATCTCGATCTGTTGGAAAGTTCTTTATATGCCATCCAGGATAATCAGGCTTCTCTGAATGAAGTATCCTATTCTTTTTTTAACAGAGCGTCGAACAGGTATGATTATTCAGGAAATGAGTATTTCTACGCCGCTTACATCATGTCAGAGATCAACATCGGGAGACATATAAAATTCATTCCCGGTGTCAGGTATGAGAATAACAGATCTGATTATACGGGCAACAGGGGGTGGTTCACAAGTACCGACAGGGAGTATAATGAATACAAACCGCTGCACAATAATAAGCTGGACACCACCATGACGCGGAATAACAATTTCCTGCTTCCGATGATTCATCTGAAGGCAAACGTGACAGAGTGGTTTGATATCAGGTTCGCTTATACCCACTCCTTATCAAGACCCAGTTACAGTCAGTTTATGCCCAGTTCAGATACCCGGGGAACCGAAGTGCGATGGAACAATTATAAACTTATTCCGGAGTTTTCTGAAAACTATGACCTCTATCTCTCTTTCAAGAAAGACCACCTTGGTCTGCTGACTTTTGGTGCTTTCACCAAGAAAATCGACCATATGATTTTTGCCCTGGGCCGGAGGCAGATCGTTGACTCTACCTACATTGATGATTTGCCAGCAGATTATATTAACAGCCATGTAATTTATACAACAGCCAATAATCCGCACTCTGCCAGAATCTGGGGAGTGGAGCTAGACTGGCAAACCAATTTCTGGTATCTGCCCGGAGTATTAAAGGGACTTGTATTAAATGTAAACTTCACCCATATTTTCTCTGAGGCTAAATATCCCTATAACGAAATTATTAATCAGGCTGTAAATCCCTGGGATCCTCCCATTTGGGTGAATGCTGATACTTTCTATACCAGTCAGCTCATTGATCAACCGGACGATGTAGTGAATATTCAGGTTGGTTATGATTATAAGGGTTTTTCTGCCCGTATTTCCATGCTCTATCAGTCAAGTATATTTAAACAGGCCACTTACTTCCCGGAACTCTCCTATTATGCTGATGACTATTTAAGATGGGACTTTTCTGTAAAACAAAAACTGCCATGGCTTGGCATGCAGCTATTCTGTAATGTAAATAATATTTCCGCCGCGAAAGATAGAGATTTGGTGAAGGGGGCTGAGTGGGATGCTAAAATCCAACATTATGGAATGACCATTGATTTTGGTGTAAGGGTGAAATTATAAACTAGAATTATTTAGTAATAAGATAAACTGGAATTATGAAAAGACAACTACTACCCATTACCTTATTTTTAGTGTTTGGAAACCTTGGTCTGTTTGCCCAGGATCCAGATACACTGGATGTCCCTCCTTTGTATGAGAACTACCTTGGCGAAACAGTTCCTGCTCTGGCACACTTTATTGTTGCTGATACAACAGAGACCGGCGAACGGAAAAACCCAAACCGGATCTACAGGCTTGAGAGGTACAAAGATGCGCAAAATCCGGGGATCTATGTCCTGGATTATGGAATGGACATAGACTTTTCATTGCGCATGGTTGCCGAAGAAGGGAATTCCAGGCCCCCGTTGATTGTGCCTGAATATACATCTACAGGCAGTGTATTGGGATATCATTTTAAGCTTATCG
>JBDLIX010000303.1:0-2775 GCA_039714655.1 Bacteroidota bacterium
CAGTGACGGGGTGATGGAGTACCGCATGGAGAATGACAGTGTGCAGGTGACGCTCCTGACTACCGGCGCCCGTGTGATCGAGTACATCGTCAAGAGCCGGAATGACAATGTGTTTGGAAAATTGTGGCCGGAAAAACCGGTTGACCATAAGCGTCCATACCGGGAACGGGGCTACTATTATTATGGGGGGTTTGAGGATTTTCTGGGACAGGCCAGCATGGAGACCCACCAGGTGTATGATGCGGAGATCGTGCAGGGAGAAGGGGACTATGTACGGGTGAGGATGTGGAGCGATTATTTCGGGAACCGGCTGGAAAAGACATTCACCCTGTATGGGGACTCACCGCTGCTGGAGTTGCGTTATGCCCTGACATTTATAAATGCTGAAGCCAATATCATTGCACCTGATCCGCTCCTTGAACTGGGAGAGAAGCACTGGACAGAGGATGTTTTTACCGTACCGGAACTGGATGGCCTCCACGAATACCGGATGAAACCGGAGAGGTATTACGGACGCATATTCTACCAGAAGGAGGGGTGGAATGCAGGGTATGATACCAAAGAGGATGTTACCTATGTGGGAGCTTATCCGGTGGATCAGCAACTGTTTCATCATATGTGGATGAACCATCCCAGCAACAATGATGCACACTACTATGTTGTTGAATTCCAGCCATGGCTCAATATTGATCCGATGAATACCACCTATTTCACCTACTATATTTGGGGAGCCGGAGGTCCATGGGAAAATGGGGTGAAAAGCCTGCGGGAGAAGAATCTGATCACAAAAACAGCAAAATAAGTCACTCCAAACCCTTCCGGTTCGATGAATCAGAAGAGATCCAGGTATATCTCTTGTAATGGTTTACTTTGCATTGAATTTTACATAAAATAACCTTGACTTTATATTTGTATTTGCGATAAATTACCTTTACTTTGTAGTAATGCTTCAGCGGATAAAAATAGATAAGCTTCGAAAATGGAAAAGCAAACACAATCGTAAACCTTTGATAATAAGAGGGGCACGTCAGGTTGGAAAAACTACCCTGGTAAATATGTTTGCCCCTGAGTTTGATTTCTTTATCTCACTGAATTTAGAATTGAAGCGGGACAGGGATATTTTTGAGCAACATGATGATATCTCAACCATTTTGCAGCTTCTTTTTATAAGGGAAGGACGCAACCCGGGAAAGGGCCAATCGCTGCTTATCTTTATTGATGAAATACAGAACTCCCCAAAAGCTGTTGCGCTTTTACGCTATTTCTATGAGGAAAAACCCGAAATACATATAATTGCTACAGGATCTCTTTTGGAGAGTTTGTTATCAAAACAGATCAGTTACCCGGTGGGCAGGGTTGAATATCTGTTTTTGCATCCGCTCAACTTTGAAGAATTTTTAATGGCATATGGAAATGAAAGAGCGCTTGAAGTTTTTCATTCTGTCCCCTTTCCAGATTATGGACACGATGTTTTATCTAAGCTGTTCCTTGAGTATCTCTTAATCGGTGGAATGCCTGAAATTGTTGAACACTATCTTAACAACAAGCAAATAGTAGAACTTAATCCCATTTTTGACGCTCTGATACTGACTTACCTGGAAGACGTAGAGAAATATGCTGAAAACCAAAAGCAGAAAGATATTATCAGGCATATCATTCAGAATGCTTTCTTATTTGCCGGACAACGCATAAAATTTGAGGGATTTGCTTATTCAAATTATAAGTCACAGGATGTTGGAGCGTGTTTTCGCATCCTGGAAAAGACTTTCTTATTAAAACTCGTTTATCCTACAACAAAGAATATGGTCCCCATTGTTGAGGACAAAAAGAAATCTCCGAGGCTGCAGGTTCTCGACACGGGTATTATTAATAAACTTGCTGGTTTACAAACAGATTTATTGAACAGCACACTGATTGATTCTGTCTATGAAGGAAAAGTTGCAGAGCACATTGTCGGACAGGAACTGATATCACTTCAAAAAAGTACACTTTCAAAAACAGTTTTTTGGGTTAAAGAGAAGAAGCAATCCAATGCTGAAATAGATTTTGTACTGGCCAAAAACAATTTGATTATTCCAATCGAGGTAAAAGCCGGAAAAACCGGAAGACTTCGCTCATTAATGGAGTTTATGGATCTGGCGCCACATCAATATGCAGTAAGGATATATTCAGGAAACCTGAAAATTGATAAGATAAAGACTATCAAAGGAAAACCTTTTTACTTGCTTAATTTGCCATTCTACCTGACAGCTAAAATAGATGAATATCTCAAGATCCTGATGGAACACCAGGCTGTTGCATATAGTCAATACTTTCCAAACAATGATAAAACAGAACTAAAATGAAAGATCTTAATCAGCGTACATCTTTTTATGGCAGCTTTGTCATACTTCTTTTTGCTCTCTTAACCGGCACTGCTGTGTTTGGCCAGGAAGCAGTTAAAAGCGAATTCCAGTTTAACGGCTATACCAATTACTGGCACGACAGCTATGATGAGTGGCACCGATACGGCAACCTCTTCAAGATGGCAACTCCGCAGGTGGAGAAGAGCATTTTGCAGAGCAAGGTGGACATTGCGGAGGATTTGGGTGTTCCCGGACTCCTGATGGAGGAGGGCTTTATGAAAGGCCTGCTGTCAGGTTCCCATCAGACCCTGGATCAGCCCGATCCGGATCAGCTTGAAGAGGCCCTTTCCAAAGGAGATCTGCTTGCCTTTCTGGATCCGGGCTCAGAAGCGGGAGCGCAGGTGATCTCGGAGTTGCCGGCTGACTGGGA
>JBDLIX010000304.1:0-2759 GCA_039714655.1 Bacteroidota bacterium
CAGAATTTGCCTAAATTTAATTGCATCAAATCAACAATATCATCATGAACTACTCTGAAAAGCACCACTCCTGCATGAAATCCCATCATTGTTGTCCTTCTCAGGATCTGAATGATCCCCTGCCTGATTACATAAGCCGCAGGAAATTCATCAAGGTTGCCGGGGGTTCAACCCTCTCTGTTGCCGCTCTGTCAGGTCTGTCATGGTCGGCTCTTGCTGGCTCACCACTTAAAGAACAGTATGGTATTATTCGGAAAGCCCTGGTGGTAAAGCCCATTCTGGTCTATAGCACGCCAGAGTATAAGCATCAGTCAAGCTGGAGGGCATGGGGAGGAATTCAGACAGAGAAAGATGCTGATGAAGAGATTTCCAGAATAAAAGAAGAACAAAGCAACCTGCAATCTACAGCAGATTTTCCATTAAAATTCTTACCTGTTACCGGAATTAAAGGTCCTGCCGATATCCGGGGAACCGATGACCTGGAATCTGCTGATGTATTCCTGATTTATGCGGCAGGTGGAGGGATGGAGACCTTTGATGTCCTGCATAAAATGAATAAAAACATGATCTTTTTCTGCCGTCATAAATCAGGCCCCGTCTACCTATGGTATGAAATAATCAGTCCGCGCTATCTCAGACAACACACCGACAAGCTCGCCTTATCAGGCATAGATGAACAAGATGTTGTGATCGATAGCCAGGATGAGATACTATGGCGTTTGAGAGCATTTTGTGGGTTAGAAAATACCTTAAATGCCGGCATCATTGCAATTGGAGGCCCTGGTGCATGGGCACAGCCCAGGGGAGTAGTACCGGGACTGGTGGAGGAGAAATTCAAATTCAATATTCAAACTTTATCCTATGAAGAGCTGGGAAATCTGATCAGTGAAGCCCGCAAAGATAAATCCGCCGTTAATCGTGCAGAGAAACGAGCAGTGGAGTATCTCGGGGATAACAGCATCACATTAGAGACCAATCGTAATTATGTGGATAATTGTTTTCTACTTGATGAGGTTTTTCGCAAGATTATGGATAGTGCAAACTGCCGGGCTTTAACCATAAATGGTTGTATGGGGACAATTATGCCTCTTGCTGAAACATCAGCCTGTTTGACTCTCAGCCTGTTGAATGATGCAGGATATCTTTCATTCTGTGAATCGGATTTTGTGGTGATCCCGGCTGGCATATTACTGGCCAATATATCAGGAAAACCTGTATTTCTGAATGATCCAACCTATCCTCATGACGGAATGATTACCCTGGCTCATTGTACTGCCCCCAGGCGAATGGATGGTCAGAACAGAGAACCGGCAAGGATTCTTACTCACTTCGAATCTGACTACGGAGCAGCACCAAAGGTGGAAATGCATACGGGACAGGTAGTAACCAATATCATACCTGATTTTAAGGTCTCTCAGTACGTGGGTTTAAAAGGAACCATTGTTGATCATCCTTTTATGGATATCTGCCGTTCCCAAATTGACATTAGTTTCGATGTTGACAGTCATACGCTGGCCAAACGAATGCCGGGATTTCACTGGATGACCGCATATGGGGATTATATGAAGGAGACAGGTTATGCATTGAAACGGCTCGGGATCGAATGGGAACAACTTTAGTATAGCTCTTGAATTCTACCCAAGCAGGATCTCAGGATCAATATCCAGTTTCTGGTGCATGAGCTTGGCCACCTTCAGGGTGGGTTCCGATTTTCCGTTTAGGTATTCGCTAATGCGTGGCGGACTAACGCCCAACAGTTCGGCAACCTCCTTCTGGGAGAGTTTCATTTCGGACATGCGCTCCTGAACCATCTCGATAAGGGTGGGTGGTTCAATGGGGTAGTGCTTCTCCTCGTAGTCGGCCACCATCTCTGATATCAGATCCAGTTCTATCAAAAAGCGGTCGGTCATTGGAGTATCATTGTCTACTACTTTCAAAAGCTCTTCAATTCTTTCAATGATCGCCTCGTACTGAGTTTCGTTCTTTATCTCTGCCATATCATTTAAATCTCTTGGCAATTGGTTTTGTCATAATCCGCATGAGTTCCAATGTAGCGAATAAAAGCCTTCTGAGGTCCAAATAAGATCAGAGCAACCACCCGGTACTTGTTTCCTTTAATATTGAATACAAATCTTTTGTTTCCAATATAGTCCACACCGGGAAACGCCCTTTTCAATTCATGAATGCTGACAGCTCTTTTCCTCTTCATCTTCCTGTACCAGGACCTTAGAGCTATGCTGCTGTCCGGATGCTTCTTTATAAACTCTCGTACGTAACTGTATGATATCACACGCATATATTATTATGTTACAATATACGTAATTTTATTTTGCTTTTCAAAACTCAGCCAGACCACCCTTCCCGGTCCAGGCTTCGGTAAATAACCGCCTCGGACACATGTGATGCCCGGATTTCTTCACACTCTTCCAAATCAGCAATGGTACGGGCTACCTTCAGAATCCGCTCAAAGGCCCGGGCTGAAAGTCCAAGTTGTTCCATGGCCATTCTGATGATATCTTGTCCTTCCCTGTCTATCTTGCAATGTTGTTTCATCAACCCGGGTTCCATCTGTGCGTTGTTAAAAACATTTTCAATCCTTTCAAACCGCTTATCCTGGACCTTCCTGGCAATCGCCACACGCGCTCTGATCGAATCGCTATTCTCCGCATCACCATTCTCTGCAAGACTTCTGAAGGGTACTGGAACCACCTCCATGTGAATATCAATCCTGTCGAGCAAAGGGCCCGAGATCCTGGACA
>JBDLIX010000305.1:0-2677 GCA_039714655.1 Bacteroidota bacterium
AGGAGCACCGGATCCAACACCGAATCCAACAACGGAAAGACACTGCTAACGTTCCTGCTCAGAAAGATACTGCTTATAGTAGCGTTCCAGGATCTCCGCCTTTTTAGGCCTGGCTTTATCGGCTCTGACCTGGTAATCTTTTTTTGATTCTCCTTTTCGCCGGGGCTCGAAAATGGGATCAGCAGCGAGCTCCTCCCGGTACGGCAACTCATAATATTTAAGCACAAAGATTTCGGGATGCACCTCCCAACGGGTCAGATCCCTGGCAAAGGAGATGCTGTAAAAAGAGTTGCCATCGGGGTGAAAAACCACATCCAGTAAAGCTTCTTCATTGTCCAGGTAGGCATGAATGCGTTCGCCGGAAGCTACATCCCAGAGCATCAGGGAACGATCTGCCGAACCGCTTACCAGGTAATGTCCATCGGGACTGAATGCCACCTCCATCACCATATCCTGGTGTCCCTTCAGCAGGTGGATCAGTTTTTCATCTTCCAGATGATAGATCCGGATGGAGCGATCCTTAGAAGCAACTGCCAGCAGTCGACTGTCGGGGCTAAAAGCTACATCGTACACATCCTGGGTGGGACCATGCAGCGTTTTAACTACCTGCCGGCTTTCCATGTCCCAGATCTTGATGGTGAGGTCATTGCTTCCACTGGCGATCCAGCGGTTGTCGGGACTTATGGAAACCGACATGGTTACATCTTCGTGTCCCTGCATCCTTTCCAGCAATGCGCTGTTGTAAGCATCCCACAGCAGGAAGGTTTTGTTGAAGGCGGAGGAGACAGCGTGTTTCCCATCGTTGCTGATATCCGCATTCCAGATGGTGGTTGCATGGGCATTCCAGTTGGCCACCTTCTTGCCGGTGAGGTCCCACAACCTGATGGTATTGTGACCTGCGGTGAGGATAAAGTCCATTTTTGGGGGCATATCCATGGCATTGACCGCCTTGATATGGGCATTCTCTACCTCAAGTTTGGATTCAAAGGTCTCTGGATCCAGCAATCTGAATGACCCATCCTGATAACCAGCTAACAGGAGGTTCCCATCGGGAGAAAGATTGATGGAGGTGAGGTTGGTTTTATATACCTCCCTTTTGAGAATGTAAGAATCATCCTGGCTCCATACCAGGAGGGTGGTTGAAAGAAGCAGAATCAGGATGGAAGCTTTCATTGGTAACAAATTGTTCTTTTCATGGATCATATGCTCAACTAAGATAAAACACCTTTTATCATGAAATTATATTTTCTATTCACATGATTTGAGAGTTCTAACTCGATCGGCCAAAATACCCAATTATGGGGATCGGTAGAAATATAGTTGTCGTATCTTTGCAGGCCATTGATCTTTATGTCATTTTGGTTGTTATAAGTACTCGAGGAACAGGAGTCTGTGATGGAGGTTGTGAAAGAATATGGGGTTGAGTTGGTTCGGCTGGTGAATGAGATGTCGCCTTACCTTTTATTGGGTTTCCTTTTTGCAGGAGTTCTGAGGGTTCTGTTTCCAAAAAAAGTCATTACGCGCTACATGGGGCAGCGCAACTTCAGATCGGTGGCGAATGCTTCATTGTTAGGCGTTCCCATGCCACTCTGCTCCTGTGGAGTTCTTCCCACCGGAATCGGTTTTTTTAAAAATGGTGCCAGCCGCGGGTCCACCATATCCTTTTTGATATCAACTCCTCAGACCGGGGTAGATTCCATCCTGGCAACCTATTCATTATTGGGCCTGCCTCTGGCAATAATCAGACCCGTAGTGGCACTGGTCACCGGGGTATTTGGGGGTGCGATGGGGAACCTTGCTGACAAGAATGGAGATGATGCCGAACCTGAAGTGAAGGAGAGTGAAGAGGAGTACGAACGATCATTCAGGGAGCTTTTGAGGTATGGGTTTGTGGAACTACTCCAGGATATTTCTAAGTGGTTGATCATCGGAATGCTGGTAGCGGCATTTTTATCGGTATTGATCCCGGATGATTTTTTCACCAACAGCATATCCAGTGAATACCTGGCCATGCTACTGATGCTGGCTGCCTCTGTGCCACTTTACATCTGTGCCACAGGATCCATCCCCATTGCAGCTGTCCTGCTTATGAAGGGATTATCACCTGGTGCAGCACTTGTGCTTTTAATGGCCGGACCTGCCACAAATATTGCCACCATGGCAGTCATTGGAAATGCCATGGGCAGGCGTTCACTTTGGATCTATCTGACCAGCATCATAGGGGGTGCACTCTTTTTCGGGGTCCTTGTCAATGAACTGGTTCCCCGGGAATGGATATTGGGATCCATCCCGGTGGATATACATGGAGCGTTGCATGTGCATCCCACCGGTTGGCTTCAATGGAGTTCATCTGCAGCGCTTGTGTTGCTAATTATCAACGGATATGTGATGAAAGCAATCACCCGGCGCAGAACCGAGGTTAAGAATAATACAAAATCGGAGCAAATGAAAGCAAATATTCATACATTCAGGGTTGAGGGAATGACCTGCAATCATTGTAAGGCCAATGTGGAGAACGGATTGAAAAAGAATCCCAACATCACTGAAGTGCTGGCCGATCCCGATCAGAACATGGTTACCATTGAGGCTGATACCATTACTGATGCAAATATTCAGGAAACGGTAGAGAGTCTCGGTTATAGTTTTAAAGGAAGGACCTGACCATTGTCTGGTCTTA
>JBDLIX010000306.1:0-2646 GCA_039714655.1 Bacteroidota bacterium
CAATCGCCCCACTCAGAACTCGATTTTATAACTCAGGCTGGGGACAACCACCACTACCTTATCTTCCTCAAGCTGGTCCGTTCTGTAGTTATAGGCATATCCATAGTTCTCCTCGGCCCCCAACAGATTCAATACCTGTAAAGACCAGATGCTTGCATGCTTCTTTTTATTAATCCGGTAGGTGATAGAAGCATTCAGGTGAATTATATTTGGTTTTTGATCTTCAAATGGTCTGGAATAGTCGTAAACCACATCTCCCTGGATTAAGGAGGAGGCTCTGTCCAGGGGGAATGTTCTCTGGCCACCCAGCATGTTTAGTCTTGCATTGATGCCCAAAAATTTGTTTTCCGAAATTCCCATGGTCCACTCCTTGCCAACCAGTACATTCACAACATAATTGGAATTATATCTTGTACTTCTTTCAATTCCATCACCCCCCACATATTTAGATTCAAACAAAGAGGCTGTGAACAAATAGTAAAATCCCTCTTTAAGAAAACGTTCAAGGGTAAGATCAATCCCTAAATTGGTCCCGGTACCACCGTTGACCAGTCTATTTGTAAAGAACCAATCAGCTTCCATATTGATCGTCGAGTAGCTACTGTCTGGTGATACAGGGATATCATAGAGATACTGGAAATAGGGCTCCACTTTCAACCTCACATTGGAGTTCAGGTTGATATCGTAAGCAAGCACAAAATGGTGCGCCTTGGACAGCGACAACATTTTGTTTGGGTATGTTACCTCATTGCCCTCCATAACACGTGCAAAATAGAGACTTTGCGGTTCCAGCCGTGAGTGTTTCCCATAGGCCAGGCTTACGGATTGACGATTTGTGAGATGGTATGTGGCTCCCACTCTTGGCTCCAATACCACCTCTCTGTTCATATCAAAGTAAAGGCCATGTATTCCCAGGTTAAATACAAACCGGGAGGAGAGATTAAATTTTGATTGGCTATAGAGATGGATGAGGTTTGATGAACCATTCTCATCAGCCGAAGTCACCAGATCATCTCCAATGGAGGGTGCAAATTTAAGCAAATTGTTATAGTGCAGATTGTTTACAATGAATCCTGTTCGATTGGTGTGTGCAGCGTTGAATTTATGGTTGAGTGTGGATGTCAATGTATATTTTGAGTTCAGGTTGTTAATGTATTGAGATACATCTGGAGTGAGATCAAAATCGAGGTAGTCTAACTCATACTCGGTGTAATCTCCCGATAGGGCCAGGGTGGAATTCAAATATGTTTTACTGCCCAGAATATACCTGTGATTAAGACCTATGGCTGCCATTCTTTGTGTGGCATTCCCAATCTGCTGATCATAAGCATAACTCCACAGCGACGTATCCATGTCTGCTTCAAATTTGATTTTATCATCAGCTGCCAATGCCCAGAGTGAAAAGATACCTGCTTTGTCAGTGGGCAAATTGATCTTAAAACTCAAATCCTGATAAACCGGGATATTAGCTTCCTCCGGCAGAATTGGCTTGATCAAGCCAAAAGTGGAGTACCTGTAATTAAACAGGTAGGAGGCTTTACCATTTTTAGAAAAGGGCCCTTCAGAGGAAAGATCGAGACCTAATGCTCCTAATTGTACTGCATGTTCGTGTTTCTCATTGTTCCCGGTTCGTAATTTGATGTCGAATACACCTGACATGGCATTCCCATATTCTGCAGGGAAAGCCCCGGTGAAGAAATCGGAGTTGGCAAGCATTAAACTACTCAAAGCGGATACGCCTCCGCCACCAAAGGTTGACATATTTGCAAAATGGTTGGGATTGGGGATCTCAATACCCTCCAATCTCCAGAGCAACCCTTTGGGTGCATTGCCGCGAACGATAATTGCATTGTCATCAAGATATCCGGTGGCCACACCTGCAAACGAGGAGGCCAGACGTGCCGGATCATCAAATCCGCCGGCGTACCTCTGTGCTTCCTCCACTGAAAAAGAACGTGCACTAACTGTGGACATACTGTTCAACGGTTTATCCTTTTGGGTATATGCTTTCACAACTACTTCATCCATCAATTCGACCTTCTCTATCAACCCTATTTCAAGTACAATCTCTTTTCCAGATGTTATAAGAAGCTCTGGAATCACCTTCGATTCATATCCCATAAAGGATACCTGAATATTGTGTCTTCCAACCGGCACTTTGTCCAGTCGGAAAAACCCGTTATCATCTGAAGTGGTTCCCATCACCGGGTCTAAGGTTAATATGGCAATCGTAGTAAAGGGTAGTGGCATTTGAGACTCTTCATCAACTATTTTTCCACGTACAACCTGTGTTATATCCTGACTAAATGTGGAGCCGGCTATTGTAAGAGCCACTATAATTCCGGCTAATAATCTTCTTATATCCATCATGATTTATTCAATTGAGACCTTTACCCTTAATGACAACAGAAGATTTTAAGGGTTGCAAATCTGCCAGAACAAAAGCACTCTGCCGGAATTGTCGTAACTGCAAATAAAACCACAAAGGTCACTTATCTGTAGTGTAATATGGGATGGGGTTACAGGGAGTTTTATTCAGTCAAACTCCATAGAAATATTTCTAATGTTCTATTAAACAAATCAGGGTTATCAAGATTTGCAAAATGTCCTGTATTTTCCATTTCAATAAGCTTGAAATTGCCTCTT
>JBDLIX010000307.1:0-2645 GCA_039714655.1 Bacteroidota bacterium
ACTATAATAAGCGTATTCTCCAGTTCCCCCCTTTCCCTGAGTATATTAATCATCTCCATCAAATGGCTGTCAAACCAGTCAATTTCAACTGCATAATCCTGCGTGATAAGAATTTAATAAGGTCCAGCGTTGATTCATCTGCCCAGTGAATGTCTTCAATGACAATCACTTTCAGAGCGGAGGTTCTGGACAGATCATCCAGAAATGCGGAGAAAATAGAGACACGTTTCTCTTCATTTTCCAGTTTCGATAAGAGATCCGATTTTAACTGGTAGGCTATATCGTAAAGGGGGCCCAGGGGTCTTGGTGTAAACAGTGCATCACAGGCTCCCCAGAGAATTTCAATTTCCGGATTCAGATGATTGGTAAAATGTTTAACAAGCGAAGTCTTTCCAATACCGGCTTCACCTGAAAGAAGTACACACCTCCCCTCACCATCAAATACATCGGATACCATATTTGATAGTAAGTCCAGGGTGTCTTCTCTTTCAAGTAATTGCATCTTGAACTTTTTAAAAAAAATCAGAACTCCTGATCTGGCGCAGGAGTCAATGTTGCATTATTTATAAACGAGTCTCAGTTTTGTACCTGGAAAGACCGCCTTATAATCGTGTAGTGTTTGATAAATCTCTCGTATTGCCATATTGTCTCTCTGCTTTGCCAGACTGTTTAATCTTACTGTTAGGGATTGGTCTGATAATCCGGGTAAAAGTCAGCCTTTGCAAATATAACACTCTTTACCAACGCTCTTATTTCATTGGAACTTTTCCGATAATGCGTAGCAATTAAATTAGCAATAGCCGTCTCAGCTTTACCGTTTTCAATATCGCTATTGATCCGTTCCTGCCTCAATTTTCCCGGCGCGATTTCCTGAAAAGACTTTTTACCATGGCAATATAGAAGCGTGCACGTGCACAAGACGTTTTTTTTATATATATTTATGGGTGATCTTAACCCTGAACCCCGCCATGAAAAAAACTTCCCTGCAATCATCAGCATAGAGAACAGGACATGGAACCTGTCAAATCAGAGATAATAACCTAAAACCAGTATAAACCATGAAATTTTTAACCATACCTGCCAAAAGTCTGATGAAACGAAGATTTTTTTTTACAATCTCACTCATTGCAACTATTGTACTCTTAGGATCATGTAAAGATGATCTTTCTGATGAGCGGCCCAACATACTTTTCATTATGAGTGACGATCACGCTTCTCATGCCATAAGCGCTTATGGGAGTTTGATCAACAAAACCCCCCAAATTGACCGGATTGCCAATGATGGGATAAGGTTTGATAACTGTTTTTGTACCAATAGCATATGTGCCCCCAGCAGGGCAGTGATCCTCACCGGGAAATACAGTCATATGAACGGGGTACTTGATAACAACACCCCTTTTAATGGTAGCCAGCAGACTTTGCCCAAGTTGCTTCAAAAGGCCGGATATGAAACTGCCATGGTTGGCAAATGGCATCTGATAAGTGAACCCACCGGATTTGATTACAGCAATATTCTGCCGGGTCAGGGAGATTATCACAATCCGGATATGATCAGGAATGGAATAAGGTATTCCAATCAGGGATATGTAACGGATATAATCACAGATGTAGCCATTGAATGGCTTCAGGGTCGCAAAGGTTCAGACAAACCCTTTTTTATGATGTTGCATCACAAGGCACCTCATGCAAACTGGGAACCAGATGACAAGCATATGGAGATGTATGAGCACATGGATATTCCATTGCCGGAAACATTTAATGATGACTATAATACACGGGCTGCCCAGATAGGCAGTCACCGGCTTTTAGTCGGGCCAAAACTATGGGAGCTTCATTTTCAACGTCTGGGAGCTATTCCTGAAGGAATGACCCAGCAGGAAACCAGGGAATGGGTATATCAAAAGTACATGAGTAACTATTTGGGCTGTATCGCATCCGTTGATGACAATGTGGGCAGGATCCTGGATTATCTGGAACAATCGGGTATATCTGAAAACACCATTGTCATTTATACATCTGATCAGGGATTTTTCCTGGGCGATCATGGATTGTATGACAAGCGGTTTATGTATGAACATGCGCTCCGCATGCCCCTTCTGATCAGATACCCGAACAAAATTGAAAAAGGGCGCAAAACGGAAGCCATGGTGCTGAATCTGGATTTTGCTTCAACCATCCTGGACTATGCCAATACACCAATTCCCGAAAAAATACAGGGGGAGAGTTTCCGGGAAATTCTGGAAGGTAAGGGTGATGATAGATTTCGAGAAGCCATCTATTACAAATTTTATGAAATGAACTTTGGAGTAGGACCCCATGAGGGTATCAGGACAGATCGTCATAAACTTATAAAATTCAAATACGGAGATAAAGGGTCAGAGCTTTATGACCTGAGGAATGACCCCAATGAACTTGATAATATGTATGGTTCACCGGAAAGCAAACTGCTCAGAAGTAGTCTGGAAGATGAAATGGATGAATTGAAACGGAAATATCAGATAACTCAATAAGTATAAAACCCGGATACAATGATGAAATGCATTCCTGTTAAGCCGGCCATCCTGATTGCAGCACTGTTTATCGCATCCGCTTGCACCGGAAGCAAAAACCGGGAGCTGAAAAGTGACTCTGTCCGCATTGTCCAT
>JBDLIX010000308.1:0-2608 GCA_039714655.1 Bacteroidota bacterium
TCCTTCAGAAATCAAAATGGGATCGGTAGACATGGAAGCTATCATCCCCAAACCCGGCTCTGCACCGGAATAGGTTTTAGCAGGAGCAGTCGAACTGCTTCACACTTGCATAGGCTTCTATTAGGGCCATTTCACTCTGATATCCTCCCGACATTAGCATAGAAATGCATTGGATTTTAGGTCAATACGAAAATTATAAAACCATATAATGAATTAACATGAATGCCCAACACGATAATATGAGGATAGAAAGGAAAAATCTACTGGCTTTGGTTTTCGTATTTACATTAGTAGTTTTTGTTAGTTGTGTCGAAAATCAGACAACCAAAAGATCAGATGGAGAAATGGTGCAGGCAGAGCTGCCTGATGAGCAAAAAATAGATAGCACCTACTATAAACCTCCTTTCAGCCTTAAAAAACCGGATTTTATTAAATCACCCTACACAGGAATGACACGGGACGAATGGATTCGCTGTGGAACACATATCCTTGAGGGAGCATTTCAATACGTTGACGATATCGAAACGCCAATGTTTTTTCCTAAATTCCCGGGTAAAAGTTACCCTCACAACGGCAACGAGAATGCAACACCTGAAAATCGAAGTGCAGCTATATTTGAAGCTGTTGCAAGAACATTTAATGTAGCCGCTCCCCTATTGGCTGATAACCCGGATTTAACCATTAATAATATTCGCTTAATTGATTATTATAAGTTTCAATTATTAGAGTTGTTAACCAATCCCGAATGCGACTACTTTATTGGCTATCCCGACCGCCCATCTCAACAAACGTGTGAGCTCGGAAATCTGGCATTATGGAATTTGGTTACTCCTGATGTCTTTTGGAACCTTCTGACAGACTCTGAAAAAGATAAGGTTGCTAATACTATGCAGGTATGGTCAGTATCATGGACCAATACCCACAATTGGCGTTTTTTCAATGTCATGATGATGACTTTCCTGGATTATTATGGTTATGAAATTGATAAAACCAGGATGGAAGCACATCTGGATAACCTTCTGTTGCATTATGCAGGCAATGGCTGGTACAGAGACTCAGGCTATGATTATTATACAATCCATGTCTTCCATCTTTACAATGCTGTTTGGGCAGAGAAATACGGCAAAAAGAAATCACCGGAAAGAGTAGAAATTATAAACAGGCATTTTAATGAGTTCCTGGAACAATACCCGTTAATTTTCGGTAAGCAGGGTGAAGTAAATATGTATGGACGCAGTATTCTATACAGGCTAGGGGCCAGCGTAGGTATGCCAACGGCTTTTTTGAATAATAGAAGCCCATCAGGCCTTAATCCGGGTGAAGCACGCAGGGTAGCTTCAGGTGCCCTTTTGCAATTCGTGACGCACCCTTCATTTTTTAACCAGGGCATTCCCTCTCTGGGTTTTTATGGCCCATTTGATGCTTGTATCCAAAGTTATAGTTGTTCGGCCAGTCCATATTGGATGTTTCTTAGTTTTGTCGCCTTAACATTACCAGAGAATGATCCCTTTTGGACTGAAAAGGAGGAATTGGGGCATTGGGCTCACATAAAAGAAGACGAAGTGCATACAGCGTATTTGCCCGGACCGGGAATGCTTATTTCAAACCACGGCTCTTCCGGAGCATCAGAAATCCGACCGGGAAAAATATACAAAATCGATCCAAATTATTCCCGTTTGGTTTACAATACTGCATTCCCATGGGAAGCAGAACCTGATGACGGCATAACGAGTTCAGTAATAAGCCTTTTATTGGTTGGCTTGGATGATAAGGCGAAAAATCCTTCCTATACCGATGTGTCTGGTTATCGGGATAGTGTACTTTACCGTCAGGCTACATATCCAAACAAAACATTGCCGCTGCCGGGTTATATTGATATGGCGTCTATAATAATTCCAAATGGAGAGATACGGATTGAATGTGTTCGGAAAATAAGAAAAAGTAAAGTTTTCCTGGGGCATTTCAGCATGCCGCATATGGGTACAACACCCGTAATCTCAAAGAAGGAGATTGATGGAAAGCAATGTATTGCTGTTAGCATACCCGGCCGGCAATTAGCATTGACCAATTATTTGGGATGGCAAGATATTGGTGTGAAGGAACACACAGGATTGCACCCTGAAAGCAATAAAAGCTCATTGCTTTATGCCAAATATGAGGACTTAAAGTATGAATATGGGCCTGTTGAAATACTGATATCTATTCTTCTTCATAAAACTGATGACTCAGAATGGAATGATAATGAGCTACAGCCTATTGAAAAAATTGAGCCTCTAAAAGCAGGTTATCCATACCACCTCGGAGGCTTAATTATTACTTTAAAAAATAGAAAACAATATAGCATAGATTTTAGAAATATTGATGGAATGTCCTCCCGGCATTAGCATAGAAATGCATTGGATTTTAGTTCAATACGGAAATTAAAAAACCAGATAATGAATTAACACGAATGCCAAATACGACAATATGAGGATAGAGAGGGAAATTATAATCGTAATTTTTGGAATAATTTTATTTCAAACTGTCAGTGCACAAACCCCAAAACATATTTTAGAAGATTTTACCATTTTCTGGAGTGACGAGTTTAACGGAGAATATATTGATACTA
>JBDLIX010000309.1:0-2583 GCA_039714655.1 Bacteroidota bacterium
ACCCGGCTCTGCACCGGAATAGGTTTTAGCAGGAGCAGTCGAACTGCTTCACACTTGCATAGGCTTCTATTAGGGCCATTTCACTCTGATATCCTCCCGGCATTAGCATAGAAATGCATTGGATTTTAGTTCAATAAGAATATTATACAACCAGATAATGAATTAACATGAATGCCCAACACGATAATATGAGGATAGAAAGGAAAAAACTATTGGCTTTAGTTTTCGTATTTACATTAGTGGTTTTTGTTAGTTGTGTCGAAAATCAGACAACTAAAAAATCAGCTGGAAAAGTGGTGCAGGCAGAGCTGCCTGATGAGCAAAAAATAGATAGCGCCTATTATAAACCTCCTTTCAGCCTTAAAAATCCGGATTATATTAATTCACCACACACAGGAATGACACGGGACGAATGGATTCGCTGTGGAATTCATATCCTTGAGGGAGCATTTCAATACGTTGACGATATTGAAACGCCAATGTTTCTTCCTAAATTCCCAGGGAAAAGTTACCCTCACAACGGCAACGAGAATGCAACACCTGAAAATCGAAGTGCAGCGATATTTGAAGCTGTTGCAAGAACATTTAATGTAGCCGCTCCCCTACTGGCTGACAACCCGGATTTAACCATTAATAATATACGGTTAATTGATTATTATAAGTTTCAATTATTAGAGTTGTTAACTAATCCCGAATGCGACTACTTTATTGGCTATCCCGACCGCCCATCTCAACAAACGTGTGAACTGGGAAACCTGGCATTATGGAATTTGATTACTCCTGATGTCTTTTGGAACCGTTTATCAGACTCTGAAAAAGAGAAGGTTGCCAATACTATGCAGGGATGGTCTGTATCATGGACCAATACGCACAATTGGCGTTTTTTCAATGTCATGATGATGACTTTCTTAGATTATTATGGTTATGAAATTGACAAAACCAGAATGGAAGCACATCTGGATAACCTTTTAATACATTATGCAGGCAACGGCTGGTACAGAGACACAGGCTATGATTATTATACAATCCATGTCTTCCATCTTTACAATGCTGTTTGGGCAGAGAAATACGGCAAAATAAAATCACCGGAAAGAGTAGAAATTATAAACAGGCATTTTAATGAGTTCCTGGAACAATACCCGTTAATTTTCGGTAAGCAGGGTGAAGTTAATATGTATGGACGCAGTATTCTTTATCGGTTAGGGGCCAGTGTCGGTCTGCCAACGGCATTTCTGAATAATAGGAGTCCATCAATCCTTAGCCCGGGTGAAGCACGCAGGGTAGCTTCAGCAGCCCTTTTGCAATTCGTGACGCACCCTTCATTTTTTCACCAGGGTATCCCCTCTCTGGGTTTTTATGGCCCATTTGATGCTTGTATCCAAAGTTATAGTTGTTCGGCTAGTCCATATTGGATGTTTCTTAGTTTTGTCGCCTTAACAATACCCGAGAATGATCCCTTTTGGACTGAAAAAGAAGAAATGGGGCATTGGGCTGACATAAAAGAAGACGAAGTGCATACAGCGTATTTGCCCGGACCGGGAATGCTTATTTCAAACCACGGCTCTTCCGGAGCATCAGAAATCCGCCCGGGAAAAATATACAAAATCGATCCAAATTATTCCCGTTTGGTATACAATACTGCATTTCCATGGGAAGCAGACCCTGATGACGGCATAACGAGTTCAGTTGTAAGCCTTTTATTGGATGGCTTGGATGATAAGGCGAAATATCCTTCCTATACCGATGTGTCTGGTTATCGGGATAGTGTATTTTACCGTCAGGCGACATATCAAAACAAAAGAGGTTTACCTGGTTTTATTGACATGGCGTCTATAATAATTCCAAATGGAGAAATACGGATTGAACGTGTTCGAAAAATAAGAAAAAGCAAGGTTTTCCTGGGGCATTTCAGCATGCCGCATATGGGTAAAACACCATCAATCTCCAACAAGGAGATTGATGGAAAGCAATGTGTTGCTGTGAGCATACCCGGCCGGCAATTAGCATTGACCAATTATTTGGGATGGCAAGATATTGGTGTGAAGGAACACACAGGATTGCACCCTGAAAGCTATAAAAGCTCATTGCCTTATACCAAATTTGAGGACTTAAAGTATGAATATGGGCCTGTAGAAATACTAATATCTATTCTTCTTCATAAAACTGATGACTCAGAATGGAATGATAATGAGCTACAGCCTATTGAAAAAATTGAGCCTCTAAAAGCAGGTCATCCATATCACCTTGGAGGTTTAATTATTACTTTAAAAAATAGAAAACAATATAGCATAGATTTTAGAAATATTGATGGAATGTCTTCCCGGCATTAGCATAGAAATGCATTGGATTTTAGGTCAATACGAAAATTATAAAACCAGATAATGAATTAACACGAATGCCAAATACGATAATATGAGGATAGAACGGAAAATTATATTAGTAGTCTTTGGAATACTTTTATTTCAAACTGTCAGTGCACAAACCCCAAAACATATTTTAGAAGATTTTACCATTTTCTGGAGTGACGAGTTTAACGGGGAATATATTGATACTAATAAATGGGATCATCGGGATACCGGTAAC
>JBDLIX010000310.1:0-2546 GCA_039714655.1 Bacteroidota bacterium
CCCATCACAAGGGACCCGAAAATGAGCATCTCTTTCCATCTGAATTGATCCCTTTTCCTGATCCAGTATCCAAAAGCCCAGAAGTAAAATATCGCTGCAATGCTAAAGGAGTAGTAACCCAGTAAAAGGTACATGTGAAAGATAAATGGAAATACCAGGTATATCAGCAGGTTCTGGTTACCAGGGGAGATACTCCTGAGCAGGTATCGAAATGAGAAAAACATCCCGAAGATGTATGCCGTGAGAAAAAACTTCTCTGCCAGCCATGCCGGTAAAAACAGGTTAAAAAGAGAGAGGAAGAAATGACCGGACCAGTAACCAACGATCACCTCATTGATCCTGAAGAATTCACTGAACAACGCATCTCCTTTCAGGAGTTCCACAATCACATTTGCATTGTACAGATGCTGTGGTCCGTCAAGGGAAGGAACATATTTGGTCAACCACAATTGAAGCAGGCTAACAATTACCAGCAAAGAGATAACCCATTTCTCATTTCTGACCAGGAATTGAAAGGGTATGGTTATCCATGGGTATTCTTTCTTCGGATTCATGCGCTCAAAAATAGCGAATCCAAACATAGGATTTAAAAAATTATCTAGCGTTCTTTGAGATGCCTCTTCTCTTTCAAAATAGACAAGTATGATAAAATCGGTAAAAGCAGATCGACTAAACTACCTTTTCTCATTTGTTATTGTTGCCCTGGCAGGTTTCATGCTCTATGCTATGTTGCCCGGGAAAAGGGGTATCTGGTTATTTGTGAACGCTGACACCCTTTATCTTCCCTCCATCTACCTGGATCTGTTCGTTCATAAGAGCGGGATCAGCGGTTGGCACCTGAATGCCTCCCCCAACTTCTTTCCCGATATGTTCATCTATTTTCCGATGATGGCAATTTTGAAAAAAACTGCGCTGACCTCCATGGTTTTCGGGGTATTTCAGCAGCTGATCGTAGTGGTGCTACTCAATAAGCTAATGAAGGCAATGGATCCTGATATAGGTTTTAAAACACTATTCCTGATCAATCTTGCTTTTCTGATTATTCCCCTCTCTTCCATTCTCGGAGAAGGGAATGTGATCCCTTCCCAGGTACTGTTACCAGCATACCATTGTGGCCATTTTATCAACAGTCTGCTGGCCGGTTTTCTCTTCTTTACATACTTACGAACCGGAAAACTACATCTACTTATCCTTCTGGGAATGGTCACAATTCTGGCTGTTGTTTCGGACAGACTCTTTGTCATGGCTTTTTTAGCCCCCGCAACACTCCTCTCCATCATTAAGTTGATCCCCAGGGGGCGAGATCTCCGCCTCCTGTTATTGCTGGCAGTGATGATCCTGTCCACTGCAGCGGGATATGTCATATTCAACAAGATCAGTCAATCTGAAGCCATTACTATTATTCCTACCGGATGGAAAATGTTTCAATTCGACAATGCATGGACTTCATTCCTGAACCTTGTGAACCATTTTAAGGCTGTGATTATCCAATACCCGGTTCAGCGCTGGCTGATATTCCTATTCCTGCTATTTCTGATGGGATCCCCCATCTATCTGGTGAAACATATGAGGAGCTTTCTTTCCGGGAAAATGGAAAAGAGCAGGCAACCCTCCTACACGCTGGTCCTCTATCTGTTTCTTTTGACCTTTCTTGTACTGTTCACCCCGGTCATCAATGGCGCATATTTGGGAGCGGCCCATATCCGCTACAATTTTGCAGCATTGGTCATGGGTGCCCTGGGAACTGTTTACCTGCTCCGTTTGGTTCTCTCAAAACATCTGAAACAAATTAGAATCCTCCACTATTTTACCACTTTTGCAACTGCAGGATTTATCATTCTACTGCTGTTTGTTGGGGTAAAAGAGCATGCTGCCATGGGGATTAAGAGGTATGTAAATTATTATCCTGATACCTCCAGAGTACTGGATGAGCTGCAGGAGTCACATGGTTTGACCTTTGGTGTGGCAAATTACTGGCAGGCCAAGTATACAACCATGTTTTCAAGGAACAGTGTCAGGCTCTACAGTGTTCACGACCGGAATTTCAAACCCTCCTACCACGTAACAAATGAAAACTGGTTTCACGATGGGGGAAAGGGCACATATGCCGATCCCACCTTCAACTATCTGGTTGTGGATGGTTTCCGGCATACAGAAAAACTTGAAACCCTATTCGGCACAGCCCGTGATACCATTTACAATGAGGGGGGAATTGTAATTATTAAAGTCCCCGGTTACAAATTTGACAGAGCAACGCGCGAGATTTATTTATCAGCTCCCTGATCACTTTCGTCATCTGTTCTTTGCTGAATAAAATAGTGGGGCCTCTGCTTTGACTCATTGTAGATTCTTGCCAGATATTCTCCCATGATTCCAATGCTGAATAACTGAATACCGCCGATGATCAGGATGGTGATCAGCAGTGAAGTCCATCCCGGATTGGTGTTACCCATTAAATACATAACTACGGCATAAATCATATAACCCACTCCCCCGATCAGGGTGATCAGTCCCATGATCGTACTGATGCGTAAGGGCTTTGAAGA
>JBDLIX010000311.1:0-2517 GCA_039714655.1 Bacteroidota bacterium
TACATGATGCGAACTTCTGCCATATGAACGATATGCTTTAAGTGCCCGAAAAGCAAGAATCCTGAACGCAAGCGTAAGGACAAACAAAGCAGTTACATATACTACAATCAGTAGCACAGGAAGTGAGGTGAGCCGGAAGAGTACCTTAATAATAAGAAGGCCAACAAATACGATGAATGTGCTCCGGGCAAATTCAATTGCCAGGTTTAAATACCGCTGTGTCCTGGGAATCTTTGCCATGGCCGTGATCCTCGAAAGGACAAACCAGGACATCAGGATAAAAGCGAAAAAGAAAATGGCCTCAAGTGTCTTAACTTCCATACCTGGAATCAAGTAATTTTTACTTAACCAGATTGTGAAGGGAAAGGTGATGCAAGCAAGGAGGAGCTCCATAAGGTCTATAAAACCTTTTGCCCGGCCCTTGTTGTTCAACTTGTAATCTCTGATTTTACTATATATATGTGTCATTCCAATAGCTTTCTTCTCAATTTAACATAACTAATTTATAGCTTTCTTCTAGATTTGACAAAACTAAATTCAGAAAATTCTACCATTTAATACGCTAAACAGATGTTAACGTTATGCACAATTTGACAAAGCAGCTTATTGAAATTCTGAATGGGTTATATAAAGGGATAAAATCTGCTGAAGTCCTGAAAACAGGGATTTTTAGAAGAGTCTCATATCTCACAACTACCAGACTGTTGGTCCGGCAAAAATCTTCATTCGTCAATTCTTAATAACTTTTTAACCCTATCCATAAACAATCTTTGCTAACTTGCCTTATATAGTTCCTCTGCTCAAAATGAAACTTGATTTGTATGGATGACCTGATTATTAAACCCACAGATAAGTCTCTCTCTGTTGACATCACATTCGGAATTATGAATTTCACAGGTCGTTCGATTTTAACTGACCCGAAAGTTTTCTTTGAACCGATCAACAACTGGGTAGGTAAATACCTGAAACAACCTGCAGATGAGACTGTGCTTAATATCAAACTTGAGTATATCGATACAGCCTCCACGCAATCTCTTTACCAGATCCTGCGGCAGATCAACAGTGTGAGAAAAAAGGGATTGGTCTTAATGGTCAATTGGTACATCGAAGATGAAGATCCGGAAATGAAGGAGCTGGGAGAAATGATTGAACAGCGCCTTGGCATTGAGTTTCAATACATCCCTTATTAATACCATGTGACAGTACCTCCGCAAGGATGACTTTTTTAGTAAATCATCCATATATTCTATTCCCGTTTCAATAAAATATCCTAAATTCGATAACTGCATCAATTATTGATTTACTCTATATTTTTATGGGAGAAGAATTGAATAAATTAGCGAAGGCAGAACTGGAAGAGTTGTGCCTGAAACAGAACATCATCATCGAACGGGATGATCCATTCAACAATACAAAGATGTATCTTCCGAATATCGAGAAGATCAATAAGATGATCCGGGAGTTTGATTTCCTGGTGGATGGAGCATCAAGAGGCAAGGCTGTGAATGAGATCAGTAAGATTGAACGGTTTCTTTATGACAATGAAAATGATACAGACATAAAGAGTGAATTCCTGGCTACCTACTACTCCAACGCCTCCATGTATATCGAACGCCACCGAAGTCTGCTGGAAGATAAACGCTCGGAAAACTGGAAATACCTGTTCGTCAATTATTTCAAGCTGGAAGATATCTACAACTACTTTAACAAAAAATCCAGTGCCTCCACCTTCTTTAAGGATTTTAACATTTATAATGATATGGTGGACCTTACCTACAATGTGAAACTGATGGAATACCTCAGGAGCCAGGTTGAACTGGCAATTCCTTTGGATGATGATAAGGATCTACCGGCAAAAATCGAGGAATCAAACCTGAAGATGGTCCTGCTGCATGAGTTGGGTGTGATTGACAGTTTGAAAATGCAGATCCCGGAGAATACACTTCCCAACCTGGCCAAATTCCTAACCATCCTCTTTGAAGATGACCCTTCAAACTGGAGAGATCTTCTTAAGAAATTAAAAAATCTTAATCTTCAGAACGACAAAGACCTTCTCACCGAACTGAACCTGAACAAAGCTCATGAAATTATGTCGGTATTTGGTATTGAATTGGAAAAGGAGTAATATTATATTTGTAAAACATCAAATATCTGAAATAACCGCAGTATGGAAAATATTAGTATTGAACCCACCAAAAAATCCCTTGAAGTAGAATGCTCCCCTGGCTATTTTAAGCTATCGGGGAATTCCATACTATCCGATCCGCGAAAATTCTTCAAACCTATCGTGGAATGGGTGGAGCAGTATATTCAGGACCCCGATGATAAGACAACGATTGATCTGAAGCTGGAATACGTAGACACCGCCTCGGTGCAGAGCGTATTCGACATTATGCGGATGTTCAAGCCACTTCAGGAGAAAAACAAAGAGGTTGCTGTGAATTTTTATTTCGAATTTGATGATCCGGAACTCCTCGAACTGGGAGAAATCATGGAAGGCCGTCTGGGTATTAAATT
>JBDLIX010000312.1:0-2489 GCA_039714655.1 Bacteroidota bacterium
TAAAGGTTTTGACTCCGGATCACAAACTGGTTGAAATCGATACCGGATCATTAAAACCTGCCCCGGGACAGGACGACAGCCAGTATCTTCAGGATTCAGGGCGGGAAGGACTAAAAGGAAGAAAGTTTGTAATGGTCATTGACCTTGCGCGTTGTAAAAATGAACGCGCATGCATGAAAGCCTGTCAGAAAGCGCATCAGCTCAAACCAGAACAGCATCATATCAATGTGCTGGAGATGCATGATCAGGAGAGTGGGCTCACTTACCATATGCCTAAAACCTGTCAGCATTGTGATAATCCTCCCTGTGTTACCGTATGCCCGGTAGACGCAACATTTAAGAGACAAGATGGCATCGTACTGATCGATAATGAACGCTGCATTGGCTGCAGGTTCTGTATGGCTGCCTGTCCCTATTCTGCAAGAACCTTTAACTGGACTGACCCAAAGGATGCTGAACAGTACAGCGATGTTTCATATAACATGGAGTTGAATGTTCCACAGAAAAAGGGAACTGTAACCAAATGTGCGTTCAGTGCAGATCAGCTTCGTGAAGGAAATCTACCCTATTGTGTATCCGCCTGTCCAAACGGAGTATACTATTTTGGTGATGCCAACGAAGACCTGGTAACCAACGGAAGCACAAGGGAGACCGTCCGCCTTAGTAAATTGCTAAAGGATAATGCAGCGTATACGTTGATGCCTGAACTGGGCACAAAACCCAGTGTCTTCTATCTACCTTCCAGGCAATCGAATTTGTAAATCCCTACCGAAAACTATATCTGAAATATGGAACCACTTAAGAAAAAGGACCATGCTCTGATTGAGTCTGAGTTATTATCTCATGTGAACTGGAGCAGGAAGTCGGTCATCTGGCTGGGAACACTTCTTATTCTCTTTGCTGTCTGCATCTATTTCTACCTCCAACAACTCAAACACGGTCTTGGTGTAACCGGGCTTACCGATTATGTTTCCTGGGGAATCTACATTTCCAACTTTGTGTTTTTTGTTGCAGCAAGTCTCATTGGAATGCTGATAAGCTCTGTAATGGGACTTATCGGAGTTAAATGGATCATGCCTATTGCCCGAATTGCGGAAATCGTTGCCGTCGCATTTGCAATGGTGGCCGGTCTTATCATCATCACAGATATGGGTAGGCCGGACCGGCTGCATCACCTGTTCAGGTTTGGCAGGATTCAATCACCCATTGTATGGGATGTTACGGTAGTCATCACATATGTAGCGTTGAGTTTGCTATTGCTCTATCTCCCGCTAATCCCCGATATGAATCTTTGTAAAGACAAATGCAGCCAAATCCCTCCCTTTCAGCGAAAAATATATAAATTTTTCTCGCTTGGCTGGACTAATACAGCAGGACAATATAAACTGATGAAGCGCTTTATGAAAATTTTAATGGTGCTTATCATTCCCGTTGCACTGGCAATTCATACAGTTACTTCCTGGCTATTTGCGATGACACTAAGGGCGGGATGGGATAGCGCAATCTTTGGCCCCTACTTTGTTTCAGGAGCTTTTGTAGCAGGATGTGCGGCAGTAATTATTGCTATGTATTTCTACCGAAACAATTTCAAGTTAAAGGATTATATCACAGATGTTCATTTTGACAAAATGGGGAAACTCCTGGTGATGGTTGCCCTTGTCTACGTCTATTTTAATATCAACGAAATTATTGTTCCTGCATATAAACTGAAAGGAGGAGAAGCGGAGCACATAAAAAGTATGTTGGCCGGACACGATTCGATGATGTTTTGGATGGTTCAGCTTGGAGGGCTCATTATTCCATTTTTGCTGCTGATCATAAAACCAATGCGCCGGCCGTTGCCTGTGACTGTAATCTCTGTGATAATTCTGGTCGCTGCGTGGTTTAAACGTTACATGATTGTTGTACCTGTTCAGGAACATCCATACTTTCCTATTCAGAATGTTCCAGAAGATTTTATGCACTATTCCCCAACCCTGGCGGAGATTGCAATTACTGCAGGCCCGTTTATTTTATTACTCATTATCATAACTCTGTTATCAAAACTCTTTCCGGTTGTTTCAATCTGGGAAATAAAAGAAAATCTTGAGCATGAAAAATAATAAAATCGCATTTGCCTTACTGCTCTTTGCCTGTTGCAGTGCCATGGCGCCGGCTCAGGAGAAGTGGGTTGCCCCAGAAACATATAATGAGATGCTTAGTTTCCTGATATTTGACGAGGAGATTCAGCTTGAGGGCAAGCTGATCTATACAAGGTCCTGTCGCTCCTGTCACGGGACTCCCACGAAGGAAGATTTCACGATAATGGCTCCTTCGCCCGGGGATGTTGCATCTGAAATATTCCAGGATCAAACAGATGGATCGCTGTTTTATAAAATCCAAAAGGGAAAAGGTTCCATGCCATCATTTGAGAAAGCATTTGCGGAAGAGGAGATATGGAGCCTGGTTTCTTATATACGCAGTTTTAATCCTGATTATCAGCAAAAGCT
>JBDLIX010000313.1:0-2385 GCA_039714655.1 Bacteroidota bacterium
TCCCCGTGATCAAACTGTCCGGGAATATTCATGGAGCCGGACAAATCGTATGGTCCGATAAAAACAGCATCAATCCTCTTATTGCTGAATATTTCATCAAGGTTCTTTAATGCATCAACATGTTCGATCATGATCCCCATAAAGAGGTTTTCGTTTGCATGATTAAAATACTCCGTGGCAAATGCCCCATATCCATTTGCCCTGGGTAAGGCAAACGACCGGATACCCTGTGGGGAATAACTTGCATAAGCAATGGCCCTTTCCACCTCTTCGGCAGAATTGACCATGGGTACTACAATACCCTTTGCCCCCATATCCAGGTACTTCTTAAATACCACTTCATCATTTCTTGGTATCCTGACAAATGGTTCCGCACCATGTCTTTCAATGGCAATAAACATGTTTTGGACAGTCTCATCATTCACAGGTGAGTGTTCCGCATCTATACATACCCAATCAAAACCTGCCTGGGCCATAATCTCTGCACAGGTCACTGAAGCGGTCATTACCCATCCTCCCAGTGAGGGCTTGTTTTCTTTTAATTGATCCAATACCCTGTTTTTTATAGTCATAGTTGTCTGTTTTTTTAAATCTACCGGACATCAACAATTCGCTCAAATACCCCCGGTTCCCATGAATCTTTGAATTCCCGGGGCAGCTTCTCCTTTGCCAATTTTTCAAATGCTTCTCTATCAACGTCAATAAAAGTCACTCCATGCTCCTCCAATTTCTCTCTATATTCTTGCTCATACATTTGAACAAGGCCATTTTGATATTCTGCTGCTTCTAAAACAGCTTTTATAATTATTTTCTGGTGTTCTAGGGAGTACTTCTTGTAGAACCTGTCGGCTACAGCAACTGCGTAGAAGCCCACCAGATGCCTGGTGTTCATAACGTAAGACTGTGTTTCGTACAGATGACTTGTATAGACCACTTCCAATGGATTTTCCTGACCATCAACAACCCCCTGTTTTAATGCCATAAACATGTCAGAATATGTGATGGGTGTTGGATTTGCTCCAAATATTTCCCATGATTTTATATAGACCGGCAATTCAGGCACCCTCATTTTTAATCCCTTTAAATCTTCAGGAGTCCGGATTTCACTGTTTGTTGTGGTCAGGTATCTTGATCCGCGATGTAAATAAGCAAGAAACCGAAGCTTGCATTTATCAAATATCTGTTGCTCCAATTCTTTCCCTATTTCCCCATGCAACACCTTATCTAAATGATCATAATCGCGGAACAGGAATGGCGCTTCAATCAATCCGTACTCGGGTGTATACCAGCCGATTAAAGCGGTTCCTGTAATCACAATGTCCTGAGATCCCAGCTTAAGCCCCTCTATCAGTATCCTGTCGCTGCCCAGGATCGCATTTGGGTATATCCTGGTTTTGATTTCCCCATTTGTATATTTTTCCACTAACTCACCGATCTTTAGTGCAGCTTCATGGGAGGTACCCCCGGGTGCCATTACATACGCAATCTTCAGCTCTTGCTGGCCGCTTTTTTCCACACTGCACGAGACCATTGTCAACAGGCTCAACGGTATTAAAAACAACAACCGGCACTGCTGAAAAACCATATTCTTTATTATTTGGTTCATTCTTTACACATGTTTATTCGTCCGCCAACCTTCAGGGGTTGCCCCCACCTCAACCCTGGCATCAAAATATGCCTCAAGATTTTCAAATGGAATATTGCCCTGAATACCTCCACAACTGGCCATTGCAAAACCGGAGATACCCTGAACTTTTTTAGCAAGTGAAAAAACCATCTCCTTCACCTCATCCGGGTCAGCAAAAGTTAGTTTTGAAGTCTCTATCCCCCCAATCAAATATTTTTCGCGGCCAGAAAATATCTCGATTAACTTATCTATATCTGTTGCCGGATTCTCAAACATGATCCCGTCAACTCCATATTCAACAATCTTTTCAATAAAATAGTCCATATTCCCATCTGCAACCATCACAATCTTTTTCCCTTTCTCTTTGGCCGGTTTGAAAATTTCAGGATAATGGGGGAAAATAAAATCATCATACCACTCTGGTTGGAACAAGGGGCCTGTCGCACTTGCCAGGTCATCGTGTAGAAAGATTATTGGAGACTCTGTGGTTTCAGCTATCTGTTCAACGATACTAGCAGCCTTATGTGCTGCCGGAATAATAAAACTCTGATGGAACCTTTGCGGATCCATAATGGCAGCAAGAGAAAAATGTTCATATCCCAGAAATTCAATACCCCACATAAAGAGCGTGGTATAAAGCATGGGGTAATAGAGACCGGTATTGCCAAGTGCCTGTTGACGTAGCAATATATCTTCCGGGTCACATGAATGAGGCACCGGAGTTATTAAATCCGGATAATTAAAATCATCGGGATTCA
>JBDLIX010000314.1:0-2172 GCA_039714655.1 Bacteroidota bacterium
ATGGAGCAGGCGGTGCTCAGAATAAAACCTCTGTTTTTCATCCCGATCTGAATCCGGTTCACCACATCTTCGCGGATCGTCAATTCTGTACCGTTCAGTAGTGTATTGACCGAATCAATATTGCCTTTAATAAACATGTTTTCACCGATGCGGTTAAAGGCATCGTCCAGTTCCACATCACCAATGGGTGGCGGGTCCAGGCATTCCAGTCCGGTAATCCCCGATTCGGCCATGATCTCCAAGCGGTCGTTGATATGGCCGCAGGTATGCACATAACCAGGTATTCCCTGTGCTTTTATTGCATCGCTCACCTGGCTTAGATAGGGCAGTTCAAACTGTCGGTAAAACTCAGGTGAGATAAAACCCATTCCGGCAAAGGGGGATGAAATTTTTATGGCATCCACACTTGGATGAGCAGCCAGTCCGCTTGTCATTTTCACCACACCAACTGTGAATTTCTCCAGAATTTTCGTCACCTTTTCGGGCGCGGTGATCATGGCTACCAGTCCGTTTTCATATCCCAGCAGATCAAGCAAATAATCGAGCGGTGAACAGACTTCCCCGTGCAGAGAGTATTTTCCACTGGTCTTTTCTTCAAGAATATCAAAAATCCTGTATGGATCTTCATCATCTATAAAGACGTAACAGCCCTTCGATGCTGCGATGTAATCTAATGTTTCCGGAATATCATCGGGATTGACATCCTCCAGCATTTTTTCCCGGGATTCAAAAAAATGACCCACCGGCAAATCATCATCCACATAGGTTTCGATGCGGTCCTTAAATGTGGCTCTTTCAATTCCGTCAATCATCTCCAGCTTTACGATTTTTTCACGCCACTTAAAATCATGTCCATGAATACCCACAAGAATACCATCAAAATCAAAACGATCACGCAACCAGATAAGCGCCTCTGCATACTTATCCACATCCAACCACAATTCCATGGGTGTAATACCTGTCTCCTTAAGCTGCTGATTCATAAAACCAATACTGAACTGGCTCATGACCGGTACGCGGTCCGGTTTTTCCATGTTCATTGCTATTTTCATACGTTCTCTTGGTTCCATACTATCTCTCCTATATTTTATGGCTTATGTATCTGACTTTGATCCTTTAGTCTTTAAGAATCTCTCTTTATTCTGATTTTATGTCCGTGTAATCCGTAATACAAAATGAACAGATAGCATGGCAGCAAGATCCAGTAGGCCGATTGATAATTTCCAACACTGGCTACCTCTGCGGTCCCTTTCAAAGCATCTACCAGGAAGCCATATATGACTGGTATAACACCACCTCCGGAAATACCCATTACAAGCAATGACGCTCCCCTTTTTGTGAATTTCCCTAATTCGGTTATAGCCAGGGGCCAGATTGAAGGCCACAGCAATGAATTAGCAAAGCTCACCAGTAACAAAGCATAAAACGCATATTTAACAGGGGATAAAACCAGCAGTAATGATGAAGCTATACCGATTAAAGAGAAAAGAAGCAGCGTTTTTGTTTGTGAGATATAACGAGGTACCGCTATGGCTCCGAAAATATACCCCAATATCAAACCCAGGCTCACGTATTTTGCATACCCTGCCAGGCCCGGAACCTCTCCAAAGGATGCTCTTGCAAAATCAATGATTGAAAACATGGGAAGCGTTTCAACTCCCACATAAACGAATATTGCCAGAGCACCCAGTAATAAATGCGGGAATTGCATAATGCTTGTTTTCCCTGAAGCATAAGCTGATGACTCTTCTTCAGCTTCCTCCTCATCTTCTCCATCAGCTTTTACCTCCGGCAGAGGGGAATAATATACAAATCCCCCGAGAACCACCAGGATGGCTGTTACAATATAAAAAGGCAATACAATATCAGAAATATGCACATCCTGCAAATCGATAAACAGGCTCAGGAACAAAGGAGCGATCCACCAGGCACTCTTATTCATTATTCCCATAAAGCTCATGCGCTTCACTGTACCTTCAATGGGACCCAATAAAGTCACATAAGGGTTAACAGCCGTTTGTAAGAGTGTATTTCCGATTCCACCTACAAACAGTGCCAACAGGAAAACCGGGAAACTTTCGGAATTTGCAGAAGGGACAAACATCACCATACCCAATGCCATAATGAAGAATGCGAACATCATGGACCGTTTATACCCGATCCTTTTAACAA
>JBDLIX010000315.1:0-2165 GCA_039714655.1 Bacteroidota bacterium
ATTGATTTCCTGCACAACAGAGTCACGCCTTGATTCCCTTTCCCTCAATAGGGACGAGATCATGGAAGTTGGAATAAGCAGCACTAAAATAAGTATCCCGATAGAGATAATTTTTATAGAGGCGGAATTGCGAATAAAGCTAGCTGTTTTTTTTATAGTGTCCTGTGTACTCATAGTTTTATTTCTCCAAATCTAATCCCGGTGAAATCCGGTACATTTTTGTGGTTAAAATTTAATCAGGACTGATCCAGATCAATCAAGTTCGAAATTATAGGACAAATAATCAACAAGACCTGTCAAATCTTCACTCCACGGAATGTTGCCTTCTGAAAATCGTTTCCCCCGGCCATAAAATAAAGAGTTACAGTATTGTGCGGCTTTAAGATCGTTTACAGCATCCCCCACCATCAGGACTCTTGATGCATCCAGCCTGTTTTCAGAGATAATCCGCTCCAGAAGGTACTGCTTTTCAGGCGGTGTCCCATGAATGCCCTCAAAATATGGCGCAAGTCCCCTCTGTATGAGAATATCCTGAAGCTCTTTTTCAGGTGTTCCAGATGCAACAAACATCGGCAGTCGGCCGGATAAAAGATCCAGACTTTCTTTTGCACCTGCAACCATCGGAGCATCCAGGACAGCATCAATACAAAGCTGTGTAAAACGGTCACACAGCGTATCCATCATTTCATCAGATAAAGGGGCTTTAACCACTTCACTGTAAAACCACTCAAATTTTTTAAACCTGCTGATCCCTCCTTGTTCTCTGTGATAGTCCATCAGCTGATCCATAGCCTTCTGCCCGAATTCCTCCACGGTCTGCCCGAATGCCAGGGTTTTGACCGTATTGCTTTCAATAAGCACACCATCACAATCAAACACGACTGCCGATAATTTCTGTTTTTCCACTTTCCGGTTCTTTTTTGCAAGTTCAATCAATTCATTATCCTGTAACAATCTTTATCCTTTGTGTAATTTTTTATATCCTTATATTCGAATTAATCGATTTGTAATTGCATCATTCCTATAACAATATACTCTTCAATTTTATAAAAAACTCATTCCGAATCTTTTGGATTTTCAGTGCTTCCCTATAACTAAGGATGACTTTGTCTTTATCTTTAAATCTGCTTGGTTCCACCTGAAGAGCATAAGAATTAACCTGCCTTGCCCAAAACCAATCAGCACTACAGAACTGAATATTATCAGGATCTATAGAGGAGACTTCCTTTAGAGTCTTTAATAACTCTCTTCCCATAATGTTGTTTTCAATACAGAAAGCTATGTAGGCAATCCTATACTCAACTCTGGATATTGTGTTGGTGTTCGGCAAGGGATCAAGGTTATTTTGATCATTTTGACCGTTGTATAAAAAATGTCCATAACAACACTGCAAGGTAAAACAACTGGGAATTCTATTAATTGCGTTGATTAAATCAACTATCGGAGCATCAATCATATTATCGGTAAGATCACCCAGACTTTGTATCCTTTCCTTGCGATAATGCGAATTTTCTACCAGTTCTTTTGGTTCTGCGAATGTTTCCAAATTCAATCTCCGTATGAGGATTCATTCTATGACGGATGACGCCGTAAATAACCGGATGCCAAAAGGCGCATAGTGAAGTCACAAATGAGTCGATATGTAAAATTGCACATGCTCTCAAAGTTGCACATGAATCATGTTGTAAAAGCGAAAGAGACCTACAATTTTTATTTGCCAGATCTGCTTCTTAGTGAAATCATTCCTGGCGGGCACTTTCGAAAGCATGGGATATTCTTCAACGACTTTGATTGTATCTACCCACTTTCGAAGACCGGAAGCTCTTTTCATATGCCACTTAATAATTGTTGAAGAGTCCATTCCCCGCCCGCTATTTTTCATGATTTTCTTGATTTCCCTGTTTGACCCCAATGTCGGTAACCATGACATCGAATCAAAGATAACATGGCATGAAGGGTAAATTTCGGCAAGTTTGCGGAACAGGATTTCGACCTCCTGGACTTTAAAGTACATTAGTACTCCGGCAACCATGAACAGAATAGAACGGTCTTTCGTCCACCGGGATATGTCATCAATCCAGGTGAAATCAAAAATGGATTTAGCAATCGTCATTTCTCGTTCTGAGTCAGGAATTAGCTTCTGCTGAATTAGCTTCTGCCGCATA
>JBDLIX010000316.1:0-2155 GCA_039714655.1 Bacteroidota bacterium
AATATCTTGCCATCCCAAATAATTGGTCAATGCTAATTGCCGGCCGGGTATGCTAACAGCAATACATTGCTTTCCATCAATCTCCTTCTTTGAGATTACAGGTGTTGTACCCATATGCGGCATGCTGAAATGCCCCAGGAAAACTTTACTTTTTCTTATTTTCCGAACACATTCAATCCGTATTTCTCCATTTGGAATTATTATAGACGCCATATCAATATAACCCGGAAGCGGCAATGTTTTGTTTGGATATGTCGCCTGACGGTAAAGTACACTATCCCGATAACCAGACACATCTGTATAGGAAGGATTTTTCGCCTTATCATCCAAGCCAACCAATAAAAGCTTTATAACTGAACTCGTTATGCCATCATCAGGTTCTGCTTCCCATGGAAATGCAGTGTTGTATACCAAACGGGAATAATTTGGATTGATTTTGTATATTTTTCCCGGGCGGATTTCTGATGCTCCGGAAGAGCCGTGGTTTGAAATAAGCATTCCCGGTCCGGGCAAATACTCTGTATGCACTTCGTTTTCTTTTATGTCAGCCCAATGCCCCAATTCTTCTTTTTCAGTCCAAAAGGGATCATTCTCGGGTAATGTTAAGGCGACAAAACTAAGAAACATCCAATATGGACTGGCCGAACAACTATAACTTTGGATACAAGAATCAAATGGGCCATAAAAACCCAGAGAGGGAATACCCTGGTTAAAAAATGAAGGGTGCGTCACGAATTGCAAAAGGGCACCCGAAGCTACCCTGCGTGCTTCACCCGGACTAAGGCTTGATGGACTTCTATTATTCAAAAAAGCCGTTGGCATACCTACGCTCGCCCCCAGCCTGTACAGAATACTGCGTCCATACATGTTAACTTCACCCTGCTTACCGAAAATTAACGGGTATTGTTCCAGGAACTCATTTAAATGCTTGTTTATAATTTCTACTCTTTCCGGTGATTTTATTTTGCCGTATTTCTCTGCCCAAACAGCATTGTAAAGATGGAAGACATGGATTGTATAATAATCATAGCCTGTGTCTCTGTACCAGCCGTTGCCTGCATAATGCAACAGAAGGTTATCCAGATGTGCTTCCATTCTGATTTTATCAATTTCATAACCATAATAATCTAAAAAAGTCATCATCATGACATTGAAAAAACGCCAATTGTGCGTATTGGTCCATGATACAGACCAAGCCTGCGTAGTTTTGGCAACCTTCTCTTTTTCAGAGTCTGATAAACGGTTCCAGAAGACATCAGGAGTAACCAAATTCCATAATGCCAGGTTTCCGAGTTCACACGTTTGTTGAGATGGGCGGTCGGGATAGCCAATAAAGTAGTCGCATTCAGGATTGGTTAACAACTCTAATAATTGAAACTTATAATAATCAATTAACCGTATATTATTAATGGTTAAATCCGGGTTGTCAGCCAAAAGAGGAGCGGCTACATTAAATGTTCTTGCAACAGCTTCAAATATAGCTGCACTTCGATTTTCAGGTGTTGCATTCTCGTTGCCATTGTGAGGGTAACTTTTACCCGGGAATTTGGGCAGAAACATTGGCGTTTCGATATCGTCAACGTATTGAAATGCTCCCTCAAGGATATGTATTCCACAGCGAATCCATTCGTCCCGTGTCATTCCTGTGTAGGGTGATTTAATAAAATCTGGGTTTTTAATGCTGAAAGGAGGTTTATAATAGGTGCTATCTATTTTTTGCTCATCAGGCAGCTCTGCCTGTATCATTTTTCCGGCTGATTTTTTAGTTGTTGGATTTTCGATACAACTAACAAAAACAACTAATGTAAATACGAAAACCGAAACTAATAGCTTTTTACTTTTCATTCTCATTACTTATAATTTTTATGGATCCTATAAAAAGATACTCATCAACATTGCTGATGAGTATCTTTATCAAATCAATACCAGAAACCGTCTCACTGACATCCTTAAAGTTCTCCAGAACTGCTGTCCACTCACAAATTAACTTCTTTCAATTGATTTCCCGAAACAAGCGTCAAGCTTGCTGTTATTATGCAATTGATTCCTTTGGCATATTAATTCAGAGGAGATATTCGGTAACTGAATGAATAATCCTGGTTATTAATCCGGTAATCCTTAAGTGGCAATGCCCTATGTCCCCAGCTAGTAGTAC
>JBDLIX010000317.1:0-1967 GCA_039714655.1 Bacteroidota bacterium
GTGATCAGAAAGATCGAAGAGGGATATTTCGACGAACTTGGTATCACTGCCCTCTGGCTTACTCCTTACTTTGAACAGATCCATGGAAGTACCGATGAATCCACCGGGATGACCTTTGGATATCACGGCTACTGGATCAAGGACTGGACCAGTATTGATCCCAACTTTGGCACCGAAGAGGATCTGACACAACTGGTTGAAACAGCCCATGCACATGGTATCCGGATCGTCATGGATGTGGTTATTAACCATACCGGACCAGTGACAGAGAAGGATCCTGTCTGGCCGGAAGAGTGGGTCCGGACCAGTCCCAAATGCACCTACCAGGACTATGAAACCACAGTATCCTGCACCCTGGTTGAGAACCTCCCGGATATCCGGACCGACTCGAATGATCCGGTAGAGCTTCCCCCATCACTCATGGAGAAATGGGAACAGGAGGGCCGGCTTCATAAGGAGATGGCAGAACTGGATCTGTTTTTTGAACGAACCGGGTATCCCAGGGCCCCCAGGTTTTACATCATTAAGTGGCTCACCGATTTCATTCGCAAGTATGGAATTGATGGATACCGGCTCGATACAGCCAAACATATCGAAGAGAGTATCTGGGGAGAACTGGGTAAAGAGTCCCGCATCGCCTTGTTGGAATGGAAGAATCAACATCCCGATAAGGTGCTGGATGAGAATGATTTTTATATGGTTGCTGAGGTGTATGGCTATGGGATCAAGTCAGGCAGGAATTTTTGGTTCGGAGACCGGGATGTTGACTTTTTCAATCATGGCATTCACAGCATGATCAATTTCGATTTCAAAAATAGCGCCTCTCAGGATTATGAGACACTTTTCTCCTCTTATTCAGATATTCTTTACAACGAGCTGAAAGGAAAAGGAGTTCTTAACTATTTTACTTCCCACGATGATGGAGAACCTTTTGACAAGGGGCGGAAAAAGCCTCTGGAGGCTGGAACCAAGTTATTGTTGACTCCAGGTACCTCACAGATATATTATGGCGATGAGAGTTGCAGGGAATTGATCATACCCGGAACAGAAGGAGATGCCACTTTACGCGGAGTGATGAACTGGGAGGAGATTGAAAACAATAGCACCAGAAATGGATTTTCTGTGGGTTTGGTGATGAGTCATTACAGAAAACTGGGGCAATTCCGGAGGGACCATCCTTCGGTGGGCGCCGGACAGCATCAGATGCTTACCTCGTCGCCCTATACCTTTTCCAGAAGCTTCAAATCAGGTGATTATTCAGATCATGTGGTGGTGGGACTGGATCTGGAACCTGGAGAAAAAACAGTGAAAGTGGAAAACATTTTTGAGGATGGAACACAATTGTATGATTACTATTCCAGCACATCTGTTGTTGTTAAGCATGGGCAGGTAACATTCGCATCGGCGAATGAGATCGTTTTACTGGGCGTGAGATAGTTATTGTAAATGGAAAAATATACCCTCGATCCAACCCTGATCAGCTTACAGGAGTTTTATGCGTTAACCGTGTCAAAACAACTGATCCCAAGCCGGGTATCCCTTCATGAAAAAATTGATGAGCGTTTCGGGATTCTCAGGAATAATGGGTTCCATAACCTTGGCATGTTATTAAAATCCCTGAAATCGAAACAAAATGTTCAATCCATTGCCGACGCTACAGGAATACCTGCAGGGTACCTGCTCCTGTTAAGACGGGAAGCGGGCAGTTACCTGGCAAGGCCCTTTCCTCTTTCGGACTTCCCCGGGATCCCCTATGAATATGTGGAGGTACTGAAGACAAAAGAGATCCGGAACACCCGTGAGTTTTTCGAACGGGTTCAGACGAGCAATCAGCAACATGAAATAGCCGGTGAAACCGGCATCCCAAAGGAGAGGTTAAAAGAGATTTTCGCTCTTTGTGACCTCTCCAGGATCACTGGTGTTGGAGGAGTATTTGCCAGAATTGTCTTCGAAGCCGGAATAAGGTC
>JBDLIX010000318.1:0-1871 GCA_039714655.1 Bacteroidota bacterium
ATGGATGAGATCAAAGTGAACTGTCCGGTTTGTATTCCAAATGACTCATCTGAAGAAGATAAAACCATATATGCTGCTTCACTAACGTTACAGAATTCAGCAAAATTGACTGAGGCTGCTCCACATGATGTGAAAGAGGCTAAGTTCTGGATAGAGGCATCTGCCATTGCAGGCCAGGGCCGGGATTTGAGCAAAGGCCCGAGTATGCTGTTTACCGTGTCACCGACCAGTCCGCTACAAATATGCCAGCCAGTATCTCAAATTATCAGTTACCTGACCCAGCAAAATAGTGCTCTTTTAATTAGCTCCTGTCCAATTGCGGGTGTATCATCACCTTTTACGATGGCTGGAAACAGTGTTCAGACGCATGCAGAGTTTTTAGGGATATTAACCATTGCTCAGTTATTAAATGAGGGCATACCTTGTGTTTACGGAGGTTCAGCTGGCCCGGTAGATCTTAGAACCGGCGGCTTATCTTATGGAGTGGCCGAACGAAATAACATGCTTAGTGCCAATATAGATATAGCGAATTACTTCGGATTTTCTCATTTTTCTGCCGCCGGCAGTGTTGACAGTTCGTACCCTGATTGGCAGGCAGGACAATCAAAAGCTTTAACCTGGATGACACGGTTAATGAAAGGATCAACTTTGGGGTTGTGGTTTGGAAGTTTGATGACAGGAACAACGGTTTCGCCTGAACAGATCATTCTTGACGCTGACCTGTACAGATCGGTAGTTTCAATGTTGGGTGGTTTTACCGTAGATGAAGACAAATTAGGTTACGAAGCGATAAAGCGAGTTGGTCCCGGCGGAAGTTATTTAATGGATGAGCACACATTGCAATTCATGCACAGTAATGAAATTTACAATTCTCCAATTGTCAACAATGAAGGATTACTTGGAAAAAGCATGGTGGATAGGGCACATGACCGGGTAGAGCAAATAGTTAAAGAACATGAATCAAGTGTGTCGGAAGAGATCAGAGATCAGATCGAAAAGTTCTATAAAGATTACACAAAAAAGTAGCAAGTAATATTCTCATCTTCATCACGTTTTGTTAATACCTTGTGTGCCAACAGAGTGATGAAGACAACTAACTCGCTAATAAGGGGAAGTTTGAAATATGGGATGTTGTCAGCATCTCTTCTCACCATCCAATTCAACTCCCAACCTGCAATGGCACAACGCTATACCTATGTAGGAGTTGGCATGAGCCTCTATGCAGCCAACATCTCTCTGGGCGCAGATCCCTTTTTAACAAAAGCATCGTATGTGATTGACGGTGGCGCATATGATGTGACTGTACGCCAGGAGATCAATCATTTCTTAAGTATTGAAACCGGAATCTCTGCGCATAATTTCGAACATGATTACATATTCAATGATGAGGTTCATGTGCATTCCGGTGCCTTCCCCGTTCATAAGATCCCCCTGAAAGCAGAGCTGGAGGTGGATCTGTTTCGGGACCGGATTGCAGCCTATGGTTCTTTTGGATACCAGTTCTGTATCCGGATGAATTATAATTCTGGAAGAGGGGCTTACTACTCGTATGCTGCAATTGGGGGTAGCGTGGATGTGGAATGGGATTACATTTCGGATGGCCCTTTTTATTCCCTATACCAGGTGGGAGCAGGTACGCGCTTTCGACTTGTGGATGCGCTATTGTTTGAGATGGAAATTGGCTATGGATTCAGCCTGAAGGATATGGTGACAACAACGATCACCTATAAGGATCGGACAGGTGAGGAGAATGTTTTAATTCACAAAGAGGGATTGAATTATTGGTACCTGCAAGGTGGTTTCTCTTACCCGGTTCAGCGAGTGGTGCAAATCATGCGCGATCTATTGAAATCCTTTAACTCTAAATCCAT
>JBDLIX010000319.1:0-1841 GCA_039714655.1 Bacteroidota bacterium
GCAAATACAGGAAGCGCAAATCCACCCTCCCCCAATTCCGGTTCACCGAGTACAGCACCTGTCCGGTCTGCTTTCAATATATGCGTAACACCTGCCAAATCAATGATATAAAGCTTTCCGTCAGCGATCATGGGTGAGGAATAAAATCCATCATTGAACTCTTTCTCCCACTGTTTCTCACCCGTTTTGGTATCATAACAGACCAAAACTCCATAGCTGGTGGCTACATAAAGCAATCCTCCGTACGCCACAGGGCTTGCAGCTTCAGACAAATACTCGTCATCCTCCCAGGTAAAACCCGCTCCGGGTTCTGGCTTTACTGCAATGAGCCTTGCATATTCATTGGTGGCAAATACCAGTCCATCCTCATATGCGACAGAAGGACCCACCTCACCCATCATCGCCTCCACTTTCCAAAGTTCTGCACCCGATTCAAGATCATGACCTGACACATAAGGATCCGAAGTAGTGACCACCTGCATTTTTCCATTCACTTCAATAAGTGCAGGCGAGGCCCAGGAAATATGAACGGGACGTTCTACATCCCAAATTGTCTCTCCATTGGTAGTGTTGAGTGCCAACATCCTTCCCTTTGCGTTGGTATCGTATTGAATCACCAGTTTATTCTCCCACAACTGTAAGGAGGAAGAGTGGCCGTAATGATTGTTTGGCACTCCCAGATTTCTTCCCCAGACTTTGTTCCCATCAAGATCAAAAGCGATCACATCACCTGTTGCAAAAATGGCATACACACGATTTCCATCTACAACCATGGTGGGGGCAGCCAATCCTGTATCGTCGGATACCCGTGGTGGAGTAGCCGGAGATCCGGGAATATCCTTCACCTCGCGCTCCCAGAGTAACTGTCCCGTATGGCGGTTATAGCAGGAGACCACCCTTGACTGGGAATCACCCCCTGAAACAAACAACTTATCACCCCAGATTACAGGTGAGTTGTATCCGTGTTTTGAGATGGCAACCTTCCATTTGATATTTTCTCCTGTCGATCCGTTCCAGCTCTGGGGTATATTCTTATGGTATGATACTCCCAGTCCCTGAAATCCTCTGAAGTTTGCCTGGTTCTTTTTAAAATCCTCTTTATTGAAAGTAGCTGACGCGGATCTGCCCACGGTTGCAAGGGGCTGGTCCACACCTGCCGCACCCGCTTCGCTTCCCTGGTCTGCTCCCTGACCCTCCACGGCTGATGTTATTGCCGGATCGCCAACCTCTCCGGCTTCGTTTCTCAGGGCTGTGGAATCATTCCCGGAGCCTGCCTGACCAGTGGGGAACAGGTCAATCACTTCCACATCACCTGGAGCCTCTACAGCTCCATCGGCACCAGCCATCTGCTTATATTCCTTCAGATAATCATTGCTCAGCATTGCGGCTACCAATGCAAACCCAAGGATAATTCCGCCTGACAGAAACAACCAGTATTGGGCATTGGCCCTGGCCTTTAATAACTCTTCGGTAATCTCCTCCGGTTTTTCGATCCCGGATCTGAGATCTGTGTAGATCTTCAGGGAGATTGCCAGGACAATTCCACCAATCAACAACAACCAGGTACCGCTCTTTATCTGCCAGCGGCTGGTAAAGTATGCCTTTCGTGCCAAAAGATCAAAGCTCCTGATCTCCTCTTTCAATACTTCATTATTGGGTTCCTGAGAGAGTCGTTTAACCAGCGCCTCAATGGTGGCACTTTCCAGAGGCTCATGCTGTTTCATGTGCCAGAAATTCAAAATGAGCAGCAATGCTACTACCGCGCAAAAGATCCCCGTTACCAGGGCCACCCGATATGCCACTTTTATTTTATTCTCTTGATCCATATAAATCAATTTTAC
>JBDLIX010000320.1:0-1614 GCA_039714655.1 Bacteroidota bacterium
ACCTGTTCCCCAATGAATTTAGCAAAATCGGTGATATCACTACCAACACTGGCCTTTTCCAATGCGGACATATATTGCTCGCGTTTATCCAGCTTTATGACTGTCCACGGGTAGTTACCCGATGCCAACATCACATTCATAAGAAAACGAGCCATCCTTCCGTTACCATCAAAATATGGATGTATATAAACAAATATGAAATGACCAAGAACCACACGAACACTAACTTCCGGTTCTTCTTTCAGCAAATCGAAAAAAACAGGCATTGTATCCCGAACAGCTTCATGTCTGGGCGGTGTATGCATCGCACCTTTTATGTAGACCGGCCCATTACGATATCCAGCCAAATCTGATGCTTTTGCAAGCCCTACAGCTACGCTGGGTGCGAATAATTCACGGTACCAACTACCATGGTCGTTATCCACAACTTCTCCTGAATTTTCATCCTCCAGGACAGATTTAATACTATCCTTCACAACCTGAAATGCCTGAAAATAACCACGTGCAGCCATGGCATCCTTTTGTTGTTTATCCTCTACACTTTTATTGGGATCCCAATCACCACTTGCTACTTTCTCAATCAGTTCAGGAGTAACCTGATAACCTTCAATGGAAAGTGAATGATAAGCATCACTGCTATAGTTTTCCTGAACCTGCTTGAGATAATCATTTACCATTAATACCTCTTTCGGAGCATCGGGGAAATATTTTAACACAACATTTCTCATTTGTTTCCACATGATTTTAATACGATTGACATAGGGTGATACCTCACGTGAACTTAGCTCAAGTTCCATCTTTTCCATAAATGGATCGCTCTCCCGGACATCATAACCAGCTGATTTCATGGTGGCCAGGATATTATTGGCAATCTTGTCGTTTCCTATATTGCGAAACGCGCCGGAAAGTCGTCCGGCAACCACACTTTTACCCCCATCCAGAAGTTTCCCCAATACGTCCGATGAATCTTTAACCATGGCCAAGCAGGTTCGCGCATCGGTTGGATGACGCGTATAAAAGTCAGAGCTAACGGCAACAAGCCCTGCTTCTACAGAATAAACCTGTACCCCTTCAATTTCCTTTCGTTCTTTTTGATGCGGGATTTCGACTTTTGAATCAAAAACTGAAGAACCATGTAATAGATTCACCCTGTTATTAGAGGCTTTGGGAGAACGTATAAGAAGTTGGGTTGGTACCATGAAATTACCACTATTTAATAAAAGCGATTGTTCAGGAGATAAGCACCACTCCTTGGCAAAACGGGTATCAATGTAAGAAGAGATGAAAATCCAAAAAGAAACGTACCACGATGCCGTTTCACCTTGTTTTTCATCAGAAGGACAGGAAATATACCAACCCTTGATTACTTCCCTTATGAATCCATTTTCAATTAATCGTTCTTTATGAGTTCGGGATAGATCTTCCGCTTTGATAATAGCAAGACCTCTTTCATTTTGAAGTTTCTCAAGTTCGACTAGAGATTCAGCAAGTTTTTCCGCAGGTGTGGCCATGACAGTCTCTAATTAATATTCATTAATCGGTTCTATCTCTTTTTTATTGAACAGCGCTGTGTCAAATTAAGTAAATGCTGTTGTGTTATTTTAAGTATATCTT